>JAUCGB010000117.1 GCA_030377895.1 Anaerolineales bacterium HSG24
TTCATCTTTACAAATTATACGTGGCGATAATTGTGTAGGGGCTAGGTAAGGCGGCAACTATCATGGTTTGAAATCAGAATTTTCATCCGCCTTACCTCGCCCGTAGCCCACAGGGGACGCTATCTCCAAGTAAACGGGCGAGGCAGGGGCGGAGAGAATTTGACCACATATTCGGCTACCAACTTAACGTGCGACAGATAATATCGTAGCACAGTCTTTAGACTGTGTACGGCACAGGCTAAAGCATGTGCTACATGTCTCGGCTTACGTTGATAGCCACACATTCCAAGTCTAGACCGCCCCCCTACGGGTAGCCCCTACGCTTCATCGCAATTTGTAAAGATCATTCACCTCAAAATGAACCATGCCCAAAGTTGATGTTTGACTGTGAGCGCAGGCTGAAATCCTGCGCTCATAGTACATCCACAAACATCAATTACAAATTGCCATGCAAATACTTAAAACGATTGACGCAATTCGCCAAGTCCGCTGGGCCGAACTGTCCCTAAGTTGGGGATTGGTGCCGACGATGGGTTTTCTTCATGCTGGGCATTTGAGCCTCGTCGAGCGAGCTTGTCAGGAAAATGATCGAGTCGGAGTCAGCATCTTTGTCAACCCGACTCAGTTTAATGATGCCCAAGATTTAGAGGTGTATCCCCGCGACATGGATCGGGATTTAGCCCTATTAAAGGAAGCTGGGGCTGATTTGGTCTGGACTCCGGAGCCAGAGACGGTCTATCCAAGCGGCTACCAGAGTTATGTTGAGGTGGAAGAGGTGACGACTCTACTCGAAGGTGCGGCTCGGCCCGGCCATTTTCGGGGCGTGACGACGGTGGTCGCCAAATTGTTCAATGTGTTCCAGCCGAATCGAGCCTATTTTGGGCAGAAGGACGCTCAACAGGTGGCGGTCATCAAACAGATGGTGCGTGACCTGAACTTTAATCTGGATATTGTGGTTTGTCCCATCGCCAGAGATCATGACGGCTTGGCCTTAAGTTCGCGCAACTCGAATCTTTCGCCAATCGCCCGCGAGCAAGCGACCTGCTTGTACCGCGCCCTCAACGCGGCCCAAAGCGCGTTCGCTCAGGGTGAGCGTCAGGCCGAATCGCTTCGTTTTATCATGATCGACCTGATTGCGTCCACGCCACTGGCTCGTCTTGACTATGTCAGCGTCGCCGACCCGATTAGTCTCGTTGAGCTAGAGGAGATCACCGACCACGCGCTACTCTCGATGGCGGTTTTTGTCGATAATACACGTTTGATTGATAATGTTATTATTGGGGAGTAGGGAGAGTTCTTAGGAATTGGGATTAAATAAGTTGCGCGTTTGGCAATCGTAGGGCTAGGTAGGAATGAGTCCTAAATAAGTTGCGCGTTTGGCAATCGTAGGGGCTAGGCAAGGCGGTGTAGCGTTGGTTTGAAATCAGAACTCCAATCCGCCTTGCCTCGCCCTGAATCCATGGAATGACGGGCGAGGCAGGGGCGGAGCGGAGATGGTCGCACATTCCAAGTCTAGACCGCCCTGCCTAGCCCCTACCATAATCTCCGACGCAAATGCACATGTTAATTAATGCCCATTCCTAAGGCGGTGTAGCGTTGGTTTGAAATTAGCATCGGGATTGATTCCGATGTGTCATCAATCAAGATAACAACACTACCGACAGGCAGATGGATACTTGCCAAATACTCGTTGCTATGACATTATTAGTAACGAGCCAAACAAATCGTCTGATACGCGAAGCGTGCAAATATAGGAGTGCAAAGCTTGCTTTGCCTGCAAGGCAAGCCTTGCACTCCGGATTCTGCCGTTCAAATCTATAGATGTTCAGATAATGTTTTGCAGTTCAATACCCTAAAGGTTTTAGAAACCTTTATCTGAAAGACTGTAAGTACAGGACAAAAAAAGATTGAACTTGTTACAGAAGAAAAAAGGGACACGGATTAATACGGATACACACAGATAAGCCTAAAAAATCCGTGTTTATCCGCGTTTATCCGTGTCCTAACTGTTTTGTCGGGTACTTAGCGTTCAAATACACGTTTCAATGCTCTGTGAGGTTACTATCAAATTAAAAGGAGATAAAAAATGAAAACCTCAAAAATAGTCTTATTAATTTTCAGTATGATGTTGCTCGTTGGTTGTGGACAAGCCCCGACCAAAGATACAAGTTCGTTGGTGGTAGAAGAAGAGAAGGCCAGTGAGGAGAGTTCGGCGGAAAACGATGCCCCGGATACCGAAAAATTGACCATTGCTTTGGTGATGAAGACCTTGACCAATCCCTTTTTCGTGGAGATGGAAAAAGGCGCTCGTGAAGCCGAAAAAGAGTTGGGCATTAATCTGTTGGTCAAAACCGGAGCGCAAGAGACCTCAATTGAACAACAAATCTCGATCATCAAAACTTTAATTGATGAAAAGGTTGATGCCATTGTGATTGCCCCAGCCGATTCTAAACAGTTAATTCCCATCTTAAAAAAGGCCCAAGATGCCGGTATTCCGATTGTTAATGTCGATAACAAACTAGACCCAGAGGTATCGAAAGAGCTTGGTTTAGAAAATGTGCCCTACATTAGTGTCGATAATGAACAAGGGGCTTATTTATCAGCCAAATATATTAGCGACCAGATTTCTAGCCCCACCCAAGTAGCTATTTTGGAGGGGATTCAAACCGCTAAAAATGCCCAAGACCGCCGAGATGGAGCGATTCGGGCCTTTGAGGAAAATGAGAATATCGAAATTGTGGCCGTGGAAACCGCTAATTGGCAAATCGACGAGGCTAATACCGTTATTAGTCAAATTTATGAAGAGCATCCGGATATCGGGGCGGTTTTTTGTGCTAACGACATGATGGCTTTTGGCGTGGTCCAGTACCTCCAAGAGGCTGGTAAAACCGAGGTTCTCGTCGGGGCGTATGATGCCTTAGATGATGCCAAAGCGGCCATCCGAGAAGGAACCATGCAAACAACCATCGACCAGCAAGCCGCCTTGCAAGCCTATACTGGGGTTCAATTTGCTGTTCAGGCAATTAATGGCGAGACCTTATCGGCTGAAACGTTAGTAGATGTTAAACTGATTACCAAAGATAATGTTGATGAATAGGATTTGAGTTTAGATTAAACGTACATTAAAAGAGTCGTATACTACTGACAAGGCCCTCGTTCCCAATCTCCAGATTGGGAACGAATTTGCCACAGAAACTCTGTTTCTGGCATGTTGCAAGTCGCAAACAGAGTTTGCTTGAGCAATTGTGTTCCCAAACTCAGTTTGGGAACACGGGTAGGCAGTAATGTTTTTCAGTAGCACAATCTTTAGATTGTGAAAATAATCTTAGTACCCGACAGTCTGTGTTACCGTTTTTAGCCTTTCCTAAACAAGTCTGTCGGGTAACAAGCTGACAAGCCACCTTTTTTATGTTAGAATAGGCAGTAATGTTTTTCAGTAGCCCAATTTTTAGATTGTAAAAATAATACCCAATCTGAAGATTGGGCTACGGTTTTCATTAGCCAATGTTAAAAAAAGTATCATCCCGATTAAATATAACCTCCCAACTAGTTCTGTTTTTGCTATGGGTGAGCATTTTACCATTGCTAATATTGGGCCATACTTCATACAGTACCTCCCGCAATGTCATTCAAGAAAGGGTTAGTAACTACAATCTGGCCTTGATGATTGAACATAAAGACCACTTAGAAGCGTTACTTGAATCGGTAGAAAGTTTGGTTGCCAACATATCTGGGGTTGAAGATATTAAAAAGGTGTTGGATAACAGTAACTTGGCTTCCGATACCTACACCCGTTTAGCCACCCGAGCCAAAATTGGTTATATCCTCAATGGGTATCTTAACCTTAAAGGGTTGATCTCGATTGATATTTTTACCAATAGCGGCTTTCATTTTCATGTGGGCGATACCCTAAACGTCAGCGAGATAGACCAAGCGTTATATAATCGGATTTATGATGAAGCAATCTCTACCGATAGGTTGGTGTTATGGACTGGGGTAGAAGATAATATCAACATCAACTCTACTCATAAAAAGGTGGTCACTGCGGCCAAAATATTCAACGTCATTGACGCTGATACGTTGCACGAGAAACCGGTTGCTTTATTATTGGTTAATTATAGTACCGATAGTTTTTATGATCGTTTTAACAAATTTGATTTGGGCGAAGGGTCATATATTATGATTATAGACACCAAAAATCGGTTGATTTCCCATCCCAACCAAAAATTGATTGGGCGGCGTATATCATCCGCTTTTTTAGATGACTTAAATGACGATAATGGTTCATTGGTTACGATGGTTGATGGACAAGAGATGTTGGTGACCTACAGTAAGTCTGAAATGAGTGGTTGGGTTTTGGTTAGTCTAGTACCAATTGCCAGTTTAACCGCTACTGCTAATACCATTTTGAACAACACCCTGATTGTTTTAATGATCTGTTTTGTTTTTATTTCGGTTGCAGCGGTTGTGGTTTCCCGAGCATTTGTCAGCCCCATCAAACAGATAACGGAACTGTTTCAACAAGTACAGGCTAATGAGCTTGACGGCAAATCCCGTTTTACCATCAAACGGTCTGATGAAATTGGCGAACTACTCCATTGGTCTAACAGTTTTTTGGATAGCCTAGAAGCCAAACAGAAGACAGATCGGGAGCTAGTTCAGGCCAAAGAAGTGGCTGAACAGGCTAGTCAAAAAATCACCGTACTGAACCAGCAACTAGAATCTGATAATGCAGAGTTAGAAAAAGCAATGGCAGATTTACTCACGACCCAACAAGAACTGGTACAATCTGAAAAGATGGCCGCTTTGGGACAACTGATTGCCGGCATTGCCCATGAAATCAACACCCCGCTAGGAGCAATTCAAGCCTCAATCGGTAACATTGCCGATGCCATGAATAGTTCAATAGACAAACTTCCTCTCCTATTTCAACAGCTAACCATACAACAACAAACCGATTTTATAGCTTTGGTTGACAATGGCCTAGTCCCCAGCCATGAAATATCGTTTCGGGAAGAACGTCGTCAAAAACGGGCCTTAAAAAAACTTTTAGACCAGTATGATGTTCCACAAAAAAACAAAGTAGCCGTGTTGCTGGTTCAACTAGGTGTCTCTGAAACCGCGACCGTAGAAAAATTTAGCTCGTTACTACAAGACCCAAATAACACTTTTATCTTACAGATGGCCTATAATTTAGCTTCCCAACGGTTGCATCGACAAAATATCGAGTTATCTGTTGAGCGGGCCTCTAAAGTAGTTTTCGCTTTAAAGAGTTATGCCCATTACGATCATTCAGGCCAGAAAATAAAAACACCGGTTACAAAAGGGTTGGATGTTATTTTAACCCTGTATCATAATTGGCTCAAACAAGGGGTCACAGTTATTAAAAACTATAATCCAGTGCCCGATATTTTCTGTTATCCAGATGAGCTAAACCAAGTTTGGACCAACTTAATCCATAATGCCATCCAAGCCATGGAAAACAAAGGGGAGATTAAATTAGATGTGTTTAGCCATAACGGCTGCCCCAATGGTAGCGAAACAGAATCTACGACCCAATATGTCATCGTTTCATTCACAGATAACGGACCAGGCATACCCGATGATATACAAAAACGCATTTTTGACCCATTTTTTACCACCAAACAGGCTGGGGAAGGAAGTGGTCTTGGTCTTGATATTGTCCGTAAAATTATCGAAAAGCATGACGGTTTGATTGAATTTGACAGTGAACCGGGTAAAACAACATTTAAGGTTTGGCTCCCGGTAAATGAGCAAACGGAGTAAATGATTATGACTCAGCAAGCAATTTTATGTGTTGATGATGAACCGATGATTCTTATGAACTTACGTGACCAGTTAGCAAACCATTTTGGCGAGCAGTACGACTACGAGTTTGCGGAAAACGCGGCCGAGGCTTGGGAAGTGATTGATGAAATGGCTGAGGATGGTATCATCTTGTTAGCTATTATTTGTGATTGGTTGATGCCAGAGGTCAAAGGGGATGAGTTTTTAATCGATGTTCACCAACAATATCCCAGTGTGATAAAGATATTACTGACGGGTCAAGCCGACCCGGCCGCGGTAGATCGGTTGAAAAAACAGACACAACTGCAAGCCTATCTGGTCAAACCTTGGGATAGGAAGAACTTACTTGAGATATTAGAGTTAAAATTGAGGGGAGCACATGCCGAAAGGTTCGATTGTGTGTGTTGATGATGAACGTTCAGTGTTGATTAGTTTGCGCGACCAACTAGCCAGCTATCTGGGCGATGATTATGAAATTGAGTTAGCCGAGAGTGGTGAGGAAGCATTAGAGATTTTTGAGGAATTGGTCGAAGATGAAATTCCTATTCCAGTTATAATTTGCGACCAGATCATGCCGGAAATGAGCGGGGATCAGTTACTGATTAAACTCCATGCCAATTATCCACAAACACTAAAAATCATGCTCACTGGTCAAGCCGATGCCCAAGCAATCGGAAACGTAGTTAATAAGGCCAATTTATATCGGTATCTTACCAAACCGTGGGATAAAACCGACCTCCGTATGACCGTCCATGAAGCCATCCGACGTTATTTCCAAGAGTTACAGCTTACCACCCAGGCCGAGGCATTGCATCAAAGCGAAAGCCGATTGCGAGCTATTTTTGATACCGTGATGGAGGGGATTGTTACGACAGACCCACAGGGGATTATCGAGTCATTTAATCCAGCCGCCAGCCATATATTTGGCTACGACGTGGCTGAGATGATTGGTAAAAATATTGGTATGTTATTGCCGTTTGATTATCCCAACCAGCTCAGTGATCATACTGGTCAAAAAAAGGTAGCCAGCATCAAAAAAGAGCTATTGGGTCGGCATCAGGATGGACATTCGATTCCCCTTGAAATCTCGTTGAGTGAAATTAAAGCCGAAAATTTATGGTTATACACTGGTATTATTAGTGACATCACTGAACGGAAACAAGCTCAACTGGAGCAAGTCAAACTGGCTGCCATTGAGCTTGAACTCGCCACCGCCAAGCAGATTCAGCAAACGCTACTCCCTCCAGCCAACCCGAATTGGGCCAATTTAGACGTTATTTGTTGTAACCTACCCGCCCATGCCGTAGGCGGAGATTTTTATGCCTATCATCAGTTTGAGTTGCCGATAGGTTTGCTCAATCAACAGAGTTATGGTAGTTATGCCCTGGCCATTGGAGATGTTTCTGGCAAGGGAACTCCAGCGGCCTTGTTGATGGCCGTCAGTCTGGCTTGGTTTCAGGCCACCATGCGGCAGGAACTTTCACCGAGCGAACTGTTAGAGTATCTTGATCAGGCCTTGATTCCTTATTCTCGCCGAAATCGCCAAAATTGTGCCTTGGTTTATGTTGAAATCAACCAAGTTACCACTGCAAAGACGGTACAAACAAAGGTGCGTTTTGCCAACGCTGGCTGTATTCCACCATACATTAAACGAAAAAACGGTGTCGTAGAGCAGTCGGAACTTGGTGGTTTTGCCTTGGGGCAGGGGCTAGGCATGGAGATCGGCTATCAAGAAGAAAGCCTAGCCTTGTCGCCGGGAGATACGCTAATTTTGGTGAGTGATGGCGTGGTGGAAGCCAACAATCACGCTAGGGAGATGTTAGGATTTGACAGTTTTAGAAAAATTATAGAACGTTGTCCCATAGCCAACGCTCAAACCGTTTTAGAGTGTCTCAAACAGGAGCTTTTCGCTTTTAGTGGTGATGCTGAACAGCACGACGACATGACCATTGTGGTGGTTAGGATTTGAGCTCTTGCTACCCGACAAAGTAGTTTAGGGAAAGCTAAAATAGGAACACAGAGTTTCACAGAGGGGCACAGAGTGACACAGAGCAATACAAAAGAAAAATAAATCGTTTTTTCTCTGTGAATCTCCGTGTTCCTCTGTGAAACTCTGTGTTAATTAGTTCAGAATAATTTCTGTCGGGTACTAAGTTTGAGCTACGCAATCTATCTCAGTTTCATACCTCACGTTTCTCACCGTGAAAACTTTATGCTATACTGTATTTATGTCTTTTTTATTACTTGGTGAAGATGAAATTCGTCAAACAGTCAGTTTGAACGATGCAATAGAAGCAGTTGAAAAGGTGTTCGTCGCCTCAGCAGAGGGGCGTATGAATCTGCCCGCGGCTTTTACTATGAGCTTGCCCGATGTGCATGGCTCGGTACAAGTACGCGGTACCTATTTGGAAGAAGCGCCCTACTACGTGGTTAAGGTCGGGAATAATTTTCAGGATAACCCAACCATCAATCTGCCCATGCAGAGCGAGATGACCATGATTTTTGATGCCGCGACTGGTTTTCCGGCGGCGATGTTGTATGATTATGGGTACCTAACCCGCGTCCGAGCTGGAGCAACGGGCGCGGTGGCGGCTAAATATCTAGCCAATTCAGAACTAAAACGGATCGCCATTATTGGCTCTGGCAAACAGGCCTACATGCAACTCAAGATGTTAAAGTTGGTACGAAATATTAACAGCGTGGTCGTTTGGGGCCGTTCGCCGATGAATGTGGACACTTACGCCCGTCGTCTCATCGAAGAGCATGACTTCAATATCGAGATAGCGGTCTCGGTTGAAGAGGCTGTCAGCGAGGCCGATTTGGTCATCACTACCACCGCCAGCGAGCAACCGCTGGTCAAGCCCGAATGGTTAAAGCCGGGAGTCCACATCAACGCTGTAGGTAGTAATAGTCCCACCAAACAAGAGTTATATCCTACGGTGTTAGAGTTAGCCGATGTAATTGTAACCGACAAACTGATTCAGTCGATTATGATGGGCGAAATTTACCATGCTCTCGATAAAAGTATTATCACCGAAGAGAATGTACAAGGCGAGTTGGGAGATCTGATTATCGGCAAATTCGCTGGACGCACCAACCCCGACCAAATCACGGTCGCCGACCTGACCGGACGCACTATGCAAGATTTTGCCTTGTCAGTGTTAGCCCTAGAAAAAGCCCTATTTTTAGGCTTGGGCCGACGGATACAATAGAGGCTTCGCTTGAAATTTCGCTCACTCGCGGAGCCTTATTTGGCCTGCCTTCTCGTCGCCAACCTCAGCCTTCTGCTTCCCTCAGCTAGCCCGTTACGGGTGCTTGGCGCGCTACTGCTGGTTACGCTTCTGCCCGGTTGGTCATGGTCACGACGACTATTCGCTTGCCACAGCCTCTTATGGCAGATGGTCATAGCCGCGACCCTCAGCTACATCCTCAGCGGCATGACCATGTTGCTCCTCCATTATTTGCCCGGCCCAATCGAGCGTTGGCACCTGTTGCTCGTCTTGAATTTGGTTGCCCTGCTACCGTTCATCGGCAGTCAAATTTGGCTGAGTTTGATTCCCGTGTCTGGAATTTCTCCGGCAATTAAAAACTTTGCCGGCAGGATACCTGCGCTCCCTGTCTTATTTTTATACATCCTTGTCATCGTTGTGCCGCTGGCTTTACGGTTAACTAACCTCAACTATAGCGAGTTTCAGGGTGATGAGGCTCTGGCCATGATTAGCGCAGCCGAGAGTCTGACTGGTCATGAAGATGCGCTGTTCCTGCGCTCCAAAGGGCCGAGCGAACTGTTATACCCCATGGCCGTGTGGAGTTTGACCGGAACTATCACCGAAGCTATCGCCCGCCTGCCCTTCACTCTAGCCTCGATGTGGGGCATCCTGACCATCATCCTGATTGGACAACAGATACCAGCACTGCAACTCAACGAAAATCGAACTACTTCCACTCTGATTGGCGTGTTGGCCGGGGGATTTTTTGCCTTCAACGGCTTCATGGTCGCCTTTGGTCGGATTGTGCAGTATCAAGCCTTGGTGATTTGGTTCAGCAGTATGGCCTTTCTGTTACTCCTAATGTGGCAAAAAACAGGTCAAAAACGA
>JAUCGB010000118.1 GCA_030377895.1 Anaerolineales bacterium HSG24
TGCGTGTCTACCTGTTGCGATGGCGTATTGAAGTTTTCTATCGAGCCGTCAAGCAGAACCATCGCTTTGGACGATTTCATGCCCAAAATATGGAAACCAACTATGGGCAAACCCTGTTGAGCGGTGTAGCTTATTTATTCGAACACGTGTTAAAGTGTCTGACCCCTACTTTGGCTGAGAAACCCCCAAGATGGATCAGAAATGAATATCTCAGAGTCACTGTCGCCTTGGACTTGGACGGTGATTTGATAGACTTTCCAGGTTGGCTACTTGATGAATATGGACTTCCTGATTGGGATTTCTTTGCTCTACCAGGGGGTACATAAGGCCATGTCATAAAATATCTCATTTATAGGGACAACAAACTCCTGACCAAAATAATATGTCCTGTTTTGGAGGATGGAAAACTCCTATCAGATTAATCAATGCGTCCAAAGTCGTGGCAATATTCTTTTCTTCATTGTACGACGTTGGCACGATGATACTGATCAATGGTTGGTACATTCTCTTGCACTCTACGGACGCTAAACCACCCGACTCAATAACAAAGACCTGAATTGACGTGCAGGACGATGCCTTTGGGGGTCAGGTTGTATCTATCATTCATTTCTGAATACCACCCAGCGCTTGTAAGGAAACAACTGGTTCTCTGTCCACCTCTTGGCAGAACTCGTAGAAAGAAGTGTTGGCACGGATATCATCCGAAACAAGTATACCGCCATCACGCAACATAGGCCAGGCAGCACGGAATTCAAATAGCATATGTTCATAAGAATGGTCGCTATCATGCCTGAAAAGATCAAAGCTATCTATCTCTTCTAGCAATTTCGGCAAATTTGTCTTGGCATCGCCAAGTCTAATATCTAGTCTATTCCGTAGATTGTCTGGTACCAGGAAATACGAGGGTTGACCCTGAGGCCACCAGGAATACTCAGAGTTCAATCTGCCCGTAGCTTCTGGATTGAGGTCAAGAGTAACCAAACGACCTTGTTGGTTATCTTTTAGAGCCTGTAGAATAAAGGTCGAAGATTTGCCACCTGCTCCACCAGTCTCAATAACAACGTTAGGTCGCATGGCTCGAACTAACAGATACATAGTCACCGATTGAAAGAACACCGATCCTCCTTTTGAGGGATAATTGGTTTCAAAAAAGTGTGGGTAAAACCGGTGACTAGGCCATACCGACAAATATTGCTGCTCCAAACTCTCAAAGAAGCTCGTATTGCGATTCAACTCGGCAAGATATTGCTCAAGGTAGTGTATCTTGACTCCGACAAGTTTAGAAATGAAAGCGAGATGACCTTTACGCAAATTTGTTAAATTCTTTTTCAAAAAAACAAGACTACGCAAAGACAGTTTGAGGCCCTGCAAGCTAGTCAAATCTATGCGCCCCCGAACATAATCGGGATGTAATAATTTAATAGTTCGAAACATCATTCTCTCCTGATTATGGCATTGTTACAAACTGAACAAATGTTCGATTTGCAATTTCGACAAAATTTGCTCATCGCAAGTCCGTGACTTACGGCTCTAGCTCTCAAACTGCCAAGTCACGGATTTGGCAGGAGCTAAAAATGTGTAAATCGAACATCTGTGCGACTTGAAACGATGCCTACATTCCAAGTCTAGACCGCCCCCCTGAATGTAATAATCATTGCTTGATCAGGGCAATAGCCTTGCCAAATAATTCTGGAATTGTGTAATGACTGACCATCAGCGGAAGTACTATTTCATCGTGAACGTGTTGGCGTTTGGCAATTATTTTAGCTGGGTTTCCACTGACAATACTCATAGCTGGCACATCTTTATAAACAACGGCTCCAGCTCCTACAACGCTACCATATCCAATGGATACGCCTGGCAGAATAATGGTATCGCTCAAAATAATAACATAGTCTTCAATGGTTACGGGTTTGT
Organism: Anaerolineales bacterium HSG24; assembly: GCA_030377895.1. Taxonomy (GTDB): domain Bacteria; phylum Chloroflexota; class Anaerolineae; order 4572-78; family J111; genus JAUCGB01. Next base: position 1,918 of record JAUCGB010000118.1, read on the forward strand.
AACGGGTATCATAGGTTGGCGAGTTGAAATCATGCGTAGCATTACCCTTGCGCGCTAAGGTTAGAAACTGAATAATTGAATGAAATCGGCTTCTCTCAAGAGTTTTTATCCTATATACGGTGTGCCATCAAAGAATATATTACCATATATAGGGTGTCTTGATTTGAAAATTTCAATTATCCTGTTTAAACTGTTACTGGGCAAAGGTGATGGTAGCGGTGAATATTTTGGCGAACAAAATTATACAATTTGCGCCAATAGTCAAAGCTCCCCGACCATCCAAATAACTACAATTAATTCTACTATAAGCACCTATGCTTATCTCTGTTCCAAAGAGATTATTTTTGCCTGAAAATGTGACATGATATCCTACTTGTATTCCCTGGCGTTTAAGAGAATAGTGTACCCAATGATTTTGTACACTTTTATAGAGAATTTTTGATAATTTTACCACGCCAATCTGACGAACTTTGTTTAGCGACATTCCTTAGTACCTTCACACTTTTTTATTGAACATTCCTGTTCGAACACGATTTATGTCTCTAAGTAATGTTCGTCTTTCCAGAAGTAATAGTATTGAACTGAACATTGTAGCAGTGAAAACTGCTTTCAATAGGACATCTACCCAAATATTTTCAACGCTTAAAAAGGTTGGCAGATATAATACGAGTACTGTTGTTGCGCAAGCGCTAATTACCGAAGGACCTGCCGCTTTGACTATGCTGTGTTCAATGATTTTTAATGTTTCTCGGTTTGCCAGAAACGTCCCCAATAATATTGTCAAATTCATTACCCAAGCCACGCCAATTGTTCCCCAAAACAATGCGGCTATATAAACGGCAGGCAAAAAAAATAATAACTGAACAACTCGCAGGCGTGCCAATATACCGGGTCTTTTAGTAGCTACAAAGAGGACAGTGTATTGTCCCAATAATGGATACAGAAACGCATAAATCAGCATTACTTGAAATATTGCCACTGCTGGTAACCATTGTTTCCCATAAAATACTAATATTAGTTGGGGGGCTAGTAGCCCTACTTCAAGATAGAACAAGGCACTCATACGGGCCAGTGAACGATAAGTGATTCCAAAAACACTGGCTAAAGCTTGCGGGTCATTTTGTAATCTGCTATACACAGGCAGTGTCACCCGACCAATTGCCGGAGCGATAAACTCGACAAAAAGGCGAGAAAGTTTGTAGGCTCGTGAATAAAACCCTAAAGCCTCAACGCCATTGATAGTACCTACGGCAATATCATCTATCCGATTCAAAGCACTCTGAATATTTCCTACTACCCACATGTTTTTTGCATAATACCATATATGGTGGAGAGAAGCATGATTCCAGGCTAAAATAGGCCGCCATTGGGCTATATACCAGTTCCCAGAGGCATTGATAGCAATATTACTCAATTGTTTGGCTACCAAACTCCAATATCCCAAACCGTTGAAGGCCAGAATTATACCTAATATTGAGGAGGCGAATAAACTAATGACTCGTAATATCCCCTCTTGACGAAATAGCATTCTCTTTTGAATGAGGGTACCGGGAATATGGCTGATTGTTTGAAAACTAGTGCCAATCGCCAGTACAACTAAGACAAGAATTACTGAATAGCTATAGAAATATTGCAAAATATAGGCGGCAAATAGAATAATAACCAAAACAGATAAACTAATAATAACGGCCACCGAAAATACAGTGCCTAAAAATCTGTTTTCATCAGCCTTATCCACTGGTTGATACTGTATAATAGCCGAACTTAGTCCAAAACTACTCAACGCCTTTAACATTGCCAGAATAGATACGGCTAAAGCCACTACCCCAAAATCTTCAGGTCGTAATAATCTAGCCAATAGAATATCGGTGCCAAAGGTAACAAAATAAGCGGTGTAATTAGCAACGCTCAACCAGAGTGTGCCGCGGAGGGCACGATGACCAAGAGACATAATATTTGCAGATTATTGTTGATAGATGCGCCAGATTGCAACTGCATTACCTGTCCCATCGATAGGAAAATTTGTGACTAAAGGTAGTTGTAAGAGATTAGGCGCATTTCGTTCAAGAGCATTAGTTTGGTCAACCAGATAGCTAACATTATTTTCTTTAAAATATTCAAAGAGGCTAACTTTGCCTAATAATACATGGTCGTAATATTCAGCGCTATTTATCAATCCATCCAAATTGATCACCCGACAATTTGAGAAATAACCTAATTGACCAGCATTCCAGGATGCACAAACGGAATTGGCCGGTAAATTGGTTTGCATCCATAACGCCATATTATACCGTGTAGTGTATAAGCCGTGACCATTGCTAGATAAATTTCGGGTTAAGCGACGTCCAAATTGAACCGGAGAAATTAACAAGAGAATAACCATCAATCCTATAAAAGCATAGCGAATACTTTTATGTGCAAAGTATCGAACAGCAAAAAACTCTATACTGTCAAGAAAAATTGCAAAAGTAATAATCCAGAAAACAAAAGAGGGTGAGAGATACCAGTTAAAAAATACTTTAGTTTGAGCAATAGCAAACAACTGTCCCATTGCGCCAACAAGCAAACATCCCCACAAACCACGCAATACGCGGCTTGAATTTAGATAACTATACTTTGTAAAAAACAGATGCCACCCCACAAACAGAATTGACACAATCCCCAATGGAGCCGTTAGAGGGCTTCGCAACATAGGCGGCATCGCAAGCGATGTCAAGATTTCCACACTCGATTGTTTAACAAAATCACTTACAGTGAGCTTGATCAAGGCAGAAACCGGGATGTAGGACCCTCCCATTACTTTGAATGTTAGTAGTTGAATCAATAATCCCAGTACCAACAAAACCGAGGGAACAATATATTTTAGGTTATTTCTGGATAATCGAGGAGGGGATTGATGACGCAAAAAAACATAGATACAATACATATACAAAATTGCGGAGAACAATCCTGCATCTAACCGTGTCCACGCATTTAATATACACAAAATGGTTAGGAGCAACAGGGTTTTAATGCTGTGAACATTTATCAAAAAGCTGTATACCTGCCATATCAATAACCAAAATATGAAAGCATGTAAAGAATTCTCCATAGCAATCATATAGGCATTACTACCGAAACTCAGTAATGCCCACAAACCCACCAGTCCTAAAGTTAAAAAAGGACGACCTGACAGTCTACCTATTTGCCAGATAGGCCAATAGCATAAAGTGTTTAATAAAGCAACAACAATAATTGTTGTATATAGCAAAAATATTTTTGTTGGACTGCCCCACGCCAGAAGCAAAATTATCCAAAACCACAGAAGTTGGACACCATTTGTTGGATTGATACCATCAAAAGTTGGAAAACCAAATTCTTTGAAATTCCAAGCCGTTTGCAAATAATAATATGTATCATCAATGGTCAACCAAGATGTTATGTACCCAATACCGTTCAATAGTAAACTAGTTTGAGCAATAAATTGTAATATTCCCAATACAAGAATGAGCCTAGCTACAAAATAGTAAAGGCGGGTATTGTCTTTATTCGACACTGGTTTGAGCATAAGATTCACTAATAATATTTTACAATTTGAGTGTAGTTAATAAGCTCTGCTGAATGTTTAGCGTTTCTCGAGTCACTTCCACCATCTCATCCAAACTAATTGGAGGCTCACCACCACGTCGGACATAGTTTATAAATGCTGACATCTCAGCTTTATGCCCCTTATCCTGGCCACCTTGCCACCCACCCGAACCACCAATAACCTGTAACGCTCGGAAATTATCTACGATATAAGAAACGCCCTCGTTATGAAGTTCTAGATACTCCTTCGGTAAGGCTTTTGCTCCTATAGCGGTATAGATGAGCGTACAAAGTGAGCCGTCAGCATAGGTTAATGAAACCGAGAAGTTATCGTTCGTTAGTAGCTGGTCATTGGGTGGCGAGATGGTCTGCACTGCCACTGATACTACTGGCGCACCAACCAAATAACGGAATGTATCTAACATGTGACAGGCCTCGCCGATAATTCGTCCCCCACCTTCGGCGGTATTAACCCAATGGTTCGGAGGCAACAAACCTGCATTAACTCGGTAAAAAGCAACTAAAGGAGTACTACGTTGACTAATTAATGTTTTGAGCTGTTGAATGGCAGGTGAAAAACGACGATTAAACCCAACCATGAAAGGAACCGATGTCTCTTTTAGAACTTGAACGATTTCATCCAACTCATTTTGATTAAGTGCCATCGGTTTTTCTAAAAAAATCGCTTTACCAGCTTGCGCCGCGGCAATGGTCATTTCAGCGTGTAGATTATGACGGGTGGAAATGACGACCATATCCACCCCTTTGTCAGCTAAAACGTAACGATAGTCGGTTGACACATATCCCGCGTTAAATTGGTGTCCAACTTCAACCGCATTTGTGCCTTTCCCCGTTACGACCGCTCTAATCGTAACATCTTTGATGCTCTTTAAGGCTGGTAGATGTGTACCTCGAGCAAAACCACTGGCTCCAAAAACAGCGACATTCAGTTTATCTGTTTTGTGGGGATAGTTTAAGTAGTTGGCCGGATGTAGCTTTTGTTGACGTTCTGTTTTTTCGCTAGTGATGGGGTAGGATAGCAAAATACCTAATGGCCGTTCACCGTCAGCTTGTAAACTAGCAAAGGCTTCTTCGGCTTGGTCAAGCGAAAACTCGTTAGTTAATATTTGAGAAAGGTCAATTTTTTTAGTTGCTAAAAGTTCTAGGTAGGCTTGCATGTTCCGGTTTTCCGTCCATCGAACATACGCCTGCGGATAATCAAGCCCTTGTTCTTCATAGGCCGGATCATATCGCCCCGGCCCATAAGATGTCGAAATAAAGAAGTCTATCTCTTTTTCATAAAACGGTGAACGTTGTAAGCCTAACCCCACATCCCCTACAACAATCACTCGTCCTTTTTTGCGAGTGATATGCATGGCTTGTTGAACAATGGCATCACTTTTAGAGGCCGCAGTAATGATGGTGGCATCGACCCCATATCCACCTGAAAAATGTACTAACTTGTTGATGATTGCCTCATCAGGTTCAATGGCCATATCTGCACCAAGTTGTTTTGCTAGTTCAACTCGGTTAGGATCAGTGTCAATTCCAACGACTTGGCACCCTGAGGCCTTGAGCAGTTGAACCGTTATTTGACCCAGTAACCCTAATCCAACTACGGCTACTGTTTCGCCCAGACGTAGATCGGCTCGTCGAACACCCTGTAAGGCAATAGCTCCCACCGTTGTTGATGCGGCATCCTTTAATGAACAATCTTCAGGAACTGTAACAACAAGATTTCGGGGAACGGCAATAATTTCTGCATGCACCGCTAGCCCCGCACCAGCACAAGCCACTCGGTCGCCTACCTGAAAATTGTTTACCTCTTTGCCAACCATGACAACATACCCAGAGGCAGAGTAGCCAGGTTTAGAGCCTGCTTCTAGCTTGGCCCGTACCATAGATATTGTAGTGCCAACGCCACGATCTCGAGCATAATCAACGACTTGTTGTACTCGCTCACGTTGAGCTAACGCACGTTGAGGCAAACTCATCCCCGAACGCTGAAGGGCGGCACTCTCTGTACCCGCTGAGATTAATGAATAGGCTACTTCAACGATAACCTCGCCTTCTTGAGCTATTGGAGCCGGGATTTCTTGTAAAACCGCCTGACCTTTTTTTAGGATAATTTGTTTCATGTTGGAATTGCCGCTATATGACCACCCAAAAATAACTCAGGTGAAGAAAGCTTATATTTACTAATGCAGTGACCATGAGCTATTTGCAAACGCCATGCATGCATTTCATAACCAATATCATTCAGCAAGTGCCATATTTTGTACAAGCCCGTTTGTTTAATAACAGATGGGTGTATTTCAATGATAATTTTTGGCTTGTGATGAGCTAAAGTACGGATTGCTCCAGATAACACTTCAAGCTCATATCCTTCAACATCAATTTTTAAAAAATTAGGAGCTGTTCTTTTCTTGAACCAATCGTCTAATGAGATAGATGATTTTGATATACCTAATGTTGTTAAGTCGTGGGCTACATGAGACTGGCTATTTGAGGAATTTATCCAAGTAACATCACCCGTTTTATCGCCAATCACCGTGTCGCAAATTTTTACATGTTGGATATCATTAATGCCAATATTTTTTTGCAAGATACCACGAGTTTCATCTTCTGGCTCAAAAGCATAAACATAACCATTTTTTTCAGTATATAAGGCCATTAAAAGAGTGTAAAATCCAAAATGTGCTCCTATATCAACACATACATCACCCGGCCAAACGTTATCGGCAATAAATTCAGCAACATGTACTTCTGGTACACCATATCGTTCAACTGTTGTATAAGCCTGACGATAACCTCCGTATCTGAACTGTCCCCATAATTGTACAGGTTTAGATGTACGTCGTTGGAGACGTTTTTTTTGTATATTCTTGATAAGTTTATTTGGCAGTAACCTTTTAATTAAAGGAGTAAACATTAATTTACCTTTACATAAAACTCTTCGAGCTGTGTGGTTAGGTGTAATATTGGACAATGATAGAAGTTAGCGGCTTTTAAATGATCACAAGACACGTTGAGTTGTTAAATGTTGTGATGCATCCCGTATGGTGGGAACGTTTCTATAGATGTTCAGATAATGTTTTGCAGTTCAAGACCCTAAAGGTTTTAGAAACCTTTAGGGTATGTCCGTCTGAGTAAAAAACTTTATCTGAAAGACTGTATTTATGGCGGAGAGGGCGTTACAGATGAATATTTGCAACGATCAAAAGTGACCAAAACCATGACCCAAAAGTGTTCAGTTTGAATCAGTAGCCAGGTGTTCTAAATGAACAGTATCCAAAAAATCATTTATGGTCATCCAATCCACCCTCTTCTTCAACCTGTTCCCGAAAATTCTTTATATTTCTGGCTATAACCAGAACATAGCTCCTTTTTATACGCCCAAATATTTCGCTGGCTGTATGTTCATCATAGATATGAGACGTTTTATTTCTATCATTAAGCATATCAAGCAAAATTTCACCCTCTAACAAAATTCCCCGCCGTGCGCCTTCTTTAAGACAGGAACGAGGTCCTGCACACCGAAATCCTTCATATTCCAAATATATCTTGGTTGTTTTCCATAAAAGTTCAAAGGTGAACTCAAAACGTTGAATAACGCCATCTTGATCTAAATCGTCTACAACTCGACCTGTAGCCTGTTGTAATCTCATAAAAGCAGTTTCTAGTTTGTTGAGCGCATAAACAAGGTCGTCAATTCTCATATACAATCACTCCATTTTGTAAAATACTATTTTTAAATTCTGGATCTACCTTGTCTATGTCAATCAAATCAACCGTAAAGATTCCCAGTCTATCGTCTAGAGCTTCTTTAAGATGGCGTTCCGTTCTATGATCCATATCAACACCAGCCAAAGCAATATCATAATCAGAATAACAATGCGCTGTACCGTATACTCTGGAACCAAACCAAATAATCTGCTTCGGTTGCGTCATATCTATAATGGTGTTGATTATCTCTATGATATTTTTCTCGAATTCAACCTGAATAGCCAGTATCACAGTCAATTAACCTCTTTTTGCCAATAAATTTACTACTGAATTGCCCGCACTAACTCAAATGCTTCAGCCGCTTTCACCCCTACAACCGTTCCCCAACGTCTTGTAATCGATTGAAGTGCTTCTGGTGAACGGGGTAGGGCAATTGCATCAAAATTACCCTAAAAAGCGAAAAGGTTTTATAATAAGCATTCGTCGAACGATTACTAAATTATTAGCAAATTATTGCTAAAGTAAGGAGAATATAATCTAATGATACAAT
>JAUCGB010000119.1 GCA_030377895.1 Anaerolineales bacterium HSG24
CAGTAACAACTTAAACAGGATAATTGAAATTTTCAAATCAAAACACCCTATATATGGTAATATATTCTTTGATGACACACCATATATAGGATAAAAACGCTTGAAAGAAGTCGATTTCATTCAATTATTCAGTTTTTAACTTTAGCGCGCAAAGGTAATGATAGGAACAGGTTTTTAATAACTTGCGCGTTTGCGTCGGAAATTATGGTAGGGGCTAGGCAGGGCGGTCTGATTTTAGAACGTGCGGCCAAATCCTCTCCGCCCCTGCCTCGCCCGTCATTCCGTAGATTCAGGGCTAGGCAAGGCGGATTGGAGTTCTGATTTCAAACCAACGCTACACCGCCTGGCCTAGCCCCTACGATTGCCAAACGCGCAACTTAATTAATACCCATTCCATAACCACTTGCTCGCGAACGATGTCTTTTGCCATGCCGAAATCGAACCGAGAAATGATTTTTAGCTGAATTACTGAATCATAATCTTAGTTGACATAACGTGTTTTGTTGTGGTATACTAAATTTCAATGTTATGTCAATTAACTTATAGTGGGAGATGGTCAAATGTTTAGAAAAAAATCTGCTAAAGATGATGAGTTTGATGATGAAGAAGTTGTTGATGATGAGGAAGAGATTCTTGACGAAGACGACGAAGATGAGGCTCCTAAAAAGAACACGCCTCGGCTTATTTTACTGATCGTCGCCGTCCTAACCGTTTGTTGTTTAGGCGGAGTCGGGTTAGGCACACAGTTTAACCTCATTCCGGGCATGGGCGCGTCCGTTCCTGCCGCCCCACCACCTGTCGAAGAAGGTGATTCGAATCAACCTAGCGACACTTCAGATGCTCCTGATGATGGTTCAGAAGCCCCCACTGAGGAAGGCGATGCTAATCAGCCTGATGACGGCTCGGAAACTCCTACGGAGGACGATGCCAATCAGCCTGACGACGGTTCAGACCTGCCTGATGATGGCTCAGAAACTCCTACGGAAGACGATGCCAATCAGCCTGATGACGGTTCAGACCTGCCTGACGATGGCTCGGAAACTCCTACGGAAGACGATGCCAATCAGCCTGATGACGGTTCAGACCTGCCTGACGATGGCTCAGAAACTCCTACGGAGGACGATGCCAATCAGCCTGATGACGGTTCAGACCTGCCTGATGATGGCTCAGAAACTCCTACGGAGGACGATGCCAATCAGCCTGATGACGGTTCAGACCTGCCTGACGATGGATCGGGAACTCCTACGGAGGGCGATGCCAATCAGCCTGATGAGGAAACTGATGGGACTGCACCTCCCGAAGAAGATGGCTCGAGTGATTTTGCTCCCACCGAGGAAGGCAATGTTTGCGCTGATAACACCGCACCAACCGCCCAACTTGATGGCCCTCAAGAAGGCATGATGGGTAAAGGGCTGGCCATGGTTATCTTTGATGCCACCGACTCTAATGACCCTGACGGCGTGATTGTTGCTTATGAATGGGCCTTTGGTGACGGCAACAACATGGCAGGGTCAAGCGTCATTCATGGCTATGACAGTACCGGCAGTTACGTGGTCACGCTGACTGTTACCGACGATTGCGGCGCAGAAACTCAAGGCACCTTAAATGTTAACATTGTCGATCCGGCTCCTCCGACTGAAGAAGCGACTGAGTAACCGATATAACTTTTGACATACAGTCTTTCAGATAATGGTTTTCAATTCAAGACCAACCTTCCCGCAAGTTCTAAACTTGCGGGAAGGTAACGGCTGAAAATGTTTATCTGAACATCTATAGTTCATCAAAAGTTTGTCGATTCATCGGACTACAAATTTTATGGAAAACACAAAAAAATCCGTGTTTGTCCATATTATGTCCATTCTGTGTCTAAATTTATAAAAATAATACCGCAAATTCCGAATCATGCTATTTTTTATCAAATCGCAACTAAATACAACATCATGAAAAAACGCCCCGATGGTTGTCGGGGCGTTTGTTTTTCGATATAATTGAGGGAAACAATAAAGGGTTGTCGATTCATTGAACTAAGGAATGTGGAAAAAAATAAATGGCTATAAACATAAGGCGAAACAGATAGTGGGAATAAATCCCCACGCTAAAAGCTGAAGACCGCGAAGTGGCCTAAGTAGTGAAGGGGAATTCCGGAGTGCAGGCAAAGCGAGCTTTGCACTCCGGATCACTACCTTTGCACCACTACCAATTATTTCCATTCCTTACTGAGAAACGATAAACTTCTGAAACAAATAGGATGTAGACAAGAGGGGGCGTTGATCTTCGTTTGGACTATGTTACTCTGAAACCGTAAGTGTGACCGAAGACCATAGCCCAAGTTCTGTTTTCATCCGCTAACTTTATCCGGGAGGATATTTATGAGAGGAAATCGTCGAGTTCAGATTTTAGCGATTAGTATTGTGGTAATATTAGCCTTATGTTTAATTGGTTATTTGGTCTACAGTATCGTGAACAGCAGTCCCCCTGAAATAGCTACTGATCCAGCTGCGGGTGAAGTAACTGCTACAGAGACTGCTGAGGAAGAAGCAACCACAGAAGCAGATAGTAGCAATGATAATGATGAGACAGAACCAGAGCCAACGCCAACCTCAACCCGCGTCCAAGCTGATAACGATGAGGCTGACGAAACGGACGGGAATGACGAAGCTGACGAAAATGATGACGGGAACGATGAGACGGATGATGATTCATCAGATGAATTGGATACGCCAACCGCTACACCTTCATCAACAGAGAACGAATCAGAAGACGCGTCTGACTTCAAAAATGCCCCCTCAAATACAAAGATTATCTATAAGACGGAACAGTTGCTTGAAAATGGTGATTTTGAGGCTGGTTTCACCGAAACTGGCGTGGCCGAGAGTTGGCAAGAGTTTCAAAATGATGGAATAGTGGCCCTATTCCTCGCCGAAGAGACTGATTATGTTGGTCAAGGAGAGCAGGCCCAACGGTTTATTATGCGTGATGCTACCCAACAAGACCGTTATGCCGGAATTTATCAACAGGTTGAGGTTGTACCTGACGAGGTTTACACCTTATCTCTAAACGGTTTTATTCGGTCGGCTTTTGGCGACATCATCGCCAGTAGCTACGGGTATCGGATGCAGTACGCCATTGATGATACTGGCATCGACGATTGGCAATCAATTCCGGCTGAAAACTGGGTCGAGCTCCCTTGGGATGAGGCCGCGTTTTACATGCCTCCCACCGAATTATACACCTATACGACAGAAATCACCCCTACCTCTGATTCGATAACCTTGTATATTCGAGCATGGAATAAATGGGCTGTTTTAGGCGAGGCTCAGTATACGCTTGATAATTTGACCCTCACTGGCCCGAAAAAAGTATGGCTAGTCGATGCTGACACCAATGAAGAAGACAACGAAAATGAAGATGAAGATGACTCCAGCGATGATGCGGCCGACTTTGCTCCAAGCAAAGGAGACGAGAGCGCGGATGGCCTGTTACCAGTCACAGGCATGATCAGTTCTCCCATCAGCCAAGATAATCGGCTCTGGAGTGGTTTGTTTGTCCTTATGTTACTCAGCATCGGAGTCGGATATCGGTTATATCGTTACCGCTAGTACCTGTTATGAGGTTATGAGATGAAACCTAAAGATTAGAATAACATCGCAGAAGACCAAAAAGGCTTACCCTACCGCTTTCTTTGGTTAGCCGAAATATTGTCAAAAAGAGATGTATCCCATGTGGGAGGTCTTAAATAAGGCCACCGCTTCTGGTATAATGAAGCGGTGGCCTTTGTGTTAATTGGTGTCGAGTATCCACTCTACACCATCTAACTATATTATTTATCGGTGTATGCCTTATCGGTTCCACAGTTGCAGACTATAGTGCCCCCAATTAACTTAAAACCTTAAAACACAATTATTGTGAACCTGATATGGTGGTCAATGGTCATTGTTCAACCAATGCTCCATCTTGTAACCGATATCGCTTGATTTCCTCTTGACTGGGACAGCACATCGGGTCATCGGGCGCGTGCGTTACCAGTGTCACCACAATCTCACCAGACTCGATGGCAAGAGATTTGAGTTGGATATCACCCAAAAACTGTGTCGCCACATTGATCAGGCTCCTATCTTGACTGACAACAGCGGCAAGATAGATAAAAGTACCACTGCCGCCCGAATTCTCTGCTAAGGTTATAGCTGCATCTTCAAAATCATCGCCATTTAAGTCACCAAACGCATTGAAGGGATCGATAAATGTGACCGTCGGTCGTGAAGCCCCACCCTCGACAAAAGGTTCACCTTCATATTTCCCATCCGTTAGTTCAACCGGCTCAGCATAGATACCTTGATACTCGGCATTTTTCAAAACATCAAGGCTCAGCGTCGCCTCGCCGCCAAAAACCATATTACCCGCGTCCATCTTCAGATTTAGCACTAGCTTGCCATCATCGAAGACGTAGGTCACCACGTCACCTAGCCGAGTCACAAATTCATCGTACAGCGATTCCGGGCCACATTCCGCCAATGTCATTGGTCCCGGTCCAAAGGTTAGGCTACTGCCATCCTCCACGTAACTGCCGCTGCCTCGGTTACAATCTGCCACAACTTGGTACGTACCGTCAGGCAGAAATTCGAGGGTATACTTGGCCGGATTGGGTACGGTAAAGTCGTTAATTTCGGTTGCATCTTGATACCCTTGCCAATACCATACCTGGTCCGACAATTTCGCTTGGCCAGAAGGGACAAGCGGCGCATCGGGAATCCACAATTTCTGTCCCACTTCAATCAGGTCGGGGTTTTCTATGACCGTAAAGTTGTCATCCTCGACGGCCTTGACGTTGGTAGCTTCTACAATGACTGGATAAGCGAACATATCATCGTAGTATTTATGTGCAATTTTACTGAGCCAATCATCGGCTTGCACAATGTATTCTTCCCCATCAGCCTCCTGATGCAAGGGCGCAGCCAGGGCAATATTCGTGGTTAGTACTAAGGTTAACAAGGTAATTAGAAGGATAGATTTTTTCATTTTTGAGCATCTCACTTGGCAATATAAAAAAGTCCTGTACATCTGACCAGCATAGAGCCAATCAATTTCGATCATAACTTGACAATGTTACATTAGCATTTAAATAGATGATAGATACTATTTTGATAAATAAAGCGATAAAAATACACCTGTAACACCACCACCTAACTACGAACGGTATCTCGCCTCATGCCTCACACCTCCCAGCACTTTGAGGACAAATAGTGGGTTGTAGATGAGGTAGCGATACCATAATCTGCTTGGTTCTTGGCTCAGGCGAAAAAGCCACTCGAGGCCGTTTTGTTGCATCCATTTGGGGGCTTGGCGCAACTGTCCGGTGTGGATGTTGAAGGCCGCGCCTACACCAATCAACACGGGAGCGGTCAATTTGACTCGTTGCACCGCCATCCATAGATCTTGCTTGGGCGTTCCTAAGCCGACCCAGATAATATCGGGGGCGGCATGGTTGATAATTTTGATCATCTGCTCATCCTCCGCCGCGGTCAGGGGGCGGAAGGGAGGCGAATAAGCTCCGGCCACCTGTAACCCCGGAAAGCGATTTTGCATGGTGCGGGCCAATTGCTGAGGCACGCCAGACGCGCCACCATAAAAAAAATGCCGATAGCCATGCTCAACGGAGAGGGCACATAAGGCCAGCATCAAATCCGGCCCATAGACTCGGCTGACCGGCTGACCACTTTTTTGTCGGCCCAACCAGACTAAGGGCATGCCGTCTGGAGTCGCCATGTCAGCCTGATTAACTGCTTGGCGCATCTGCTGATTATGCTGACACTCCATGACGGTGTGGACGGTGCAAACCGAGACGTAGGCTCTGGCCTGCTGGTCGATCCAACGGGTAATTTGTTGTAACGCATCGGTCATGGTGATGGCGTGGATGCCAACGCCAAGGATGTTGACGCGGGGTAGGGTAGAATTTGTATTGGGGGGCATAATAGTCTCGGTGGGTATAACGGTATCCAGATAAATTCTGTCCCCTGTTAGTCATCCAATGACTTAAAGTCATCGGATGACTAACAGGCTATGTTGACAGTCAAATACCCGTTGTGATTACATAATCGCAATGATCACGAATTTTTACATAAGATGATTATTCACCGTCGCCAGTGTTCAATCATCCAGCCAATACGGTCTATTAGGGAACGTTTGGCGATTTTATCTAATATTTCAAGCTGTTGTTGTGCTTGCTCACGTTTAGAATAATCGGTCTCTACGTTGAGATATTTGTTCGTAGCCTTTTGAGAAAGTGACAACAGGCCGAGCTTTTCAAACACCAAGCTCTGCTCCCAATGGGCCTCACGGGGTTGGTTTTTGGTAAAGTAAGTGACCAACATCGGCAAAAATGCCTTATGATAGGCTCCTTGCCTACTATAGCTCGCCCCCAAGACATAGTAGGTCAACATGGGCACATTAAACCCTCGATGACGAATTGCTTTCAAGCAGTCAGCCACCGCGCCCGAATAATTTCCCTGTTGACAATAGGCCCAGCCACGATAGACGTAGCTCTGATATTTTAACAATAGGGTGGTTTCTAATCCGTCTTCTTGATGAACTTGAGTTTCAAAACTAACCAAGGCCTCCATCGCCTCAAGCACAGTTTGGACATCTTCTTGTTGGTAGGCCCGTTTGCCATAATCATAAACCTGTTCATAGACATTGGGTGACGGTGGGGCAGTTGGCCCGAGTTCCCGTTTTGAAGCCTGTTTCAGTTTCATAGCCTTAAAATAGTCGCTCATGGCCGATCTGTATGCTTTCTGTTGAGCATGTCCCCAACTACGATAGACATAAATTTGCTCGGTTTCCATGCCATTTTTGATGATAGCCGACATGGCCTGTACCACAGCTTCGTGATCTTTCCGTTTATATGCCTCAACTCCCTGTGAATAGAGCAACTTCTGGCGCGCCTTTTTATCTGGCGGGGTTTGTCCCAAGGCTTGCAAGACATTTTGTTTGACATCTTGCGCTAATGAGGCCACAAAATCACGGGCCATGTCAATCGGCTGGAGGAGTCTTTGGTTGGCCTTGGCTCGGTATTGATAGGCTTCGCTGGCCGGTTCGTAGCCATGCTCAATCGCTTGGGTAAAGGCCGTTATCGCTTCTTTATAGGCTCTCTGTTCGTAATAACTTTGTCCCAAAGTAAAGTAGGCCAGCACATTTTCGGAGTTTATTTCGAGCGCGGCTTGGGCATCGTCAATGGCAGGTTGATAATTTCCCTCTTGATAAGAGGCCCAGGCTCGATAGGCGAATGCTCCCGATGCCGCGCCATCCAGCGCTAAGACGAGTGTCATCTTTTTGATAACAGTCAAAGTATCCCCATTTTCGTAGGCTTCAATCCCCTCGATAAATGGTGTAATCCAAGAAGATGCCGTTCCATCCGATTGCTCGATTTTAGAGGATTCTCGTTCACAGTGGGGGCAGGTTTGAGCATGCGCGCTGTAAACATGGTTTCGATTTTGCTGACAATTTCGTAGGAACTGCTCGGCTTGATATATCCGTTCTTGCCATTCGATGGCAGATAATCGTTGGTGCGGAGTGGTATGTCCATCGACAAAACTATTTCTAAATGCCGTTTGTAGGTCTGGATGAAGCCATCTAAAGGGAGGCGCTGATGGCGGTGGAAGCATGGCCGGTGTTCCACTGTATGGGAATAAACCCTTTCGTATGGCGAATAAATCCACCCGTCCCACCGAAACACCACTCTGCAATACCCCCGCAAACGGATGGAATCCTTCCATCAACAGTTGAAAGAGCAAAATCCCCAAGCCAAACAGGTCATGCTCAATCGTTTGGTCAACCTCTTTGAATTTGACACCCTGCAACTCCGGCGGGGTGTACTCCGGCTTGCCCACATGACAGCGGTGAATCGTGCCCTGCTCGTCCATCACCTGAAACGAGTCGCAATCGACAATGGTCACTAATGCCTTTTGATTGACCAGAATGTTACTCTCGTTGATGTCGCCAATCACATACCCCTTAGCATGGATAGCCAACACCACCGTACAAAGTTTATAGGCCGTCCGATGCAGGGCATGCCAATCAAACGGGTAGGGCAGATTTTTTCGTAAAACCGGATTATATATGTTAAAGATAGCCCGTCCGTCAGTAATCTTCGGCATGAGGAAGCCAACGAACTTTGGGGGCTTCACCCGTCTCCGTAGCCTCTCATAAGGCAGAATATTCGCAGATTCCATCATGTTCGTAGTGCCCAATTCATTGGACGTATTAACCGCGTAAAGTTGCGAATCCTGCTGATACAACAACGCCGTCGGCCATGCAATTGCCACATGGTCGCGAGTAGGCGGATCCGGTGGATTCATCAGCATAGCCCGCAATTTGGCCTCTCGAGCCGGAGTCGGGTCATGGTAGATTTTCGCCACCAGGTCAGCTTGCTCGCTGATATCATAGACTGTCGCCTCACCGCCCTTGCCGAATTCGTCGGTCAGAGTAATCTTCATGGTCTGACCATGATACTGTTGTCTGGACTGCTTGGCAAGAGCTAAGGAATAAGCAATAATTCTTGTTATTCAACAAAATACCTCATGAGATTTGCTTTTTCAAGAGTCGCTCAATACCAAACATGTTGAGCAACTTGTTAATCTCTGCCGGCCCGGAGTAGTAGATTCCATGTTTTTCTAACGCCTCAAGCGCACCCTTGCTGAATCCACCTCGGTTCACCAGCCAAGGAACGACACCCGTCAGGTCAGTCTCCTGTTTTAGGGCATTGTATGCGGTCACAAACTTCTCCACCACACTCGGTGTCACCTCGCTTTGCCACCATTTCACCTCAACCACCCAAGCCCAGAAATCATAGTCACCCTGATACCATCGTCCTTGCAAATCTATCTGATACTGACGGCTACCGATTGGTTTGACTACCGTATCACCAACATGGAGGAAATTGGGCAATGTCACCTCTTCAGTCGTATGAAATAACTTACCCGACGCAGTACGACCATCAAAACGGTTTAACAATGCTTCTAGTCGAGCCTCCACCAATGCACCCAATAAGTCTGAATATTTGCCATGTAACTTTTTATAGGCTTTCAGTAACTTTTCATGTACTTCAATAGATGCTTTTCCTTGAATATCTAATTCATACTGAGTAGTAATGAAATCTTTTAGGATTGGATCTTTGATGTTGTAATAGATGCTGCCACCGCGTCCATCCAGCATGTCGGCAAAAGACAACTGCTTGAGAGTGTATTGTACCTCCTCGACAGGTCGCTTCACCTCAGCTGCAATCTCATCCGGTAAGATACGCTGATTATCAAACCTAGCTGCATGGAAGATGATTCGTTTGGCAATGGTGTAGGAGTTGATAGTCTCAAAATATTTCTGCAACTGTCCAGCCCAATCTCGGGCAATACGTCCATCTGTCACATCATGAGCAATCAGATTGCTGACCGCCTTTTCATTTGGAATGTTGGTCTGTTGTTGCTCGATGGCTTGCATCAATATACATCGGATGTAGAACGGATTGCCCCCGCACCGATTGACCAGATAGCCGGACACTGGTTCAGAAATGGTCAGGCCATATTTGGTTGCCAGCTTGTCCACCATTTCTAAGCCATAGCCTAATAATTGCGCAATAGGAAGGGAGAAGTTTCAAAGAGGGTTGAAATTGAACAATGGCAAGGGCCGTTGATAAGCAAACGTCTTCTTAAATGAAATCACAGCCCCGTAAAAGGGAGAATTTT
>JAUCGB010000120.1 GCA_030377895.1 Anaerolineales bacterium HSG24
ATCCACCCAAACGCCGTTGCCAACCAACACTAATACCCCCACCGAAATCGAAACAAGCACCATCGGCATCCTGTTGACCCAAACACCTGCTCAAACCGCCTCCGGCCAAAACAATAGCACCGCTATACCCACAGCCACCCCGCAACCAGCGACCATTGTATATGTACAAAGTAATGTCAAAAACCATACCTTGGGACTGGTCAACTCTACGGGCGAACCGCTCAATATTAAGTTACATGAGTTTGCCGCCGCGCCCGCATGGTCGCCATCCGGGCATATTGTGGCCTTTTTTGGCGAGGAGGGTGTCAGTCAGCTAGAAGGCATCTACAGCGCAGGGAGCGGCATCTGGATGATTGACTTGCCCAGTGGAATTGTGCGTTTGCTGATTCCGCAAGACCATATCACCAATCTCGCTTGGTCGCCTGATGGACAACACATCGCCTACGAAATCAATCCGCCGCCGGGAAACAAGGCCGAGGTGGTCATCATCAATCCGTTTGATGGGCAGGAGATGGCTCGTTTCCCCGGTGAGCAACCCGGCTGGCGGCACGACAGTCAACAGGTGATTATAAAAGGATGCATGCCCGAATGTGGTCTATGGCGATTTAATTTGGATGGCACAAATGGCGAGCGTATGACCTTTTTTGCCACAGACAGCTACCCCAACTGGTCTCCCAACGGTGACTATTTGACCTTCACCTCGCGTGAGCGAGCTGGCAACTGGGAGATTTATCTGTTGCGGCTGTCCGATAAAACACTAGTCCGCCTCACTAATCGAGTCGGCAGTGACATCACCCCCGTTTTTAGCCCCGATGGTCAAGAACTTTATCTATGCACCGATGCTCTAACTGGCGCATGGCAACTCACCGCCATCAACCTAAATAGTGGCAAAGAACGCCTCATCCGTGACAATATCGGCCCAAGCGACAACTGGGGTTTGGCTCGCCCAGCAGTGCGTTAGTAATCGACTGGAAACATGCGCTCCCCATATTCAAAAATAATTCAAAGGAAAAATATGCAAGATATGAGCGGCTCAAGCACACCTTATTCAAAAATTCTGAATTTAACCCTAACCCTAACCAACTATCCGATATTGGCCCAAAAGATTCGGATTCAAATGCGTAACGAGCTTTTCGTTCGTGGAGTTATTGCCCCCGATGTATTTGAGGATGAAGCCCAACGAAAAGCCATCATTTCGCAACAAATGGAGGGGTTGACCAACCCACAAAAGCAGGAACCGGCTGAAATTTGGGAAAGAAGATCAGATTTAGTACGAGATAACTTAACTGATTTCTATTTTGCTTATAACCTGCCCTATCATCTTTTTCAAGAAATTGTAAGAAAAGCAGTCAACGAGAATCGAGTTGACCAACGCCCCAAAGAGGTACTCCTGACCTTTAATCCTGAGTTAGCGCCGTGGGCTATGTTGTTTTCACAAGCTGAAAAATATACCAGCTATCCCCCCGAACTATTTGACAAAGTCAAACACCATTTGCAACAGATTATTGTAGTGTTGCTTAAAGGGTTTGTTAGCGATCAGTTGGCCTTTCTTGGTATCGCTCGTAAAGTTATTAATATTTATGACTTGAGACAGATTAAAACTAGGCGCATTGGACGAGGTAAAATTGGTGGTAAATCGGCGGGTATGTATCTCGCCTATAAAATCCTAATTCAAAATACTCCCGATGATCCGTTTAATTTTAGAGACTATATTGATATTCCAGAAACCTATTTTATCGGAAGTGATGTCTATTACGATTTTAAAATAATCAACGATTTTGAGCAGTTTACCGGCCATAAATATCTCTCCCGCGAAGAGATAGAAGAGCGTTATCCCGCCTTACAAAAAGCGTATGCTAAAAGTCGTCTATCCAACTCAATTACTGAAAAATTACACGGATTTCTTGAGAAAATCGGTACTTGTCCAATTATCGTCCGCTCGTCCAGTTTGTTAGAGGATAATTTTGGCAGTTCGTTTGCGGGTAAATATGACAGTGTATTTTTGCCTAATCAAGGCACAATAGAGGAGAACCTCACCGCCTTAACCCGAGGCATCATCCAGATTTACGCCAGCGTCATGAGTCCAGATGCCCTGTTTTATCGTCAAGCGCAAAACTTAGATGATTATGATGAACGAATGGCGATTTTGATTCAAAAGGTGCAAGGGGAACAGTATGGCGATTATTTTATGCCTTATCTTGCCGGAGTTGGCTTCAGCAAAAACCCATTTATTTGGAATGACAAGTTGCGAGCTGAGGATGGCTTCTTACGAATTGTCTGTGGTTTAGGAACCCGGGCCGTAGACCGAGTCGATAAAGATTATCCTCGCATGGTCGGCTTGAGTCACCCGCAACTTCGACCTATAAAAGGGGCAGACATCATCAAATATTCGCAACGATTTATTGATGTCCTTGATTTGAAGGAAAATGTTTTCAAAACCATCCCCTTCACCGAAGTGTTATCCAGCGATTTTTCGGGGATTCAGTTTCTAGCTTCAGTTGATGAGGGAAGTTTTGTCAAACCCATCTACGCCTTGGGTAAGGCGATTCCATCAGAAAAATTGGTATTAACCTTTGACAACATGCTCAAAAATACCGACTTTGTAAAGTTGATGAAAGCTATCTTAAAAAAGTTGGCTAAATATTATAAATGTCCAGTTGATATTGAATTTGCGGTGCAACTAATCCCCGCGTATCCCAAGCCAAAGCTAAAGATTTTCTTGCTACAATGCCGTCCCCAGAGTAGTCGAGGTGTGACCCAAAAAGTTGAGATTCCGACCAATATTCTCCCTAAAAATCAAATTTTTACGACTGATTATCTCGTACCACAAGGGGTGGTCGACGATATTAAATATATCATCTATATCGACCCATTAATCTATAGTCAAATTCCGAAGAATAGTGTTAGAATGGAGATTGCGCGTATTGTGGGGAAGCTGAATCAACGTCTTGAAGGTGAGCCGTTTATTTTAATGGGGCCAGGCCGGTGGGGAAGTTCAAATATCGACTTGGGGGTTAAGGTCACGTATGCCGATATTTATAATACTCGGATGTTAATTGAGATTGCCATGACTAGAGGTGGAATTACGCCAGAAGTGTCTCATGGAACCCACTTCTTTCAAGATTTGGTGGAGAGTGATATCTATCCGCTCTCGTTATATCCCGATAAACCCGGTATTATCTTTAAACGTAATTTTTTAACCACGACAAAAAACAGCTTGGAGCGATTATTGCCCAAGTACAATAATTTTACCGAATATATTAACGTAATCGACGTACCGAAGACTTGTGGGGGCAAACGGTTGCGAGTAGCGATGAATGAGCAGGCAAATAAAGCGTTAGGTTATTTGTATAAGTAACTCGACTTACGCAGTAGTAGATTTCGCAAAAAGGGAAAAACGAGGTAAGCAAGAAAATTAGAATGAAAAATGAAGAAGATGGTCACAGACGCATAGAATCGTTGGGCAGAATATGCCGTGTCCCGTTTAGGCGAGACATTTCTCATGCTCTAACAAATTACGAAATAGCTCGGCTTGTTCCAGCGCATCATCAAGGGCGTTGTGGGTGTGCTTCCGTTTTGACATAAAACGAGGCTTAATGTTTTGCTTTGTGGTTTGCCCCCAACTAGTGTCCAGTTTACCCATGTAGTAGGCTTTCACATCTAGACCACTAATGCCAAATGGATTACGACCCAAGAAGCGGTGAAAGTAATAGGTCGTAAACATCCAATCAAAAGTAGCATTAAAAGCCACAAATACGGGTTTATCCCCATTGGCTACGGTTTGGACCCACTGTTCAAACTGAGTCATGCCGACCCGCGGCTCTAACCCTGTTTCGGCCAACTCGCTAAGCGACAACCCGGCAACTTTCAAGGCTGCTGGAACAAACTGCTGGTTCAGCGGTTTAAGCTCTGCATAAAAGGTTTGGGCCGTATCATAAACCACACAAGCACCAACCGACAACATGCTATACTCGCCCGGCACGGGGCCAGAGGCTTCAATATCAACCGAGATATAAACTTCATTCTTTTTCATGAGCATAATTTTGACATGTTTTACTAATATGGAAAATCGGAAATCTATGGTCCCTCAAGCGATCTTTGGTCACTTGTGACCTTGATTATAGCGGATTAGAGACGAGATGGATAGTCATTCCAAGGCACAAGGCAATCGAAAAACATTACCAAATCTATGATAACATATTTTAATAAAAGTAAGGTTATCTTGAGTATAACCCTTTCTTTTAACTTAAGAAATACCTCATAAGTACTATAGAATTTGGCTGACGCTAACGGAATCTTTGGCGGGAACACTACAGCGGATACTTCAAAACTCAATGGATATATTTCGCCAATAACGAGATTTCTTTGCTATTTGCAGTGATTATATCGAATGAAAACCATCCGTTCCGCAGTAAAGTATCCGTTGTAGTGTTGATTCTGGCTAAACCAAAGAAAAAGTTAGCATCAGGAATTTGGCGATATAGTCCAAAGAAGGAATGGCGGTTGGGTTCGTAAAAAAATGTCGGTTAAATGGAGGACGAATCGAACGCGTTACAGTTAAACGACTATTTTGTTATATTGAGCCGATGCTAGTAATTTTGGCTATTTTGACCGCGATACTGCTACCCACGCCCCTGTTAGTGAGCCAACGGTTTCATCATGATGAGGCATTGTATGCCACCTGGGCCTTACAGATAGCAACCGGCGAGGATGTCTGGTTAGCCGAAACCGTTATCGACAAGCCGCCCCTATTTATCTACCTAATTGCCAGTTTTATGTGGGCGATTGGGCCGACTGAAACTGCGGCTCGTCTACCTTCATTGTTGCTAACTGGCGGCATGGTCGGACTAACCTACTGGTGGGGCAGGCGGCTGTATAACGCCTCGGTGGCAGTGTTGGCGGGTTGGTTGGTGGCAGTATCGCCATTTACAACCCTATTTGCCCCGACTGTGTTTACCGACCCATTACTAATCTTGTTGATTCTGCTTGGTTGCGTGTTGATAAGCTATCAACAGTTCGGGGGGGCCGGAGTCTGTTTGGGATTAGCCCTTGCCACCAAACAACAAGCCGTTTTTTTTGCCCCACTCTTGCTCGGATACATGGGTTTGGTCAGGTGGCAGACGCGGTTGGAACAGGGACATAAAACACCCATGATTCGCCATGTGACCCAATCTATGCTTGGTATCATGGTCATCATGGGATGCCTTTTTTTATGGGAGTTACAGCGAATTGATATACCCGATTTCCTGACCCATAGCGCGACCAACTATGGCGGATTGTATCTTGATGGGACGAACTTTGCTGAACGCTTTATGGGTTTTTTGGAACTGTTATGGTACGGAACCGGCTCATCATTGCTCAACAGTCTCTGGGCTGTCGGCATATTAGTTTTGTTAGGACGTTCTTTGTGGCTAGGCGTAAGCCAAGCAGTGCTGACCGATTGGTTGTTGTTTATATTCGGTTTGGCCTTCCTTCTGGTCCACAGTCTGTTATCGTTCCAGATTTGGGATCGCTACCTGTTGGGACTCATCCCCATCGCGGCCATGCTATTTGCTCGTGTCCTCCTTCTGCCGATTGATTTTATTGACCTAATTCTTGCCGGACTACTACAGCATGGCAAAAGTTATCCAGTTAGAACTCCCGCGGATGCGGGCAGGATGTCTGCGCTCCAACTAGTACTATGCACCCTTCCTGCCTCACGTTTCACGCCTTACGTTTCACGCCTCACGTTTCACACCTCACGTTTCACCTTTTACATCCTGCTGACGATTTTTTTGACCATGACCCTGGCCCATCCGGTGCAGGACGCAGTCAACGGTCGGTATCCGCTCGGTAGTAATAGTGGAGCTTGGGCCGGTATCGACCAAATTGTGACCTATTTGCACGGTCATTACGGGGATGATGTCACCCTCCATCATCGCTGGTTAGGGACACATTGGCGATTTTATCTATCCGGCTACCCGTATGACCTGCAATACTGGTCAACTCACCCCGAACTACTCGACAAAGCCAAGCCAAGTAATTTAATTGCCTTTCCCAGTTGGCATTCCGACACAGAAGCACGGCTCATGTTAGCAAGTGAGGAGTTATACCTGCACGAGTTACACCGAGCCTATAACCCGCTCGGCATGCCGACCATTATTTTGTATCAGATGCGGAAGATTCAGTGAATTTATCACTTAATATATTTTCTTCATCCAAAGTGATGACCTAAAATTTCCGTCTTCCTAAAACAAAACTGTCGCTGGTAGCAGATACATACATGCCGAAGACTCAGCACAACATGGATAGCCTACTCATCCGATGACCTTAGTACCCGACAGAAAATTTAATCTGAACTAATTAACACAGAGTTTCACAGAGGAACACAGAGTTTCACAGAGTTTTTAAAAAAGATTTATTTTTTCCTCTGTGTCCCTCTGTGCGTCTCTGTGAAACTCTGCGTTCCTGTTTTAGCCTTCCCTAAACCACTTTGTCGGGTAGCAAGTCCGATGACTAACGGCGAAATAGTCAATAGATACTACCCATTTTTTATTCGTGAGTTTATCACTATAATTATTAAGCAGAACTTTATCGTTTATGCTAACCGAATTCATGGGGACAAAACGATCTGCCCCACAAAAAAAGTTAGCACCAGTCAATTAGTCACAAAAGGAGTGTTATCTTATGGATCAAAATCGTCAATCGTCTTGTTTAACAGGCTGTATGATCGGGATTATGATGTTGTTCGTCGGGTTAGCCGTCGGTGGAATTACTACCTACGCGGTCATAGATCAACTCTACCCCGATTCCTCACCGAATGCCATGCTGACCGAATTTCCGTTGGAGGCGATCAACATCAATCAGTCGCCCGTTGATATTCAACCGGATCCAAATTCGTCGGAATTTACCATGGTTAATGCGGTCGGGCAAACCTTGCCCGCCGTAGTGACGGTTATCAACCAAAGTGGTCGAAATAGTGGCAATGGGTCGGGCTTTTTTATCAGTACCAATGGTTATATCGTCACCAATAACCATGTGGTTGAGGGGGCGGGCAAGATTAGCATCATCTACGCTCAAGGGGGAATCGTTCCGGCTCGTTTGATCGGCACGGCCCCAGAGTTTGATCTGGCCGTCATCAAGATTGATGGAATCGTGCCAGCCGTGGCCGCTTGGGGGGATTCCAGCGCATTGCCGCTCGGCTCGGAGGTGATTGCCATTGGCTCGGCCTTGGGGCGGTATCAAAACACCGTCACCGCCGGAGTGTTGAGCGGCTTTAATCGGGAGTTGGGTGGTCTGCGAGGATTACTCCAGACCGACGCGGCCATCAATCATGGCAACAGTGGCGGCCCGGTGATTAACTTGGCCGGACAGGTGGTTGGCATCAACACTATGGTTGTGCGGGGCGATTTTAGGGGCAGTGACGAGGCCCAAGGGCTGGGCTTTGCCATTCCGAGCAACATCGCCCAAAACGTGGTGCAACGACTCATCGAAGATGGCAAGGTTAAACCACCATTTTTGGGGATTCAGTATCAACCCCTAAACCCGCAGTTGGCCGTCGAGACGAATCTGTCCCTAACCGAGGGGGCCTACGTCGATGCAGTGTTTGACGGCACTCCGGCCAGTAATGCAGGAATCCAACCCGAAGACGTGATTATCAGCGTGGCCGATCAAAAGATCGATGACCGTCACCCACTGGTCAGCGAACTGTTTGAACATGCCGCCGGAGACACCATCACAATTGGCATTTTGCGCGACAGACACACGATTGAGTTGCAACTGACACTCATGGAACGTCCAGAGTAGGAAGTAAGGAAGTAAAAAAGTAGGAGGCGATGCCTCCTACTTTTTTCTTGTTACTACGCTCAGCGTGGTAACACATGAGCATTAATTAGGAATGAGTCCTAAATAAGTTGCGTGTTTGGTAATCGTAGGGGCTAGGCAAGGCGGTGTAGCGTTGGTTTGAAATCAGAGCTCCAATCCGCCTTGCCTCGCCCTGAATCCACGGAATGACGGGCGAGGCAGGGGCGGAGCGGAGATGGTCGCACATTCCAAGTCTAGACCGCCCTGCCTAGCCCCTACCGGACATCGCAATTTGTAAAGATCATTCATCTCAAAACGAACCAGGCTCATTAATTAACATGTGCATACTGATAGTTCGCCTTCGACAAGACTTCGGCGTAAGCTCAGGCGGAGCGACGTAGCCTGAGTTTGTCGAAGGCGAAACGCGCAACTTATTTAATTCCGATTCCTAACACATACTGGATGCTCTGCGTCCCCGCGCCGCCCTCACAAAAGCCCGCACTAAATCATGCTCCTTCTGCCCCTTAGCCCGCTCTACCCCGCTACTGACATCGACTCCCCACGGCTGAACCTGCTCAATCGCCTCGGCTACATTATCAGGAGTCAAACTGCCCGCCAACATAATCTCATATCGATTCGCTAACGTGGCCGCCATGCCCCAATCGGTGACATGCCCCGTCCCGCCGTACAGAATCGGGTGGTAGGCATCAATCAGAAATTGAGGCCGGTCAGCCTTTGACAATTGGAAGTCGGCCTCAATCGCCAGATACGGAGTCATCATGGTTTCTGCATCGGCCAGCGATTGGGGGCGTAAGGCTTTGTAGGCTTGCGTGGCAAACTGAGCCACAAAGTCGGGCGATTCCTCGCCATGCAACTGGGCCAAGTCAAGCTGACAATAGTCCAGCGTATAGCGCACCGTCTCCGGCGTGGCGTTGACAAATACCCCCACCATCCGAGCGGTTGATTCTCGTTGGTGTAACTCCGTCACAATCTGTTTGACTGTGTCGGGCGTGACGTAACGGGGGCTTGGTTCGTAAAAAATAAAGCCCAGTAAATCGGCTCCGACTTCGGTGGCGACATGGGCATCCTCTAAATTGGTCAAACCGCAAATTTTGATTTGGATCATGTGTTTTTATTTTTTCCTCTAAATCGCCATAATATCGGTGTATCTGGCAATTGTCTTCCCTAGAAACCCGATTTCTTAAAAAATCGGGTTTCTGGTGCTCTTTCTGGCGAGTTCACTGAATATTTACTGTTTTAGGGCATGATAAAACCAATGGATTGATTTGTCCAATTGCTAAAGTTCGGCTATCAACGTAAGCCGAGACATGTAGCACATGCTTCAGCCTGTGCCGTACACAGTCTAAAGACTGTGCTACGATATTATCTGTCGCATGTTAAGTTGATAGCCTAAAGTTCGTTTTACTTTTAACGATTGCAACTTTATGTTATAATCGCTCACCCTAACTTTTTCTTTGGTTCGGTCTGCTACCCGACAAAATGATTAGGAAAGGCTAAAACCGTAGCACAAAGGAACACAATGCCGTTATGTTGCCGAATCGGCGAATCATAGCCTGAGCTTGTCGAAGGCGATTGCCAAACGCAACTTACTTCCGATTCCTTACTGGATAGTATAACTCAAAAACCAGACTAAATCGATTTTGACCGAATAGGAATACCCCTATTTTGCACTTCTTGAATTCAACCTTGGTTATTTTGCACTTCTTTTTTTGAAACACCTCTATTTTGCACAAAAATAAGGTATTACATACACCAAGAATAGCGTCACCAGCCAACCTACACTTAATCCTTGATGATTGCCATGCGGCGTATAATGATTATCTATTATTTCCGCTACGCCCATTTTCATTAGCGTTCCCAATACTAATGGGATGCTGTTTACGGACTCTTGTTTTTTCTTTGGTG
>JAUCGB010000121.1 GCA_030377895.1 Anaerolineales bacterium HSG24
GCCTCAATCTTCTTGATTTCAGACTGGTTTTCTCTCTAGTCTGCTCTCTTTCCATGACGATTAACCTTGTTTTTTTCGTTGTGCAATGTGAAATTGGACGGGGATATCTCATAACGGGAATTGCTGTATTCATGTTATGTCAAGGGAAAACTACTATCGAGAGTCCTTTTCATCTTTATCTGTATCTAAGACAATCCAAACCTCATCGTTTTCCAGAAACTCATATTTTGGTTTAGGATTATCATCGCTTAATATTATACATTTTTCAGCAATACTAAGTAAGCCAAGTGGAGAATTATCTTCGTGAGGGTGTAGTTTATATATCTCAACATTAATTCTGGAATCGATTTCTTTGAAATATTGAAAATATTGGTATTCTCTTTTAACACCTTCACAGAAAATATAGATGCTTTTAGCTTCTCTGCTAGGCGGCTCCCTTTCAAATAACCTACTGCGTAGTATCATATTCGTGCCAGTTTAAGTCTTGTAAATTCGCTAAAAACGGTATTGAACCATAACGCCCATTTAAGTATCCCTTGCGTATATCAATGGTCTTATGTTCCTTAAAATCACTTAATGAGTATAAATCAGTAGAACCATGCTCGTTTTTTTCAGCAAACCAAATCTCATCTTGTCTAAATATCTCTTGGTCAAGTAAATTTGATTCGTGCGTTGTAAAAATCAACTGTCCATGTGTTTTGTCATCTAAAGAGAATTTTTTCACCAATTCTTTTATGAGCAAGGGATGAATACTCCGTTCGATTTCATCTATGATAAACAGTTTGTTTTTAGTAGTAATATTTTGAAATACGGGCATAAAATCAAGAAGTCTTATTGTGCCATCAGATTCGTCTTCTAAATCAAATAAAGCCGATTTGTCATTTCGGCCTGTATGCCCAATTTGTAATCTTTTAGCCCATATCTGGTCGTCTTCTTTTACCAGAATAATTTCATCGCCTCTGCGACTTCTAATACCAATCATTTTTTTGGGAGATTTTTCAACCTCTTTAATGAGTTTGTCTAAGCTATTCTCATTATCCTCACCAAAAAAATCCTTCAGTTCTTTTTTTTCTGAAGCTAATGAAGTAATACCAACATGTAATGAGCACATAGTGTCTTCTGCATACCTTTTGAACTCTTTATTTATTTCTATTTTATGAGCCAAGTCACGAGGTTTCGATTCTGGGGTTATTATTTGAAGCGTTTCTGCAAACCAGCTAAATGCTTTTTTCACCTCCTGTAAAAATTTATTATCCCTGTTTGATATAAGTTTCAAAATAGGCTCATTCGGCTTTACAAACTCTTCAAGAAGTATCGATTTTAATAATTGACTTCTCTCATCCTTCTCAAAATCTTCTAAAAACGTAATCGTGGTAGTCTCATCCTCATCAGTTTTACGTTCAAAGATAA
Organism: Anaerolineales bacterium HSG24; assembly: GCA_030377895.1. Lineage (GTDB taxonomy): Bacteria > Chloroflexota > Anaerolineae > 4572-78 > J111 > JAUCGB01. Next base: position 1,411 of record JAUCGB010000121.1, read on the forward strand.
GCCTGTCTTCTTCTTGGCCTAGACCTGATAGGTATAACTCTTCGGTTAATATCAAGGTATCTAAAAGCTCAATACCGTAATAAAAGGCCGTATCCTCCTGTATGAATTCAATCGCAAAAACCTGTTTCTTATTATCAGAATTAAACTTGAATTGGCTGTCTGTTAATCTAAAAGGAATTTCTGCCTCAACAATTAACTTCTGAAAGAGTTGTAACGCTTTTATTAGGTTGGATTTACCTGCACCATTAGCACCATAAATGGAAGTTATTTTGAGAATATCAAAACCTTCAATACTGTATTTATGATGATTAAGTGTTTTCAGACGTTGGTTTGGGAGTGTATTAAACTCCTTTCGCTCACCGAAAGAAAACAGATTTTCAACAACAAATCTAACTAACATGATTGCCTCCTGGCGTGATATTATCACATGAGGATACTAAAATTGATTTCATTGTCAAGTTTACATCCTCCAAACATGTGTACCTGTGAATTTTTCACGCAATACACACCACGTACCTCACGTCCTATTCTGTGGATCAATCGGCAGTTCGATGGTGAAAGTACTGCCCTGACCGGAGGTACTTTCGACCCACACTCGCCCTCCGTGGGCCTCGACTACCGCCTTGACCAGAAACAATCCGAGACCAGTGCCGGGTGCTTGACGAGCGAGGCGATTATCAACCCTATAAAATCGGTCAAAAATATGCTCATGATTGGCTGACGGGATGCCAATCCCCTCATCTCGGACAGAAAGTTGCACAATGTCGGTGTGAGTCACATCACCAAAAACCGAGATAGTGCCGCCATCGGGACTGTACTTGATGGCATTCCCCAAGAGGTTGGTCAGCACCTCCCACATTCGTTCATAGTCGCCTGATATGACCGGATAATCCTCTGGAAAGTCAAGCTCAAACTGATGCTTGTCGGTGGTGGTCTGAAGATTCTCGACCGCGTTTTTGGCTAAATCTGCCAAATTCAAATCTGTCAAACAGAGCTTAAAGCCCCCGGCCTGTAGCCGACTCGCCTCCAGTAAATTGGTAATCAGCCGGTCGAGTCGGTCAGCTTCTTCTTCAATCACGGCCAAACCATCGGCCAGCGTGGCTTTGTCCCAATTGGCATCCTCGCGGGCCAGAGTACCAGCGTATCCCTTAATAATACTGACCGGCGTTTTTAATTCGTGAGAAATAACCGACAAGAGGGTCTGTTTTAACTGTTCCGCCTCTCGAAACTGGGTGATGTCCCGCACATTGGCAATCACCTGCCCCACCTCCCCATCGGCATTGGTCTGCAAGGAGTAGTTATCAGCATAAGTAATCGCTAGGCCATCCGCTCGATGGTAGATTCCTTCAGCATATAAACGCCCATCACCACCGATGGGGCGACGAATGAGGGGACACATGGTATGACAAACGCTCACTCCTTGTGAGGTTTGCAGATTTAGAATCTCGTAGCATGGCCTCCCCACCGCCTCCTCTGCCGAAATGCCGGTTTGTTGAGCCAGTGCCTTGTTCCATGTTTGGATAATCCGATACGGATTGATAATCATCACTCCGTCTCCACTGTTTTCGATAATGGCGTTCAGTCGCTCTCGCTCGGCGCTGACCTCTTGATAGAGGCGGGCGTTCTGCACCGAGATGGCCGCTTGATTGGCAAAAGAGCTTAACACATGCTGATCGTTTTCACTAAAGGCCGCGCCATGGTTCCGAAAAATGAAGATATAGCCGATAATCTCCAGCCCAATCTCTAGAGGCAGGGCGACCACCTGACGCAGAGTCACACCAGCGGCACGGGAGGCCAGGGCCAGTCGAAAAGTGATGTTTGAGGTATCGGGTTGATCCGATTTGGTATCTAAATCTTCCCACAACGGTTTGAAAAGGGGCAGAGCCTGAATTGGCAGGCCGATACTGGCGTAGGGGGCGAAACTGTTATCATTACGGCGCAGGGTGATTAAGCCTGCTTGACCAGCCAACATGTCGCTGGCACTTTGCAAAGTTAGCTTTAGTAAGGAAGATAAATCAAGCCGAGCGGTCATGGCTCGGCTTATATTTAGTAGATAATCTCGTTGACGCAAACGAAAATCAGGTAACATAATTATATCCCTTAGTACCCGACAGTCTGAACTAATTAACACAGAGTTTCACAGAGGAACACAGAGTTTCACAGAGAAAAAGCGAATTATTCTTTCCTCTGTGTTCCTCTGTGCGTCTCTGTGAAACTCTGTGTTCCTGTTTTAGCTTTCCTAAACCAGTTTGTCGGGTAGCAAGTTACATCCAAATGGTTCGGTGATTCAGTGATTCAGTGATTTATCATGCAAACTCAGGGTACGGGATGAGATTGCATGATAAATAAGTGCCTTGCCCCTCAAGAGGTGCAAGGCACTTGGTTGGTAAAATTTTTAGATTTAGCCGACTTGACACTTATGGTCACAAAGTCAATTAATGCTCGTTTTTAACCAGAACTGATTGAACTGAGGAGAAAATAGACCACGCCACTACCGATGGCAAACACCACCACCGAGAGGGCTAACCCGAAGGCCACTAAAATCGGCGTGGGGGTATCCGATTGTTCGGAACTGCTGGTTTTTGCTCTGATTTTTTTCTTCTTCTTCTTCTGTTTCTTTACCGGCACGCTATCGGTCGCGACCTCATCCTCAGTGATCTCATCGAGCCATTCGGGTGAGGTATCTTCCTCAAGCGGCTCAGGCTCGGGCGCTTCAATATCAAACGCTGCCCGCAACGGATCCATCTGCGGGTCTAAACTCCGCAGGCCCTCTTTGGCAATTCTGCTTTTCTTGTTGATTTTGAGGACATTGTTATAACATACCCGTTTATCCTCAGCTTCAGTTAGCACATCGGCTAACCCAAGCCAAGCTTCCTCGTCTCGAGGGTTTTCTTGGATAATCGTCTCATACATCAGACGAGATTGTTGAATCGCGCCCTGATCGGCGGCTTCTTTTGCTTCTGCGATTGTTGGCATAATTTTATACCTTTTTACTAATTACATCAAAATATAAACGATCAAACCGAGGCTGATAATCAGCACAAAAAATGAGACTCCCAGCACGGCGATTAAAATTGATAATTTAGATGAGGTAGCCTGCTTCGACTGTTTTTTAAGCTTCTTAGATTTTTTAGATTTCTTTTTTGCCGTTAGTGTGGTTCTAGCGGAAACCGCAGATGATGGTGTATTGAGGTCATCTCCCCTAAGCATCGATACCCAATTTGGTACGGACTGCTCAAAATCACGAAGCACCTCTTTGGCCAACTGGTTATGGGGGTTAATCCTCAACACCTTCTGATAACATTCCTGCTGTTGCTCTCTGTCAGACAGGACATCCGCTAAACCGAGCCAAGCCTCTTCAGAGCGGTCGTTTTCTTGTAGAATCGCCTCGTACATGAGACGAGCTTGTTGAAGTGACCCCTGCTCTACGGCTTGTTTGGCATCGGCAATAGTTGGCATGGATGAGGCTCCCTTAACAACGTTTGTACCATCAATTTTACTATAAATTAAAGTTATTGTAAACTAAACCTAAATAATTATCCCTTTACTTTCGCGTAACATCTAGCAAAAGTTCTGATGCTAACTTTTTCGTTGGTTTAGCCGGAATCAACGCTACAACGGATACTTAACTACGGAACGGGTGGTTTTCATCCGTATATAATCACCGTAAATAGCAAAAAATCCCATTATTGGCGAAATATATTTGTTGAGTTTTGAAGTATCCGCTGTAATGTTCCCGCCAAAGATTCCGTTAGCATCAGCAAAAATTCGTCACAGGCCACAAATTTGGTAGTGGTGCAGAAGTAGTGGTATGGAGTGCAAAGTTTGCTTTGCATGCAAGGCAAGCCTTGCACCCCGGATTTCCCATCACCACCTGTGCAGGACTACCAAGATAGTTATCATGTCTTCTGAATTGTCAGTTCTTTTAATTGCAGCAGCTTCCATTGGACTTTTCCATACCCTCTTTGGTCCAGACCACTATCTCCCTTTTATTGTCATGTCGAAATCTGGTAAGTGGTCACTGCGTAAAACTGCCCTGATTACATTTTTCTGCGGTGTTGGACATGTACTAAGTTCCGTTTTGCTTGGTATTATTGGTATTGTATTGGGTATTGCAATTATACAATTAGAAGCCTTCGAGTCATTTCGGGGAAACATTGCCGCTTGGGCTCTTATTGCTTTTGGTTTGATTTACTTTGTTTGGGGGGCGCGACAAGCCTTCAGGAACAAACCCCATCAACATTTTCATTTACATAAAAATGGAGTTTCTCATACCCATACCCATACTCATAATAACGAACATATACATGTCCATATTGAAAATGAAAATGAAAATGAAACTGTTATACCATGGGTATTGTTTGCAATTTTTGTTTTTGGGCCATGCGAACCGTTAATTCCCTTGTTGATGTATCCAGCCGCAAAAGTTAATTTTTGGAGTCTGATATTTGTCACAATCACTTTTGGGGTAGTTACGATTACGACGATGATGAGCATCGTTCTAATATCCGCCGTTGGAATAAGTTTTGTTCCTGTTTCAAAATTGGAGCGATATACTCATGCATTGGCTGGAGCTACAATATTCTTATCTGGAATGTCAATTCAATTCCTTGGTTTATGATATGCAGTGAATCAGCATCTGTAGAAAGGGCCTAACAAATCGCTACACCTGACCACTTCTCAAAGCGGGTCGTAAGCTTGGTCGTTGGGCATTACTTATGTACCACAACCAGATATTTTTATTTGAACTTGTCAAATTGTCAAATGACCATCAAAAAAACACCCAAATTCATATTCTGGTCTATTGTCATGGCTTTGCTACAAACGTTAAGTTGACACGTATGGAACCGCACAGTAAATGACTAATGGTGGGCTGGGCGTTTTTGCTTGGATAGTCAGGAGTACGAAGGAAGAGGTCGTCTAATCTCGTCTAATCTCATTCGGTTCCAACAAAAAGAGGCTGACCATGCTGGTCAGCCTCTTTTTGTTACCCGTCCTCTTATTACCGACCATACATCAAAGTCCAGGCATCATTCTCTAAATCTTTTATCATTCTATCCTCATCTGGAACAATCTGTTCAACTTTATCCAGTACAGACCAAGAATTCCCCTCTTTTTTAAGACGATACCTTTCCTTTCCAATCTTATCATTGATTGAAAGAAGGTATTTATACCATTTTTCACTAGCCTCAAAGTCACCCTTGTCCCACTCAGCCAGCGGATAGTATAATTTATCCCTTGTATCAAGAAGATATATTCGGTTTTTTTTCAATATATCATTTGTATAGATGACACAATAAGGAGTACCTCGGAGTCCTTGATAATCGAACTCTGCTGGTGTTTTAGTCGTCAAGTCACCTTTAATAAGCTGCGGCATATATTTTCCTCCTTAATATTGATATTTATTATAGTTATTATTGGTGGTGCAGAAATTTAGAATTTGCGGTAGGTGCTCACTACCTGTACAGGACTACCAAATTTTGCTATACCAATTATACCACGAAACCGCCTCACCACAAAAAAGCACCCTCCATCACCCTCCAGATCCAATTGAGCCACAAACCAGAGCCAACCATGCAGTAAAAAAATGCCTTAACCAAGACTTGCTATAGATTCCCAGATAATATTTTTGAGTAACGGAGCAATTTTCCCGCAAGTTCAAAACTTGCGGGAAAATGATGAGTCAAAATCTTTATCTTTAAATCTGTACCTGACAAAGTGGTTTAGGGAAGGCTAAAACAGGAACACAGAGTTTCACAGAGACGCACAGAGGGGCACAGAGGAAAAAATAATTCGCTTTTCTCTGTGAAGCTCTGTGTTCCTCTGTGAAACTCTGTGCTAATTAGTTTTGGCTAACTTTTCTGTCGGGTAACAAGAACCAAGAAAAACTCGCCGAACTACGAATCATTATCCGTAATCGTGACCAACGCCAGATTGGGCGTACCCAAGGTCAGGTTGACGGGATCGGTCAGGCGGATAATAAAGGTTTCGCTCGATTCAATCACTGCGTCGTCAAGAATAGGCACGGTAAAGGTTTTGCTGGTTTCGCCCGGGGCAAAGCTAATAGTACCTGTTCCTGCTAAATAATCTTGCCCGCCGATGGCTGTAGCATTGTCTAAAGTATAGCTGACCTGCCCGTTAATCGACAGTGGCGTGTTCAGATTGATCGTCACCACTACCTCACCATCGGCCTCGTTGACATGGTAGCTAATCGTAGTAAACTGTACTGTTGGGGCGTTATCATCATCAAGAATATCGACTTCAGTGGTTTGCGGTTGTCCCAAAATTGCATCGACTGGTGCTGACAGGGTAACGCTGAACCGTTCCGTTACCTCGACTGCGGAATCGTTTTGAATAGAGACGGTTATCACCTGCTGTTGCTGTCCGGCGGGAATGGTGACTGTGCCGTTGGTAGGGCCGTAGTCGGTACCCGGTTGAGCCAGTCCAATTTTATTGCCCTGCGGTGGGTCGGTTTTGTAGTTGACCATAACAGGCAAGCCTGACAAAGCATGCAGGGTGATGGTCAACACCGCTTGCTCCTCATTTTCAGACACCTGATAGATTGAGTTAGACCATTGCACAATCGGCAAAGAATCGTTGTCGATGAGGGTCAGTCGAGCCTGACTCGGCGTACCAAGTGCCACCTGAGATGGGCTGTCCAAGGTCAGGCTGATTGTCTCGTTATTCTCATGGAGCAGGTCATCGGTAATGGCGATGTCAACCGCTTGCTTGGTCTGATTGGGGGCAAAGGTCAAGGTCTGGCTAATCGGATGATAATCCAATCCGGCTTGAGCAGTCCCGTCTTTGGTCGTTAGATGAACCGTACTGGTCAAGGCTGATGGGCTGTTCAGAGTAACGGTGATGCGGGTGGTTGATTCGACCTCGTTGATGAAGTATCGGTCGAGGCTAAACTGCACCGTCGGTTGAGGATCGTTATCAACAATGGTCAGGGTAGCCGTTACAATCTGACCGGCAATCAGTTGGTTAAAATCAAACAACTGCAACTCTAAATTTTCGACCAATTCGTTCTGTAAATCGTCAATAATTGGCACAGCAAAAGTGATGACGGAGGCAGAAATCGGGTTAAAAGTTAGCCGTCCACCCACCGCGATATAATCCTGCCCGACCTGAGCCGAACCATCCAAAAGCCGGTAATCGACCGTCCCAGTAATATCACTTGCCCCATTCAGATTGACGGCAATAATCGCCTCAATCGCGCCTTCATCAACTTGATAGCTGGCTTGACTAAACTGGACTGTGGGCTGTTCGTTGCTGATAATCGTGACCGTCGCGCTGTCGATAATGGTTTGGGAGGGCATGATGGACGACTCAAGCGGCGTTGGCTCACTGGCCGTCCCCTCTAACGCCGAATAGGTCGCTTCTCCAGACATGATAATCGGCAGATAGGCCGTTATCTGTTTTGGCGGTGCAGGCTTGGCGACAACTGCTGGCGGCGCTGGCGCATCCTCTAGCAGATTGATGATAAAATACTCAGTCGGTTCAATCTCGGAATCATCCAACACAGTTAGGGCGATGGTTTGAGTGATTTGGCCCGGCAAAAAGGCGACAGTGCCCGTTTGGGAAACATAGTCAGTGCCGGCCAAGGCGGTGCTGTCAACGGTTTGATAAGTCGCGGTAATCGGTGACTGCGAAACGGCAGAGAGAGTCACGGTTACAACAGCCAACTTCTCTGATTCGTAGGCCAGATAATCCGGCTGACTAAACTGCATGGTTGGCATGGGGTCATCATCAACAATCGTTACCGATAGTTGGTTTGGCGTACCGATTTCGGCATTATTTGCCTCGCTCAACGAAAGACGCAGAGTCTCATCAACCTCTTGGCCGTTATCATCAATAATCGACAGGTTAATCACCGCGCTCGTTTGGCCTGGCGAAAAGACCAACGTGCTATCAAGAGGGAAATAATCTACTCCGGCGAGAGCGGTCTCATCGGCGGTACTGTATTTGACGCTAACTACTTTGTCAGAGGTCGCGCTCAAGGTAACGGTGATTTGGGTTTGACCGATATTCTCGGCGATAGTTTGCTCCGATTCAGCAAACGAGATGGTCACACTCGGTTGAATTGTCCCATCTCCCGGGCCCGGCAACGAGGTGGGCGCTGTCGTAGTCGCAGGTGTGGGAGCGATGGTGGCTGGCACAGGTGTGGGGGCGACAGTGTTGGGAGGTATGGTCGGAACGACAGTGGGGCTGTCTC
>JAUCGB010000122.1 GCA_030377895.1 Anaerolineales bacterium HSG24
TGAGCGGATACTTGACCGAGTAAACTTGCCGGGACGACCCGCTCAAAAACGTTCTTGTCCTCAACCGAAAGCTTTCTTGACACAGCCCGCTACTTGAGCCTTTGGCCCAAACGAAGACCATAGCCGGACGGAAAATTCCTCGGTTCCGCTACACTCGGAATGACATGGGAGGCTTATCAGTCAATAGGTCAGCACCACCGCATATATCAGGCCAACCAAAATCGTAAATCGAATCATCGTTCATGGGCATGACATTCATGGCAATAGCGAGACTCCTGCTCCTCGACATTTTGCTGGCAACCTGATCCCATGACTGGATTGACCGAGTAGGTTTTTCCCGTCACCTTACCTGTCAAAATAAACCTGTCCTCGACCTGTTTAACATGCCCCATTAGTTCGCCTCGTTTGGTGATGATAACCTGCTCGCCGAGTTGCAAATCATAATGGAGATTGAGTTGGGTTTGGCGCAGGGCTGTTTGATGCTCTTTGGCGACGGTCACCGTGTCGGGCAGTTTTTCAAGCGTGCCGTGGCAGGTCTGACATTGCGTGTATTGCATCTCGATTTGATTGGGATAGATATCACCATTACCCATTGATTCTTCGGCGGTGTGACATTCGATGCAATCTAGCTCCCACTCGCACCATGTAAATTGACCAATCGGTTGATAATACTCAATCAAGCGGCGACCTTCAGGCGGCATCAACTCAGAGATAGGCGGGCCGGACGGTGGAATATCGTCACGAAGCAAAAACTCCATTTGTCGCAACGAGTAGTTCCCTCGATTGTGACAATGGTTACATTGATAAAAAGGGATGGCCGTCGTGAACTGGTGGAGACGCATACGCCCCGGCTCATCACGGGGAATGGTCGGGTCGTTGCCCTGATACAAACCGTCATTCTCGTAGATAACATGACAGGTCGCGCACCCTGTTGAGCGATAAAAATAGGGTTCGGCTTGGGCTTCCTCTGCAAGATGACACCCGGCTTCAAGGCAATTTTCAGCAAACTGCCTATCAATAAAATGAGTGGAGGTATGCGGAAAAGCGGCGAGTTGGGTCAAGTCGGTCTTTGACGAGGCATCCGTGACCTCGTATACCCCATAAATTGGCATTTCATCCGATTGCGCGCCAAAAGCAAATCGTACTCCGGCAATGCCACCAGCATACGTTCCCTGCAAGCTACGCATAACTCGGTCAACATGGTTTTGGTCATCATTAGTCAAAACGTTGTGACAGTCCCGCCCACAAATTTCTTGAGCCACTGTCAGGTCAGACGGATTTTTACCACCGCGTAACCCTTGATGGGCCTCCTCAGCCTGCAACGCCGTGCCATTGCCACCATGACAACTAATACAACCGAAAACCTCAATGGAATGTGAGGTGCTGATTTCGGCCAGTCCGATATGGCAGGTAAGGCATAACTCGGCCTGTCCGGTCATGCCCGGCACAATTTCTCGGATTCGGATATCGAGCGGTTGACCAGTACGTTCAAAATAACGTTGCTGATAGTTTTGCCACTCTGCATGCTGATTCTGCCAGAGGCCAATCATCGCTGCTCCGGCCAATAAAATTATGCTGACTACAAATAGGATACGTCGTCGAATAGTGGTAAACATTGGTATGTGTTGCGTATTGTGTGCATGGATGATTTGGTTGCCCAGACGGGCATCAAGCCATGATTCTAACCCATCTGGACATCTGGACAGTTGCTACCCGACAAACTGGTTTAGAAAAAGCTAAAACAGGAACACAGAGACGCACAAAGGAACACAGAGGAAAAATAATTCACTTTTTCTCTGTGTTCCTCTGTGCGTCTCTGTGAAATTCTGTGTTAATTAGTTGGTAGTGGTGCAGAAGTAGTGATACAGTTTCGTTAGCTACCCGCAAGTTTGGAACTTGCGGGTAGCTGGCCACAGGTCTGTTCAGTTCTCCGTTTTGTCACGCTACAAGCGTGACCTCCATACATCTATATCCGATCAAATTACTGTAGGTGACGCTTGTAGCGTCACGATTATACCCATATGAGTTAGAACTGAACAACCCTTTAGCTGGCCACTACCTGTGCAGAACTACCAATTAGTTTAGGCTGTCGGGTAGTTTAAAGCTGTAATTCGCTATTCTGAGCAATCTGTGGTGTAACTACAGCCAGCTTGTAACCATTTGTACAGATGCTCTACAAATATCTCATCGCTGATGTTTTCGACGCTGTGTTCGGGGATTTCGCTGGCAGTTTCGCGCATTATGGCTAGTTCTTCTTCAACCGGATAGCTGATACCGGCCAAGGGAGGTGCTTCGGGGCCTCCCTGAGCAAAAACCCCATGACAAGTATCGCAGTTACCATGGGTCCAGATGGTCATGCCCATTGCATCCTCAAGCGAGGGAGTTTTGGGAGGAGTTGGCGATTCAGAGGGTATAGATGGTTGTTCGGGAAATGGTCGCTGGGTGCGTAGCCATGCATAAATATCATAGACATGGTCGTCGGATAATAAGTCAACGGAGAAGGCCGGTTTGGGTGAGATGGCGGTACGCACGATATTGAGAAATTCTTCGTATTCCAGTGGCGTTGAGGCCAACATTGGGCCAATTCCACCTAAACCAACAGGGCCATGACATTCATTGCATTGATGCTCCAGCCAAGTTTCTTGTCCACGTTCTACATTAGGGATGTGAACGTCTGCCGTTTGAATGGGCGTACTAGTAGGTGGCGGCACTGTGGCGACTGTTTTTTCATTGGCGTTATCGCCGTTATTGCCGTTATTGGCGTTGCAACCACTCAGCATAAATGCTACGATTATGATCAGGACTATCTGATTTTGGGTTGATTTTAAGTTTATCATATTCCCCTACCTCTCCAACATTGGTAAAAAATGAGACATTTGTCCGGCATAAACCAGAACATAACGTAATAAAAACCCGCCTATCAGCACCATGACTGCGCTAAGACCACCCCACAAACGGCTATATTTTACCGCCGCCTCTTTCCAAATAACTGGAAACAATTCAAACCCCTCAATCGCGAGGGGGATGAGCAGTCCTACTAAAACGACACCCACCCAAAACACCAGTGTGAACGGCCCTCCCATAATCAAACTCATTGATTCGGCGGAACTCCATGTATTAAGGGATTGATGCAAAAAGAAAGGAATAATGACAAATATTTCTAGTACAATTAGCACCGTGTCAACCGTCACCAAAAAATGGCGCTCATGGAGCAGATGGTCATGCCCATCTTTGGGCGGTGTGAAGGCGGCAATGAGCAGTACAGTTGCGACACCACTACTCATGGCAGAAAATAGGAATAGTTGCGCCACCATTGGCGTATTCCACAACGGACGGGCCGGAATAGCTCCCAATAAAATGCCGGTATACATGCCAACTCCCAAACCAATTGGAAAACCGATGGCGGCGATCACTCGCCGACTGATGCCGACCATCTCGCGAGTCATGAGTCGCCATTGCCGAGGTTGAAAAATATCAGCCGTACTATGCGGAACTCTCAGTAAATCACGCCAAGGACGGGGGATCCAGAGTATAAAGTAGAGCATCGACAGAATAGAGAAAGCGGTCAATAACCAAGTACCAATCGACATGGGCGAAGTCCATTGTATGGTCAAAAAAAGCCACCAAAACTGAAAGGGCTTGGTCAAATCGAAGATAAGTACGAACAGGCCCAACATCAACGGCCAAGGGGCAATCAGAGCGCCGATACGGCTGATACGCTTATACCGTGTGCCTCCCAAGTAGGTCGCCAGTCCAGATATGACAAATGCTCCGGCGCTAACGCCTGCCGTAAAAAGGTAAATTACAATCAACATATTCCAATGAAAATGAACGTCGTGTTCCATCACTTACTCCTAATATAGTAGATGGCCGATTCGGTGCCAGCTTCCTCATATAACTGATAATGATCGTGAGTCGCCAATAACATTGAGACTTTGCTGTTCGGGTCATTGAGGTCGCCAAAATGACGGGCGCGACCAATGCAGGTTTCCACGCAGGCCGGAGGCTGACCGACATCCAGCCGATGCACGCAGAAGGTGCATTTATCAACGGCGGCCTTCTCTTCGTCCACGTAGCGGGCATCATAAGGGCAGGCCATCATACAATATTTACAGCCAATACACTTGTCATAATCGACCAGCACCAGCCCGTCGTCACGATGATACGTGGCTCCAGTGGGGCAAACCCGCTCGCAGGGAGCATTATTACAGTGGTGACAATTTTCAGGCATGAATGTCTGATTCAGGTTGGGGAATATGCCAGATTCTTTGTGATTAATCCAGTTGCGATGTTTGCCAATCGGCACGTTATTTTCAACACTACACGCGACCATACATGCCTGACAGTCGATACAACGGTCTGATTCCATTACAAAACCCCATCGTTTTTTGCGTGGGGTGTCGGTTGAAGGATTAGCCATAATTTATGAACCTTCTTCTGCTTTATACACTTTGACAGTAGTCTGGCTCAGGGCTTGAGAACCAGAAATCGGGTCGGTATAGGTTACGTGTAAATCACTATCGCTGACTCCGGAACCGTAAGCGGTGGTCAAACCTTTGCTAACATGTCCAAAGCCGGGTATCATAAAAACACTGTCGGGTCGAATTTTTTCGGTGACATGAACGGGCGTTTTTACCTTGCCACCGCTACTTTCCACCCAAACCATATCACCATCCTGCAAGTTGCGCTGTTGGGCGGGTATCGGGTTCATCCAGAGAGGATTGTCGGGTGTCCGCTCATGAAGCAATCGGTTATTATGAGTGGCAAACTGGGTATGTTGAGCTACCTTGCCCGAAAGTAGATAGAACTGGTCAGCGTCATTGGTTATGGGCGCATCCCATTTCGGCACGGCGGCAAAACCACTGTTCCGCAGGGCTTCTGAGGCCAGTTCGATTTTGCCACTACCAGTATTGAAGGTGTACACTTCATGCCCGTTTTTTTCTTGATGCGTGGGGGCGGTGTAGTAACCACGTTGTTTCAAATCTTCCAGCGTAATGCCCAGTGGTGCAATCTGTTGACGAATATAATCCTCTTCATCGTCATACTGAAAATAGTCAGCCAACCCCAAACGACTGCCCAATTCCTTAAAAATCCAGAGGCCGGGTTTGCTCTCAAAAAGTGGCTCAATAACCGGCTGACGAATGAAAACAGTGTTACCTAGCACATGCAATGGGTCGAACCGTTCCAGATAGGTCGCCTCCGGCAAGACCACATCAGAAAACCAAGCTGTATCATTCATGCTGATGTCGGTGGTGACAATAAAGTCGAGCTGGCTCATGGCCGCCATCGTTTTATGTCGCTCCGGCAGAGAGTTGACCGGATTCTGGCGGAAGATGAACCAACCACGGGCCTGATACGGTTCACCAGTGAGAATGGCATCCCGAATCTCCTGAAAAACGCCCAATTTGAGCGGAACCAGCGGATATTTCCAGGGGACACCGTCCAGACGCATGGCGCTGACACGAGGGTAGGGGGGTTGCGGTACAGAACCTAACGCCACGCCACCATCATGCCCAGAACTGGCAAAAAATCCACCGGGTTGATCCCAATTGCCGATAATGGCATTTAGTGCGCCAATTGAACGGGCAGTCTGAAAAGCGTTGAGGAAATTACTGGTACGCCAACCCGGGTGAGCAAAGGCATTGGGGGCGGCTATAGCAAATTCACGAGCTACTTGTCGGATGGTATCTGCCGGAATTTCGCATTTACTGGCGGCCCATTCTGGAGTATAGCCTGCAACACTGGCTTTTAGCTCCTCAAAACCAACTGTATTTTCGGCGACAAATTCGGCATCATAACGGTTTTCGGTGATAATAATATTGAGCAAGGCCAAGTGAAAGGCCAAATCGGTGCCCGGTTTGATGGGTAGCCATAAATCGGCCTTCGCGGCGGTTTTGGTGAAACGTGGGTCTAACACAACCAGTTTAGCACCACGCGCTTGAGCGGCTACAAGGCTCTGAGTTTCGGAGTTGGAGATGGCCTCCATGATATTACGCCCGGTCAAAATGATATAATTGGCCTGCGAATAGTCACGACTCGGTTCTTCCATGCCATACGTTAGCAGATTGGCCGTGATCATGGCATTAAAACAGAGTGAGCGTTGCGTGCCGTAGTTGGGCGAGCCATAAGCCTTCAGCAGATTCTCAAACTGAGTCTGAATCAGGTTGTGAGTGGAGCTAAAAACCATTGCTTCGGGGCCATATTGCTCTTTTATCTCCAACATGCGGCTGGCGACATAATCAAGCGCATCCTCCCAACTCGCCCGCGCCCATAAACCTTCGCCCCGTTCCCCTTTACGAATAAGCGGGTATTTCAAACGATCTGGGTCGTACAGGGTGGCTACTCCAGCCTGCCCACGAGGACACAACATGCCGCGTGAGTGGGGATGGAAAGGGTTGCCATCAAGTTTTCGTACCACACCGTCCTTCACCTTGGCCTTTACCCCACAACGCCAGACGCACATTTCGCACATGGTGTAAACTTCGCGGTCAAAATCAACAGGCGGATACAGTGATTTTGGATTTTGGTGGTTAGGTTTTAGGCTGGGTTGGAGCAGGTCGAATTTATTAAGTAGTGCGGCACCTCCCGCGACTGCGCCCAAGCCCATAAAATGACGACGAGATAGTGTCGGAATGATAATCTTTTTTGAATCAGTCATTTGTAAAAATTCTATCATCCTTGAAATTCTGCTCTAAACCAGCTATAAAAGAGCAGAATTTCAAGGATGATAGAATAAAAACCCTTAATAATACAATACGCAAATGATCAAAAATCTGTGGTGGTCAAGATGATATTGAAAACCATGTCATACTGAGCCGAAGGTGAAGTATCCGCCCAAAACTGCCTAGATTCGGGTAAGGGAGACCCTTCGCACAAAACGCTCAGGGTGACATATTCTTTTTCAACATCAAGCTGACCACTACAAAATGATCAAAAATCAGGCAAAACTCCCTAAATCTTACTTTTTCTTGGTTCACCTTTTCTATCTAGGACGTAAAACAGATAGGCCGAAAACAGGGCAAAAAAGATGATGATTAACCAGTGATTGACGTTAAATAGGTCGGGCAGATAGGTGTTGCCCATGTTGGCAATACCCGAAATGACCGGAAATACATCTCCGTATGTCACTCCAAAAAGGATAGCTCCAACCACAAAACCAAGCATGCCCGGAATTAGATAATCAATATTGCCTTGACCGCCACCGGCGGCACAAGTACCCGGTCAAAATCCGGCCCAGGCCATACCGACACCAAAGATAACGCCACCAATCAGGTTGCCCACAATGTAGGTGGGCGTGGTGCCGGTCAAGGTGACGATTCCCAAGTCTCTGAGGAGATAGATACCGACCCCGCCAACCACAATGGAGGTCAACATAAACTTCAAAACGGTCAAATCAGTAAAGCGAAAAACGTTGACAATCTTACTGTATTGGGTCAGGCGGGCTTTTTGTAATATCCAGCCAAAGATAAACCCAACGACAAGTGCAGGTAATAATGCTATCATAATTTAATACCTCCATAATTTAATACCTCTTTCCATAAAGGAGCATTGTGGTGATGATGCCAGAAGCAAACATACCGCCGATAAAAAGAAAGGCCGCCGGAGCTAGTTGTACTCCACCAGAGATAGCTAGTCCACTCGTGCAACCTCCGGCAATACCAGCCCCATATTCCAACAAAATAGCCCCAAAAAACAAAGTTGCCCATCGTTTCAAACGATTAGGGCCAAAAACTTGAACCCATTGCTCATCAGAAACGGTTTGCCATTTGAAAGTACCAGAGAGCAATGATGAGGCCAGCGCGCCTAAAAAAACACCGATTAGCATCATCACGCCGAAGCTAAAGCCCGCTGGCATGACAAAATTCCAGTACATGTTGTCGGCCAGTGTGGGGGCAATTAGTTGCATAATAGAGCCGCCAATATTCTCAAATGCCCCTGACGCACCAAATAGCCGATCGGTAAAAAGTAATGCAAAGATGCTCAACAAACCCAAGGCCGCCCCACCTGTGTAGGGAGACCATTGGGGTGATTTGAGCCAGTCGATAAGTTTAGTCATTAAATTTCTTCCTTACATTTCCTTAGCCACAGCCATCAACAAGGCGCGCTCTTGCTCGTTAAGTTGTTTGAGGGACGTGGCTAGTTTCAAGTCCAAACGACTGACCGCATGGAGTAATGTAGGGCCTTGTTCCTCATTACTCAAGATTTGGTTGAGGTCATTGAGTAGCGTTGAATCGCTGTGGGCTAATTTCGTCCAGAGATTTTTGAGTTCCAAATTCTGTTCAAACAAGTTGGCTAACTCGGTTGGGCTAGGAGCAGATGTTGCGTCGCCATCATCTGCTGGTACATCAACCGTTTCTGTCGGCACATCATCAACCGAGGCATTAATGGCCGCATCGGAAACAATTTTCACATTATCATTAATCCAAGCCGCCGCTACCTGTCCCCAACCTTCCCAACTCCAAGCGGTGAGGAAAAAAGCGATACCGGTTACGGCAATCATTAACATCAAAATAAGGTTGCCCCAGTTGCTAACGAGCGGCTGAGGAGCAATCGACGCGGCGTAAAGCAAATTGTAATCAATCTCCTCTCCGCCAAGGGGAGGAGCCACGCCCGTGATGGAGGCGTTATCATCCTCACCACTGCTGTCGTCCTCACCAGAATCACCACCGCCACTATTGCCACTATTGCCACCAGATGAATCGGCCCCAAGTTCAATACCAAGGATAGCGGCATATTTTTCCCCTCGTTCTGTTAAATCTTGAGGGTGACACCCTTGACAACTAGCCGCAATATCCTCCATAGGCAAGGCTAAACCTTGATGAGCCGCCTCTTGTTCGGTGGCCTGCACGTTACCCGCATGGCAAAACTCGCAAAAATCGCCAAACGCGTGCTGAGTATGCCATTCGCCCTCGGCATTTACTGGGTCTTTGCCCTGAGTTTCGTGGCATGTTTTACATGATGAGGCGGATGAGCCACATTGAGCATTAACTGAGTCTGCCGACCAGATTAGCCCTATCGCCAAAACTGCCGCACCGATAAATAGTGAAAAAAAGAACCACGTGTCGTTACGTGTCACAAACTTACCCCACCTTTAGGTTGAAATTGTTTTCTACTAAAAACAAAAAAAGCAATGCACATATTTAACTTCTCATTCTCCATTGTAACACTTTTTTTTATGAATTACAATCAGGGAGGGAGTCAGACGGAGAAAACAGTTAGGCAATTATTCACTCAGGGGTTCAGCCATTAAAACGGAACAAAAACCGGATCGTTTTGGGGCGGCTCTTACCCTTAATCGGCTACTGTTTTCATCAGCCCAGCATTGCCCTAGGGCAATTGCATCTAAATTCTAATATTTTTATATTTTTAGCACTTAGATACTTTAAGAACTTAAGTTGCTAAAGAAAAATAGTTCAACAAAAAAGATTTTAGTGCCATAAATGCGAAAACCAAGA
>JAUCGB010000123.1 GCA_030377895.1 Anaerolineales bacterium HSG24
CCCCTACGGGTCGCCCGTCATTCCGTGGATTCAGGGCGAGGCAAGGCGGATTGGAGTTCTGATTTCAAACCAACGCTACACCGCCTTGCCTAGCCCCTACGATTGCCAAACGCGCAACTTATTTAATTCCGATTCCTTATCACCGGCCAAGTCTACACCATTGGCCACTATTTCTCAAACGGAATCACCTGTTGAGTGCTATAACGGGGATAGTAGGTAAAGGTCACGTCATAGGTTCCCCGTCTGCTCGGTGATAAAACAGGTGGCTCGGTGGTGACAAAGGCCACGTTAATCACTCGTCCATCTCGACCATAGATAATCACCGCGACCTGCGTATGATGAGAGACATATTGTCCCATATTTTCAACCGCGCCCTTGATATGTAAAAATCCAATATTATCCTCATACCGCCGCTCTTCGACCACTCGTAGTTGGGCTTGGGCTGATAAGGATGCCACCGAGCGACCCACGGCCCGAATACTGTACGCATGAAGATTCTCCGGTTCGCTTAAAGCGATTCTAAAGGGCGCGTTCCCACCGATTGGAATAACGCTCAAGAGCGGTTGACCCACCGTTGTGCCGATGACCGCACCTGTGTCATCATAAAATGTTACCGCAATTTTGGCTTGGCCCACCTCAAGATTCGAGTCATTCCGCACCTCGCCCACAATATGCATGGTGTTAAAGTTATCGACATAAGTATTGTCGCTCATCAAGCCCAGCAACACCGCATCGGGTGGGAGGGCCGTGGGAGCGGGAATAATCGGCGTGGTAAAGCTAATCGTTGTTGATTTTTGCTGCAACTGACCGAGCGTCGTCACTTGCGCCCGATGTATAACCTGTTTCTGACTGTTTGGTTGGCTAACCTGATATTGATAGATCAAACTGGGTCTGACCCACTGGTCTAAAAAGGCCGGTTGACTGGTTGAATTTTTGTAAAGATAAACCCCATAACCCGTCCCCATGTCGCTGTAAATCTGGTAGATAGCCCGTTTTTGGGTAGCTTGCCAACTTAAGGCCACGCTGTTGTTGGTCAGCGGAATGGCCTGCAAAAGAAGGCTCTCGGTTTTGATGGCCGATTCGGCATCGGGCATACTCTCCATATTCGGCATGTTGACAGCCGCGACTGCAACCCTGTTTGTTTGGTTCGCTGGAAGAGCGGTAGGTTTTGAAAGTGTCGCTGTTTTAGTGGGTAATGGTGTAGGGCGAGGTGTTGCGGTTTTAGTAGGCGTGGGCGTTTTCGTGGGCGTAGGAGTCGCCGTCGGCGTACTGGTATGCGTTGCGGTTTTCGTGAGTGATGGAGTCGCCGTTGGCGTACTGGTATGCGTTGCGGTTTTAGTAGGCGTGGGCGTTTTCGTATGAGTAGGAGTCGCCGTCGGCAATGGGGTGTGAGTCGGTGTTTTAGTAGGCGATGGAGTTATCGTTGGCGTGTTGGTCTGAGTGGGTGTCGCGGTGGGGGTTGGTGTGACCGTCGGCAGTGGCGTATCGGTGGCAGTTGGGACAGGGGTATCAGTTGAGAGCGACGCTTTGGTTGGCTGAGTAACTTCAATCTGGGGTGATGACGCATCAAGCGGTTGATTAGATGCAGTGACGACAACTCTAGTATTCGTCGGTGTGGGCGGGCTACTCTCTTGTTGAATGGTGACGAGCGTGGGAGCAGGCTCTGCCATCACCACCGTAGACGAACTATCTTCGCCCCAGAACCAACGCTCGACATCGTTCTGAAAAAAGACCGCGACCAAAGCAAGGTAAACAATCCCATTCAGTAGTAGTAAATAAATTAAAAAGAGGGCGTTTTGCCACGTTTTCCAGCCGCGCATGATCAGAGTTGCCTATTATTGATCTTAGTACCCGACAAAAAATTTAGTCTGAACTAATTAGCACAGAGTTTCACAGAGGAACACAGAGTTTCACAGAGAAAAAGCGAATTATTTTTCCTTTGTATTACTCTGTGAAACTCTGTGCATCTCCGTGTTCCTCTGTGTTACTGTTTTCGCCTTTCCTAAACCACTTTGTCGGGTAGCAAGAATCTTCAAAGAGGCTTAAAGCTTCCTCGAAGATTTGTCCATAATCATTTTAACTTGACATAATATTATAACGATATTAAAAGATTATGTCAACTAAACCACATAGGAGAGTTCTCCATCTAAATCCTTTTTTCCCATTGTTTGTCTCAAGGCCATCTCTTCTGGTATAATGAGGGGGTTGTTTTGTTCGGGAGGCATGATGCAGACACATCATTGGTCATAAAATATTTAACTATATTCAAGGAGGAATATAATGTTATACAAATTTTGGTTTATCGCAATATTACTCAGTAGTTTAGCGTTGGGAGCTTGTGGTGATACTCAACCAGACGTAGCACCCGAAGGAAGTACCGAAGCGCAAGTCGAAACACAGGCTGAGAGTCCGGCCTCATCAGCCGAGGGATTACCCTTAACCGATGAAATTATCACCTTGAAGATGATGATTCAGGAATCCGACAGTAATCGAGTGGAAGATTTCGCCACCAATGAGTTCACCAAATGGTATGAGGAGCAGACCAATGTTCATGTCGAGTGGCTGGTCATCCCTGAAGGGGAGTCGGAGCAGAATTTGCAATTGGCTTTGGCCGGTGGCGAATTGCCCGACGTTTTCCTCAACATGGATGTGACCCCCTCTAATCAGGCGATTTATGGGGAACAGGGTATATTTTTACCTCTCAACGATTTGATTGAGCAGTACGGTATTCATACCAAAGCCATGTTTGAGGAATCTCCGCTTATTAAAAATCGTATTACCACCCCGGCTGGTGAAATTTACGGCTTGCCGCATGTGAATGAGTGTTATCACTGTACCTTGTCCCAACGAGCTTGGATCAACAAACCGTGGCTAGATGCGTTGGATTTGGAGATGCCCGAAACAACAGAAGAACTGTTTGAGGTACTAAAAGCCTTTAAGGAGCAAGACCCCAACGGTAATGGCGAGGCCGATGAAATCCCCCTCGCCTCCGCCACCAATCGCTGGAACACCAATTTGGATGGTTTTATGATGGCTCCTTTTGTTTATTCGGAACAGTTTAACAACAACCGTTATCTGCTCCTTGAGGATGGTACCATCTCATCAGCCATCAATACCGATGGTTGGCGGGAGGGATTACGCTACCTGAACCGTCTGCATGAGGCTGGTTTGTTGGAGGAGGAAAGTTTTACCCAATCCAATGATTACATGCGATCATTAGCGGAAGAAAGTGACATCAATCAACTAGGCATGGCTATTGCTGGTGGCAATGCCGTATTTTCTCAAATTAAGGGCGAAAGTGGCCGTTGGTTAGAGTATGTGGTTATCCCGCCGTTAGCTGGCCCAACAGGTGAACGAGTGACTGCCTTTAACCCGTATGGCCTTGAGCCGGGGCAATGTGTTATCTCGGCTAAAACGGAGCATCCTGAGTTAGCCTTCCGTTGGTGTGATGGTTTGTATGAACGGGAAGCAACCCTGCGTGCTAATTTGGGGCGAGAGGGTGAGGATTGGCGCTGGGCCGAAGAAGGAGAAGTCGGGATTAACGGTGAATCCGCAATCTGGAAACGACTATTAGCCTACGGGGATAAACATAATTTTCATTGGGGGCATGCTGGTAACACCTATCGCTCTAATGCGTTACGATTGGGGGAAACAGCCGATAATCCTACAGAAAATTTAGAGGTGATTCTGTATAATGAAACCAAAACCAAAATGGCTCCACATGTCCAAAGTCTCGACAAGATAATTCCACCTCTTGTGTTTGATGTTGAACAAGCGGCCGAGTTGGCTGAACTGCGTCAAACCATCACCGATTACATCAGGGAGATGGAACTTCGCTTTATTCTCGGTGAAGCCGATATCAACTCCGATACGGCCTGGGAAGAGTACCGCGTAACACTCGACTCGTTGGGCCTAAATCGATATGTGGAGATTTATCAAGCCGCATACAATGTTCAGGTGGAGTAGGTTGTATAATTTAGACCCTAAAGGTTTTCAAAACCTTTAGGGTCTGGGTTTGAGGTGTATTATATGAAACTATTCAATAATTTACGAGTTAGAACCAAAATTTTTATCGGCTATTTGATTATCTTGGTCATGCTGGTGATTGTGGGCGCGGTGGCGATAACTCGCTTTAATCAGATTAACGCCACCGTTGCTAATTTGGCCGAGCAGTTGGCTGTCGAGCAAAAGTTGTCCGATTCGATTGTGGCTCAAACATGGGCCACTCAGTTTTTTGCCAACGAGTATATCAGCTCCCAAGCTCCAGCTGATTTGGCTCAATATAGTCAGGCGTTAACTGGTCTGAACGAGATTCTGGCCGAGGCCGAGACGGTTATCAGCCATGATGGGCGAGCCAAACAGTTGGCTGATATTAAAACCATGCAGGCCGATTACAGTGCAAGTTTTGTCGCTTTGGCTCCCTTGCTTACCAACCGGAACAACATCAACAGCCGAGTCCTGAACGTCCAGCAGACCTTAGCCGCTGGACGTTTGGCCGAGTTAGGCGGGAATGCGGTCAACGCCGGAGATACTGAAATAGCCACCCTTGCCAGCGATGCTCAGCGTCATTTGTCGCTCATGCAGTCGTATGTCTCCCGTTATTTAGCCAGTGGCACGACCAATTGGGCTAAGTCGGCCTTGAGTGAGTATGACCAACTGCTGAGTGATATTGATCAGATTATTGACACCGGGCAAGACCCCGATTTGCAAGCCACCGCCCAAGAAACGAAAATGGCTTTAGAGACCTATAACGAGGGATTTACTGAACTGCAAGCCGATTATGACCAACTGCTAGAGATTATCGGCACCCGCTTGAACCAACTTGGCCCGGCGATGCGCGAAACCGCCCAAGCCATGTCAGACAGTGCTTCGGCTGATTTTCAGGAGGCCGAGGCCACTACTCAAGATTTGGTGCAACAAACTCAGGCCGTTTTGCTAATAACTATCGGCTTGGCGACCATGCTCAGTTTGGGGTTAGGGCTAGGGTTATCGCAAAATATTACTCAGCCTCTACAAACCCTCACCGAGGCGGCAGAGCAGATTCAGGCTGGTGATTTAACGGTTCATGCTCAAGTCACCTCCGGCGATGAGATTGGTCAATTGGCTGACACTTTTAACAGTATGACTGCTAATCTGCGGCAAACGCGAGACGATTTGGAAGACCGTCAACAAGCGTTACGGCAACAAAACAAATACCTTAACTCCACGGCAGAACTAAGTGAGCGGTTAAGCGCGATTCTGAATATTGATGAATTATTGATGGAGTTGGTTAATCAACTCAAAGCTAAGTTTAATTATTACCACGTTCATGTCTATTTATTGGATGAATCAAACAACATGTTAGTGATGACGGCTGGCACGGGTACTGCCGGAGCAACCATGAAAGAGCAGGGGCATGCCATTGCTTTAGATACCACCAGCATCGTGGTGCAAGCCGCTTTATCGGGCGAGGTGGTGCGAATAGTCAATGTACATGAAATAGAGAACTGGCTCCCCAATCCTTTATTGCCCGATACCCATGCCGAACTCGCGGTGCCGATTATCCGTGAAGGGCAGGTGGTGGGGGTGTTGGATGTGCAGAATGAGGCGGTTGGTGGTTTGGATGAAGGGGACGCGACCTTGCTCCGCTCGTTGGTGGGACATGTGGCGGTGGCCTTAAGTAATGCCCGCCTCTTTAGCTCTGAGCAACAACAACGCTGTATGTCTGATAGTTTGCGGCAGGTTGCTACTATTCTCAATCGTAGCCTTGACCGAGATACTGTACTTGACGAGTTGATGGCGCAGTTGGGGCAGGTGATTGAGTATGATGGAGCCAGTGTGTTTTTGGTGGATGGGGATGACATTTTTTTGGATCGGGGGGCTGGTTTTGCCAATAGCTACACCGGTTATCGGGTATCCATTACCAATAACGACCCCGCCGCAGAGGTTTTTAGAGACAAACGACCATGTATCATTGCTGATGTTCATCAAGATAGCCGTTGGCAAACATGGGATGATGATGGCACCTCGATTCGGAGTTGGATGGGCGCACCCTTGCTATTAGGGCAGGCAGTAATTGGAGTGCTAACACTCGACAACTTTAAGGTGTCTGCTTATCAAGAAAGCGATGCCTATATTGTACAGAGTTTTGCTGACCAAGCGGCCACCGCCATCAACAATGTGCGTTTATATGAGGAGGCGCAACAGGCCAAAGAAAAGGCCGATTCAGCCAACAAAGCGAAAAGCGATTTCTTATCGAGCATGAGCCATGAACTGCGGACACCTCTGAATGGGATTCTGGGTTATGCTCAAATTCTTAAGCGAGACAAGAATCTAACCACCTTCCAAAGCGAGAGTATTCAGGTTATCCAAAACAGTGGCGAGCATCTGCTGACCCTTATCAACGATATTCTTGATCTCTCCAAAATTGAAGCGGGTAAATTAGAGTTAAACCCGGCCTCAACCTATTTACCTACCTTTTTAGATGGCGTAGCGGGTATGATTCGGATGCGAGCCGAGCAAAAAAGTTTGCTGTTTGGCTACGAACCAGCCATCAATCTACCCACCGGGGTCGAGGTGGACGAAAAACGATTGCGCCAAATTTTGCTGAATTTATTAGGGAACGCGATTAAATTTACTGATGATGGACAGGTGATATTTCGGGTATCGTTGACAAATTCAGTCGCCAAACCACCCAATGAGACAACCGTTTTTGCCAACTGGCAAACCTTGCAGTTTGAGGTGGTAGATACTGGGGCTGGTATTTCCTCAGATAAGTTAGCCTCAGTTTTTAACCCATTTGAACAAGTGGGTGATCAAATGAAACAGGCTGAGGGAACTGGGTTAGGGTTAGCCATCAGTCAGCAGTTGGTGCAGGCGATGGGCAGTGATTTGCAACTCAAAAGTGAATTGGGGCAGGGAACGCAGTTTTCTTTTGAGGTCACGCTTCCGGTGGTTGAAATTAACGAAGACCTGATAAAACTAGAGCCACAACGACCAGTTGTCGGCTATAGCGGGCCGCGTCGTAAAGCCTTAGTTGTTGATGATAAAGATTACAATCGCTCGGTGTTGGTCAGCATGATTGAACCGTTAGGGTTTGAGATTGCCGTCGCTAAAAATGGTCAAGAAGCGGTTGAGCAAACCAAAGCTCTCCAGCCTGATGTGATTTTGATGGACATGATTATGCCCATTATGACTGGTTTTGAAGCCACCCAAATCATTCGTAAAACGCCGAGTTTGCAAGAAACTGTTATTATCGGGGCTTCGGCCAGTGCCTTTGAAAAAGACAAAGAACGGGTCCGCTTAGCTGGCTGTGATGCCTTTTTAGCCAAGCCCCTCCGAACATCGGAGTTGTTAGATACGTTAGAGGAGTTATTGCAGTTAGAGTGGTTGTATGAAGAAACTGAGGTTACCCCATCGACTGACGTGAAGGATATTGAGGTAGTCGCATCGGCCCCAATATCCAACATGGCTCTGCCTACGTCTGATGGCCTAGAAACATTACATACATTAGCCAAACGGCGGCGATTACGAAAAATTCGTAAATGGGCGGTAGAATTTGAGGGGCAGTATCCTGTCTTTACGGCCAAACTACAAATCTTAGCCAAAAACTTTGATAATAAAGGCATGCTCACCCTGATTGAGCAATCACTGGCTACCAACTTAACGTGCGACAGATAATATCGTAACACAGTCTTTAGACTGTGCGGCACAGGCTGAAGCATGTGCTACATGTCTCGGCTTACGTTGATAGCCCAATCATTTAAGGAGCAATCATGAATTTAGAAGATCATCTTATTTTAATTGTCGATGATAATCCAACCAATTTAGGCGTTTTAGTTGATTACCTAGAAGCCTACGACCTTGAGATTGTCACAGCTATGGATGGGCTGGAAGCCTTAGAAATTGTGGAAGAAGAGGCTCCCGACCTGATTCTGCTTGATGTGATGATGCCTAAACTAGATGGCTTTGAGACCTGTCAACGTTTGAAGGCTAATCCGGTTACACAAGATATTCCAGTTATTTTCATGACTGCTTTAGCCAGTGAGGATGACAAGGTAAAAGGGTTTGAGTCTGGCGCGGTCGATTATGTGACCAAACCTGTTCAGCAACGAGAGGTCTTGGCACGGGTGACAACCCATCTTAGCATCCAAGCGCAGGCCAAACAACTACAAGCGCAAGCTGAAAAACTGCAAACTCAGGCGGATGAACTCAAAGCAGCCAATGATAGCAAAGATAAGTTCTTCTCAATTGTGGCCCATGACTTAAAAGGCCCGTTTATGCCTCTGTTAGGCCATTTGGAAATAATGCATGAAACGGCAGAAACCTTACCTCCGGCACAGATTAAACAGATAAGTGGCTTTAGTTATCGGGTGGCTAAACGGGTGTTTGACCTGCTGGAAGACCTCTTAACGTGGGCCAGAATGGAGATGGGGAGAATCAAGTACGACCCTATTTCTTTAGATTTGGTCAATATTCTCAATCAAAATGTTAGATTATTTTTGGACAATGCTCGTAACAAAGATATTACCCTCCACAATCTACTGCAAGCCAAGATTTGGGTTCAGGCTGATGAGAACATGCTTAATACGATTGTTCGTAATTTAATCAACAATGCTCTTAAATTTACCCTTCAAAATGGTCGAGTGACTGTGTCGGCCCATTTTCATGAGCCGTCTGTAGAGTTCGTTGAGATTTGGGTGACTGATACAGGCGTAGGACTGAATGTGGATAATATAGCGAAATTATTCCGAATCGACCAGCATTATACCACAACAGGAACTAATAAAGAGAGTGGTACCGGTTTAGGCTTGCTTTTGTGCCATGAGATGGTGACAAAACATGGCGGACAGATTTGGATGGAAAGTGAGGAAGGAATTGGCTCCATTGTCAAATTTACCATGCCCCTTGCCGAGCCTGCGCCAGAGGGTGATTGGCTAATTGATATATCTGAAACGTCGGTCAAAATGGTTGAGACGATTGAGTATGTTGTGCCATCCTCAGATGAGTTAGCTGAACTACATATATTAGCCAAACGGGGCAGTATGCGTAAGGTCAACAAATGGGTAAAGCGGGTTACCGAGATGGACGAGATATACCGCCCATTTTGTGATGAGGTGTATCAGTTGGCTCAGGAGTTTGATAGTCAGGGGGTTGTGAGGCTGGTAGAGCGATTTGTCGATTCGGCAACGAATGATCAGTGAATAGTGAACAGTGAACAGTGAACAGTGAACAGTGAATAGTGAACAGTGAATAGTGAACAGTGAACAGTGATTTTTCGGGCATGACACGGAGTGCAAAGCTCGCTTTGCAGTATCAAACAATTTGCCCAAATTAACTATTTTTACTACAATGCCCAAAGAAAAAGACGCGGGTTCTTTCCCGCGCCTTTTTGTGTTGCATGTCGATGGGTGACGTTTTTTAACGATTAGTCTCCATCTTTTTTTCTTGGCCCGCGCTTCCCTTTTGGGGGCGT
>JAUCGB010000124.1 GCA_030377895.1 Anaerolineales bacterium HSG24
TCGTTAAAAAACGTCACCCATCGACATGCAACACAAAAAGGCGCGGGAAAGAACCCGCGTCTTTTTCTTTGGGCATTGTAGTAAAAATAGTCAATTTGGGCAAATTGTTTGATACTGCGGAGATATTTGGGTAGTGGTGCAGAAGTAGCGATGGCTCACTAGGAATGAGTCCTAAATAAGTTGCGCGTTTGGCATCAGCATTTATGAACTGCCTAAATTCGTTACAACATGCTGCGTTGGATTTGAGCCACAATCATCTGAATGGCGGTCAGGTTATGTCCACCACGGGGGATGATTACATCTGCGTACCGCTTGCTCGGTTCGACAAACTCTAAATGCATGGGTCTGACGGTGGCTAAATATTGTTCAATAACACGATCTACGACTCGTCCTCGCTCGGCAATATCTCGACTTAATCGCCGAATAAATCGTAAATCAGCCGGAGCATCGACATAAATCTTGATGTCCATCATCTCGCGTAACTGTTTGTCCACAAAAATCAAAATTCCCTCAACCAGAATCACTTTCTTGGCTTCTACCCATTGAAGTTCTCCGGTGCGGGTGTAGTTGGCAAAGTCATAGATAGGAATTTCTACCGACTGGTAATCTAGGAGACTCTGCAAATGGGTCACTAACAACTCATTTTCTAGCGCATCAGGATGGTCGAAGTTGAAGGTCTGTCGTTGCGCCATTGGTTGGTGGCTGAGGTCTCGGTAGTAGGCATCATGCTCAACATAAGCCAAATGTTTCGCCCCGATATGTTCGAGTATCTTTTTCGAGACGGTTGTTTTTCCTGATGCCGTGCCGCCCGCCACCCCTATAATAATTGGCTTTTTCATGCCATTTCTCCTACTGTATATCAATCTACTAAAACAAGGTGTTTGCCAGTTTACGACGGTAACTCTTGCTCAAGGCATGCCCCTCACCCAAAATGGTGAATAAGGCTAACATGGCCTTCCGAGCCGCATCATCTTTATAGGCTCGGTCTCGACGGATTACCTCAAGAAAATGGTCAAACGCTTCTTGATAGTTTTCCTGTGTAGCGAGTAAGCATGCTAAACTATAATGATCTGGTACATCATTCGGGTTGGTTTCGAGGTTAGCCCGCAAGGTGGTTTCATCTTGACCAACGGCTTCACTCATAAACTGAGCCGTGGCGATGAGGGCATCTGCCGCCTGCCGTTCTTGTCCACCCGGAGGGATGCGCTGTAACAACGCTATCCCTTCATCGGTTTTGCCTTGTTGTAGCAACACTCGCCCCAAACCAACCATAGCCTGGAGATGGTCGGGCTTTTCATCCAACGCGCCGCGATAGTTTGCTTCGGCCATCATCAACTGCCCGCCGACTTCCCACTCATAAGCTTGTTTTGCGTAGGCATCGGCTTGAGTGGGAAGCAGATTTTGCAAAAACTCACGCACCTTCGATTCTGGTTGTGCGCCAGTAAATTCACCAACGACTTGGCCGTTATAAAAGGCTTTCACAGCGGGGATTCCTTGAATATAAAACTGACCAGCTACTTGTTGATTCTGATCCACATCCACTTTGGCGAGGATAAACGCGCCATTTGATTCACTGGTCAGCCGTTCAAGCATTGGTCCTAAGGCTCGACATGGCCCGCACCATTCGGCCCAAAAATCGACCACAACCGGAACGGTTTTCGATTTTTCAAGAACCTCAGTAACAAAGGTTTGATCGGTCACGTCAATAATATAAGGTGAGGTTGATACCGTTTCACTCATAAACAACTCTTGACAATTAAAGAATAGGGCATTAAATGACTTGTGCGAAGCATGGCGATACTGATGCCTATTGGCTGGAAGCCTACCGCAAACAGGATGTCTGCGCTCCCAGTGTCGCACAGTCTTTAGCCAATTAGATAGATTTTACTCCAAAGCCTAGCTCTTGCCAAGCAGTTGACATGTTGAATTATCTCTGGTTTATAAAACGGGTAACTTGATTTGTATCCGTAATTTTTAGTTTCGTTGTGTATCAAGGAAAGTTATGTTATAATTTGAAGGAAATTTCGTTGGAGGCACTGGTATGGCAAACGATAAGCCACAAGCTGGTTTAGACCAAAAACTAATAGGTCAAAAAATTCATACTGTTCGCGTGCGGGCAGGTCTTAATATAGAAGAGGTGAGTGCATCACTTGGAACCACTCCCGAAATTTTATCACAAATTGAGGCCGGACAGCATGATGTCACGCTCCCTCAATTGGAGATATTAGCTCTGATTTGTAATGTGACAATTACAGATTTCTGGTCAGCAGATGCACTCAAAACAAAAAAGGTTGATTATCCAACCTTGCAAATCATCGACTTACGGCGACGTATTATCGGGGTATTGCTAAAACAAACTCGGATAGAAGCCGGAGCATCAGAAGAAGATGTCGCTACCCTACTCAATATATCAGTTGAGCAAGTGACTCAATATGAGTTGGGCCAAGTAGATATACCTATGCAACAGTTGGGAGCGTTAAGAGACCATTTTGGAATCACGTTCAGCTATTTCTTGGATGATAGTAGCGCAGTTAAAAAAGGTGGATTCACTCAAGATTTGACCATGCTTGATGAGATTGTTGAGTTCACCCAATTGCCTCAAGATGTACGCGAGTTTTTGGCTAATCCGGCTAACTTGTTATATCTGAATATCGCCATGAAACTCAGTGAACTGTCTGTTGATACCCTACGTGGCTTGGCAGAAGGGCTTTTAGAAGTCACCTACTAAGCCATATCTCGTGATGCGTGAAACGTGATGATTCAAACATAATAAGTACGCCTGCAAAAGTTTTGCGGAATGTTTAGGAATGAGCATTAATTAACATGTGCATGCTGATAGTTCGCCTTCGACAAGACTTCGACTGAGCTTGTCGAAGGCGATTGCCAAACGCGCAACTTATTTAATCCCGATTCCTTAGACCCTAAAGGTTTTCAAACTTTTAGGATCTGCCGCATAAGTTATGCTTACGTGCTTAGTTTACTGGAAAAATTTTGGCCTTCCTTGTGACTTTTTGGGTTTCGGAAGTTTGGACACGGGCAGAATCTATCTGGACAGAACCATCAGGTGTTACGCATGATATTGGTAACGATTATGACTGCCAAAAAACTGCATGAACAAGCGGTGGCCCTCTTCAGAAAAGAGGATTACGACTCTGCCTTAGAAAAATTTGACGCGGCCTTAGAAGCGGCTGTGGATGATCCAGAACGACAAGCGCTTATCTATAACGACATGGGCGTAACCTACAAACAACTTGACGATTATACTGCCGCGCATGAAGCCTTAGATAAGGCCATGAATTTATTTGAAGCACGGGAAGATTATAAAGGTTTAGCCCAAACCGTAGGTAATAGAGCGACCGTTTATGAAGCCGAAGGGGAATTGGAAGACGCGGTAGAACATTATCGAGCCTCGGCGGCCAAATTAGAAGAACTCGGTGAAAATGAAGCGGCCATGTACGTTTGGCAAGCCTTGAGCCGATTGCGGATGAAAGAAAAGCAATATATCGCGGCCATAGGTGCTTATGAGGAAGGCATCGACAACATGCCCGAAGGTTCATTTAAACGTAAGGTATTACAGAAAATATTGAAACTCCCCGGTAACCTGATTGGTCGGGCTGGTCAATAGAAGTTGCAAACAAAACTTTTCTGGATGACAAGATCAAACGAGGAATACCAGCATGAAATCTTTTGTGCGATTAACTGTTGTGTTAGGTATCATACTATTAGTCGGTCAGTTATCGGTTCAAGCTGACGGTACAGGAACGGGTGGAGCCAATTTACGATTTGTGCATGCCTCTCCTGATGCACCCTCTGCGGATGTTTATATTAATAATGACCGTTATTTTGAGAATATTGCCTTCGGTTCTATTTCAAACTATGTTCGACTGACCCCGGGTAATCATCTTATTCGGATTTTACCCGCCGGTTCACCACCCAATACTCCCCCCGTTAAAGAAGTTCAACTCTCGTTTGATGACAATAAATTTTACAGTTTGGTTGCAGTAGACCGATTGGCTCAACTGGAACTCCTCCGAATTGAAGATCATAATTCCCCAACCGCGCAAAGCAAAGCCAGAATCAGCTTTACCCATACCTCGCCCGGCGCACCCAATGCTGATATTTGTGTGGTGGGGCATAATAACTGTTTTATCACGAACCTTACTTTTAAAGCTTCCAACATCGTAGATATTGGTACGGGCGCGTATAATATTGATATTCGTCCGGCTGGTAGCCCTAATGTTATCGTCAATCTCCCGAGTAATAATTTTCAGGATGGCATGGCCTATACCTATTATATTGTTGGCTTAGTCAATGGTGAACCACGAGTACGGGTCATTAACGCCTCATTTAAAACTAGAGGAGGCCCTGTTCATCCTCCGGCAACCGGAGCGATTCTCGCCCCAGAAATAGCCTTTGGGTTAGGAACTGTTCTATTATTGATTGGCGGTCTAGTTTGGGGGATACGATGGTACACCCGATATTAATAAAAATATAGGCAACCAAACAAAAACCCGATTTCTAGCTACAGACGGTTTCAGAGTGACATGGCTTAAATGGTGATCTATGCCCAATCCTCAAAGAGAACTAAAAACCTCTGGATAACCATATCTTTTTACCTTATTTTGATTGTTTCTATCGCTGGTTGCTCTAACGTTATTCAAGTTGTACCATTCAGTAACTCCCCAGTTCCAACTCCAACGTATGGCCCCACCGTCAGGCATGCCTCACCCTTATTTTCAGACGCAACACGACATTCAACAAACCTAAATGCCCCAAAAACGATTGTCGCTCCCAGCATCAACTTGAACGCCCCCATTGTGGCGATGGGCTGGTTTGATAAAACAACCATGTGGGGAGACACGATTAGTGAATGGGAAATACCTTATAATGAAGCTGGTTGGCATATCAACTCAGCCGTTCCCAACGACGGCAATAATATTGTTATCTCTGGTCATAATAACAGTTTAGGGGGACGTGTTTTTGCTAATATCGAGAATTTAAAGATTGGTGACGAAATCACCTTGTTGACGGGTTATAATGAACGCTTTGTTTATCGGGTTGAGCAACGAAATGTGGTGCGCGCTCTTATGGCTTCTGAGGAAACGAACGCTTATTTGCAATCAATTTTGTTACCAACTGGCTCAGAGCAACTGACCGTCATTACCTGTTGGCCGAGTTGGAGCAATACTCACCGTTTAATTTTGGTTGCTACTCCAAAATAGTCATCACTTTTGATACTTGAATATTATGTCAATATAACGACTCAAAATTTGTATCCATCTTGCGAAGATGATATAATTAACATTATGTCGAGTTACCCCTGTAGCATTTTTTACAGGTTTTATAGGAAGGGGGTAAGGTATGGGGTTTGGACTTCTATTTGGACTATTATTAATATTTTTTTTGTTTGCATTTTTTGGCATGGAAAGCTTTGTAGTCAACACAATGCAAGCGGCCGATGTTAAGTTTCTTGGCATTTCTTTATTAAGCCCCGGTTTTCGGTTCTTCTTGGGGCTTGGAATTGTATTTTGCCAAGTAGTGATTATCATGGCCGTCGCCTTAGACCGTGTTGGTGATACGGTGAGAGATGTCATCAAACCGATTGTGCGGCTGTTTCCCTTGGCCGCATTTCTTTCGGTCAGCTATAACACTTTTTCGCCCATCATATTTAGCGTTATGCCAAATAGTATGGCTCAAGCCGCCGGAGAACCTCAAGTATCGTTGGCTCAAGCGGTTAACAGCCCGGCGTTTAGTGAAGGTATTTTGTTAACTTTAGCCACTATGATGCTTTTTCTTATCGCCTCTAGCGTGCTGAGAAACAAGCAAGAATCAAACAGAGTTCGCGAGTTAGAGGCACATATAAGACGTCTAAAAAGGAATATGTAACTGTGGACCTCAGGCTTAGAGTAATCATCGCCGCTACATTCCTAGTTTTTGGCTGTAGTAGTATTCCGGGGATAGATGTTGTCGATCGCCCAGAAACAGAAATTATTGATACATCTTTTGAGGTTGTTGCCACTATGCTTCCAGAGGATGTGATTGCGGCTACAGCGGTAGTTTCGACTGTTGTAGCAACAGAAACACCACTCCCCACAAATACACCTGTCATTGTTCCGACGGCTACATCGGCTCCATATTTAGCGAGTTTGTCTACAAACAGCAACTCTCCAGAATCGTTACCGTGGCATGGAGTGATATTTGTTTTTTTAGTGCTAACCTGCATTATGATTCCTTGGGGTGTGGCGCAGGTGTGGTACGTGCGATTTGCTCAACCCCACAGTCTTGACATTACCGAAGTTCTAATTAAGGCTCAAGATGGGCTGTTTATTACCGCGGTATTATCCATGACGGCTCGTCGGTCATTCAACTTCACCGCCTTATATAGCCGTTGGGCTAGGATAAAAGATATCGTGTCTAAAACATTGGAAGAGGCTCTGATTCATGAGGCGTTAAACTATCCAACCTTAGACGAGTTACAACCCAAATTAAAAGATATTTCGGCTAAATTTATTGAACAATCGATTGTGCAAGAGTTGTGGATCGATTTTGGTATTCGGGTGATGCGCTTCAACATCGAAACTCGTTATCCTCAAGAAACGATTGATGCCCTAAATCGTAAAGCCGAGGCAAATGCCGGTGGGCAAGCCTATTTAGAGTATGCCAGAGCCGCACATCTTGATCCTAGTTCGAATGAAAGTCGTGAATTATATCGAATTTATCAAGAAACCCGAGGTCAAGTTGATGCCGCTCGGAATTTAGGGGGTGGGATCACTAGTTTGGCTAATATTTTGGGACAGAAAGTTAAGTCATCAGACACTATAAAAGATTCTAATGAATAATGTCAAACAGCTAAACCGAAACCAAGTATTAAATATTTTGCTCCAAACGCTTTTTTTTGGTGTACCATTATTTTGTGGTCTTCTTAATCAAGTGAGGATGCTTTTTAATGGCAAAATTATGGGGATTTATGTCTTTGTTGATCCTCCCGAATACCTATATCCTATCGTCACCTTAGGCCTATCATGGTGGGTTTTTTTAGTACTAGGTACGGCAATTATGATGGGGGTGGTATACACAATTAAGTTACGTGACATTAGCCGCACCCTTTATCCTCTATACCTCTATTTGCTGTTTCTAGTGATCTTAGTGAGACCTATTATACCTTTTCCGAGTATCCCCTTCGATGCGGCGCAGTGGCTCACTGCTAATCCGAATGGAACCACGATACGCCACCAAATGTTCAACGAATTGGTACAGAGTAATCGACTAGTCGACCAAACGCCTGACCAGCTTGTCCAGCTATTGGGCGCGCCCGATGACGGTAATCTGAATGGCATGGCCTATGGGAGTGGTGGAACCCTGTTTGGTCGTCAAAACCAAATACTGTACGCCTACAAAATGAGCGTCATTCAGGGCAAAAATGGGTTAGAGACGAACTGGTTAATCATTATTTTTGAAAACGGCCTTGTTAAAGAGTATTTTAATGATAAGACTATTCAATAATCATCAGCGCGCGTCCCACTACATCTGCACCACCGCGTAACACTCTCCTTTCAATAGGCGACATATTACATTATAATTAGGCAGATGGCAGATGGAAATAATAAAATATCCAATTGAGGAGGCCGCACCTGAGTGTCTACTCCGCGAGATAATTATTTTTTCCACGTGCCTTAACCGAAACAATAATTATCAAATAGGCCGTAAAGGATACGCTATGATTGAAATTGATTTATATCCGAAATGGACATGGAAACATGACCTCACCCGTTATGTTGTATTAAGTGTCGTCGAGTTGTTCTATCCGAATTTTGAAGTTACCGGACAGGAAAACTTACCCGAAAAAGAAGAACCCATTATCTATGTCTTAAACCACAACAATTTTTTACTTGACGGCCTGATGCTTTGGCTTGGCCTAAATCGGGAAATGGGGTGTATGGGCAAAAGTACCTTCTTTAGCCACCCGATCAGCCGTTTGGCCTTAGAAACCTTCAAGGCAATTCCGGTATATCGGAAAAAAGATGAGGGGCAACCTTATGGGCCAAAGGGAGATGTTGCGGAACGGAACATATTTGTTTTGGCCCATTGTCGCACCTTACTTCATGAAGGAAAATCTTTTGTGATTTTCCCAGAAGGAACCACCCATTCCGAAAATCGAATTTTGCCGTTACAGGCGGGTGTGGCTCGGATTGCCTTACAAGCGGAAGATGAAGCAGATTGGCAACGGGATATAAAAGTTGTTTCGGTCGGGGTGTGTTATGAAGAGAAAACTAAGTTCCGCTCAAACGTCCACCTTGTCATTAGTCGCCCACTATCCGCGCAAAGTTACAAAGAGGCTTATGAAGCTGATCCTAAACAAGCAAGCGACAGTTTCATCACTCAGATTAGCAAAACGCTTACGGAAGCATGGAAGCAAGCCAATCAAGTTGAAACGCCTCAGTTTACCCCTATCACTCCTTGGCAGGGGATTCGCATGTTAATCTTCTTACTGATTAGCATGCCGTTAGCTGGATTCGGCTGGTTGATGAACTATATTCCACATCGGGTCACGGAACCGCTGGTGATTCGTTATTTTGACAAGCGTCTCACTCGTCGAGCGACGGGTAAGATATTGGTTAACATGGCTTTATTACCACTCGTATGGGTAACGTTAGCCGTACTATGTAGTTTGATATTTGACTTAGTGTGGGGTGGTCTCTTGTTGATTGCCGCGCCTTCCATGAGCTATTTAGCAATCCGTTGGGGTGAGGTTTTCCAGCTTTTGGTTAGTCAGTTTGCCTTCCGAGCAAAAGCCTTGATGGGACAGAGAATGTAGTGCATCCATCCTCTAAACTTGTCGAAGGGCGACTTCGGTCACGCTTACTCAATAACAACAAAAAAGCCATCACAATTGTGATGGCTTTTTTGTAACGGGAGCGACGGGACTCGAACCCGCGATCTTCAGCTTGACAGGCTGATGTGTTAACCAACTACACCACGCCCCCTTATTAAGGGTTAATTAGATTTCCTAACAAATGCCGAGACCCAGACTTGAACTGGGGACCCTTTGATTTTCAGTCAAATGCTCTACCAACTGAGCTATCTCGGCAAAATTATGTTGGCTAAAAATAAGCGGGCGATGAGATTCGAACTCACGACCTTCTCCTTGGCAAGGAGACGTTCTACCACTGAACTACGCCCGCACTTATGATACAGGGGTGGCAGGAATCGAACCCGCAACCTTTGGTTTTGGAGACCAACGCTCTGCCAATTGAGCTACACCCCTTTGCATGACACTTGTTATAGCGAGAGAGGGATTCGAACCCACGACCTCCAGGTTATGAGCCTGGCGAGCTACCACTGCTCCACCTCGCGTTAATTATGTTTGTACAGCACTTGCTATAGCGAGAGAGGGATTCGAACCCACG
>JAUCGB010000125.1 GCA_030377895.1 Anaerolineales bacterium HSG24
ATTCGAGCGTATCAGACTCCCCAAGGGCCAGCCATCTTAGGTTTAGAACCCCATGTCAAACGCTTGTATCAAAGCTGTAAAATCATCAATATGCCGATTCCCTACAGTCAAGAAGAGGTCAGGCAGGCCATCATTGACACGGTAGTTCGTAACAAACATAACGCCTGTTATATTCGACCGCTCGTCTTTCGAGGATATGAGGTTCTTGGCGTTGACCCCCGCAACTGTCCGGTAGAGTTCATCATTGCCACATGGACATGGGGCGCGTATTTGGGCGCAGATTCTATCGAAAAAGGGGTTGACGTGGCGGGCAGCAGTTGGCGACGCATGGCTCCCGACACCCACCCCGCCATGGCCAAAGTGGGTGGTAACTATATCAACTCGCAAATGGTGGTCATGGAAGCCAAACGGCATGGCTATGTGGAAGGTATTGTGCTTGATGTGCAGGGTTATGTCAGCGAAGGCAGTGGGGAAAACATCTTTGTGATCTTAGAGGATAAAATCTACACTCCACCATTAGGTAACTCCATCTTATCTGGAATTACCCGCAAATATGCCATCACCCTGGCCGAAGAAAAGGGCTATAACATAGTTGAGCAGTTGATTCCCCGTGAGATGTTGTACATTGCCGATGAGATATTCTTCACCGGCACCGCGGCAGAGATTACGCCAGTTAAAAGCGTGGATGGAATCTCCATCGGGAGTGGCTCACGTGGGCCAATCACTGAGGATATTCAGAGCGATTTCTTTAGCCTGATTACCGGCGAAGCTGAAGACCGGCATGGCTGGTTGACCTTGGTTGGTTAAAAATAGCTGTATTTAAGAAATCGGGAATCGGGATTCACCCCCCTCGTTCCCAATCTCCAGATTGGGAACGTATTTGCCATAGAAACTCTGTTTCTGGCATGTTGCAAGTCGCAAACAGAGTTTGCTTGAGCAATTATGTTCCCAAACCCAGTTTGGGAACAAGGGGCGCGACGTAGCCTGAGCTTGTCGAAGGCGATGTCGAAACGCGCAACTTATTTAATTCCGCTTCCTAAAGATAGCTCATTCGGAAGCCCGCTCAATCCCAACCTCATCAAGCCATTGCAGATACTCGTCGTAACTGTTAATTCGGCCCATGCGGTCTACAAAGGATTTGAGGGAAGGACTGCTGGCCCGTAACTGCCGAATATGCTGGCCGGTTGGGTCAACGGAGCCGGGGCTGAGGGCATAAGAGCCATGAAAGGCGAAATAGGCTTGATTCAGTTTGCGAAGATTATGACCTTTTTCGACCAATTTTTGGCGTTCTTCTTCCATGAACATTTCTGCTTCTTCGATTTTACCTGCGGCTAATAGTTCGTCAGTCGTCTGCCGGATGCGGCGCATAGTTAAATGGTATTCGGAGGGTTCAAACGGTTTGGGTTGACCTGTCTTCTGGTCAAGCGGGGGGAGTTGGTCAGCCCATTCGGGGTAGTAGCGCAAAATCAGTTCGCGGCTGAGTTCTTCGCCGACCAAAGTGGAGGTCGTTTCGTTGAGGGTGTGCAGGCGAGGATTATCCACAAAGCCCCAAGCCATGTTACTCTGAAAAGTGAACAGATAGTTGTGCGTCCATTCGTGGATAATGACATCGGCCAGATAGGGCATGTAGCCGTATCGGATGACCATAGCCGGATAACTGCCCATACCGCCGATATTGGTCACATAGCTAGACACGTCGCCCCGTTGGTCGAGGATGGCTTCAATCTCTTCTCGATAGGCATCATTCAGACCCGGTTTGAGATTGAGGGTCTGCTGACGTTCAATTCGCTCGCGGGGAGAGATTATCAAAAAAGTGGGCGGTTCAATCAGCCGAAAGCTCACGGGAGGGACGGTCTGACCGACAATGGTAAAGCCCTGCTCGCTCAGAATCACCTCGGCCTGCTGGGCCAAAATCGTCTCAACCTGATAGATGATGTCCCGTTGCGCGGCCTGTAAGATGGCTAATCGGGTTTCAGGGCCGACCGCGTCCGTAGATATGGAATCACTGTTGGCATAAATACGCCGAATTTCTCGCTCTAATTCGGCTATCCGTTGTTGTTGTTCTAAAAAAGTGCGAACAATATCTTGCTGGTCGGTCATGTCCTCGCCCAGCGTGCGTTGATAAAGCTGCCGTCCAATCTCCTCGACGATGGCTTCGGTCTCCCAATTCACAAAGTCAAACTGATACGCTTGAGTAATTCGGTCAATCTGAACATCGAGCAGATGGTCGGGGGCGACGGTGGCTTGGCTTAGCCCGAATATAATCAGGCCAAAAAGAAACAATCTAGCCCCGCGTCGCATACGGCGACGGCGTTTGAGGCGGGCGGTGACTTTACGCCACGGTTTGGTTGGTATCCAAAGCATAATATTTTGCGAACCCGAGAATCTGGTTTCGGCAGCATAACTTGCTACCCGACAAAGTAGTTTGGGGAAGGCTAAAACAGGAACACAGAGTTTCACAGAGATGCAGAGGAAAAAAATAAATCGCTTTTTCTCTGTGAATCTCCGTATTCCTCTGTGAAACTCTGTGCTAATTAGTTTTGGCTAACTTTTCTGTCGGGTACTAAGACCACTTTTGCGGATTGGGCTGATGCCGCGCAACCTCACTATCTGGTTGAGGATTTGGTCATGAACACAACTTCAACAACCGTTCAACTTCTACTATGGGTAAGCTGGTCATCTCGGCGATTTCAGCTACCGTCATGCCACGTTCATGCAGAGAGACGATAATCTTTGCTTGTCCTAAATCAATACCTTCCGTTCGATTGTTCTTGAGTGTGCGTTCCCACTCAAGCTCATCTATCATAGTGGCCCTATCACTTGGGCTTAAACCATCATCACTAATCAACTTGAATGCCTTGTGTAACACATCCCGCTCAGTGACTATATTGGGATTATCGGGATTTTCAATGCTTTCTACCACCAACCGAAACCATTCGGTCACCATTGGTGGGGTATGCTCATTCGGATAGAATGGATTCAAAAAGTAGAGTTTGTGGGGATAGAGTGATAAAGTTCCACCAGATATACTGGAATCCAGCTTGGTGACAACTATATCATGCTGAAACCGCTTGTCCTTCGCTTTACGGGTTAGCCAGACGATGGTATGTACTTGTCGGGTTAGCTCATATTGACGATGGCTCTTGGCTAAGTCGATGATGGCCGCCAACCAATAGTGCAGAAATCTGTCAAAATGGTCTTCATACCGAATACGCTGAATCTCGACAATGATTCGATGGGCAGAATCTTCGGCAAAAATATCTAGCTCAATGTCAATATGACCTATCGGTGGGTCAAATTTTTTCTCCGTTTCGATACGCTCTGGGTCAATATCCAAACCTGTTAAATCCTTGACAAAGGTACATAGAATCTCTTTATCCTGAAATAATTTTTTGAATACAACTTGGTTGTTTAAGGGAGCTAATCGCATAAAACACCTCTTTTTTACATTGGTTGAATACAGCTTGTTTCACTCTGTACCCGACAGAAAATTTAGTCTGAACTAATTAACACAGAGACGCACAGAGGAACACAGAGTTTCACAGAGGAAAGAATAATTCGCTTTTTCTCTGTGAAACTCTGTGCATCTCCGTGAAACTCTGTGTTACTGTTTTAGCCTTCCCTAAACCACTTTGTCGGGTAGTAAGAGCTTGGCTACAGTCTATCAGATAAAGAATGGTGAGAGACCTGTCAGATTTTGAAAACCTGACAGGTCTGACTTTGAAAAAGATTATCTGAACATCTGTAGAACCTTAATAAGACATGTACCCAAGGTCTTATTTAAGTTGATTTTCGCCAGATTTGGTCATGTTATCTAATAGAACTTCTGGATTCCAAGCGGGTGGATTGGTGGCAATACGGCTTGCAGTGGCAGTAAAGCCAACATCATCAATAAATAGGTTGCTATTGTTAGTGCCATTGGTTGTCGCTGCAATATCTAGCGTTATTGATTGACCTGTATACGCTCGTAAATCAGCGGTATGATAAACCCAACCGTTAGTATTGTTAGGGCTACATAAGTCATACTTATCCACAGCCAATTCTCCATTCACAATGACCTGACCAAAATCATAACCACACTCATCTGCTGAAGCAATCCAATGCCAATACCCCAAGTAAGGAGTATTGCTCGGTACGGTTACAGTTTGTCCTATAACAGAAAGATCATCAGGTTCACCACCTAACCAAGCAAACCAACCACCGGAATGAGCGTAACTAATGGGCGGATTTTCCATGGTGTTTCTATTATAGATCAATTCGTACCCAGCGCGTGAATATTCGTACCAAGTCCCATCGCGTCCCTGTTCAAAATCAGCATTAGTGAAATAGGATGGCATTACAATAGAAGGGATTGTTGGTTCAGTAGTTAACATGGGTAAATAGACCATCATGGGGGCAATCTCGCTCACTCGGGTTTGCGTTTCTCCTTGCCCTATTGAAACCAAGTTGCCATCAGCCGTAGCTCGATAGTCATTGTTAACCACAGTTGCCGAATTGTCGCTTAAAATTGGTTTAACCTCCAATTTTACCTTCAC
Source organism: Anaerolineales bacterium HSG24 (assembly GCA_030377895.1). Taxonomy (GTDB): domain Bacteria; phylum Chloroflexota; class Anaerolineae; order 4572-78; family J111; genus JAUCGB01. The sequence continues at coordinate 4,536 of JAUCGB010000125.1, forward strand.
TGTTGACCCAGTAGCAATATCACCCAAATTGCTCCATGTTACCGTACCGTCGCTAAGGGTTCCGCCATCTGAGGCACTGACAAACTCCACATTATCAGGTAATTTATTGGTAAGGGTAATATTTGTGGCTGAACCTTTGGCCTTGAAGGCAACCGAGAGTGTATAGGTGATATTGTCATTCACTCCCACATACAATGGGCTACTCATATTCACATCAAAGATGCTTAACTTCCCTGTGTATTTCTCAATCCAATTTACAAAACTTGAAACTCGAGCATACACGCCCGGAATACCTGCGGAAGCACAGCCCGTACCAAAGCTGACCACACCCGCTAACTTCCAACGGTTGCCGTTGGGGACAACAAGTGGGCCACCACTATCACCTTGACATGAATCTTTACCTCCTCCAGGATAGCCCGCGCAGAGCATGACATCGGTGATTTGACCATCATAAGAACTGGTACATTGGGCATTTGATATAATCGGCAAAACGACCTCACGCATTTTATCAGGAAAACTAGGAGATGGAGTTTCGTAGGGATTGTAGCCAACCGTGCTACCCCATCCAGTTACGGTGGCTGAATTACCAGTGTTAACCAAACTACTATCAGCCTGTGTCACCAAATCAATCAGGGCGATACCTTGACCTAATGGAACTGGGTGTGCTAGTTTCAGTAAGGCCACATCGTTGATGGTTACTACATCACCAAATTGATAGTTAGGATATTGATAGTTAGGATGAGGAATAATGGCCGTTACCGCAACTTGTTCATATCCACTCTCTGGTGTCGAAAGGGTGTTGATACCAGCCACAATATTAACATTCTTCACCGAATTGACAAGCCCTCGACCACCGAACACACAATGTGCCGCGGTTAATACCCACTCCTCATCAATCAAGCTCCCACCACATACTTGAGCATCGGAAAAGTTGGAGCCAGATACATAATTGGGGTTGATAAAAACGATTTGCCACGGCCATTCGGCAATATCGGCTTCTTCTCCCCCCACAATACGGGGGTCACGTGGCTCTTGGGCTTGGGTTTGAGTCACGACTACCAAACAAACTGCTAAAACTACCAAAACCAGTGAAGCTATTTTTGCGAATTTCATACGTTAAATCTCCTTAAGTATTAGATAAGTGATAACTATGTCACTCTGAACGGAATAACATCAGTCAATAGGTTATCACATATCACATATCACATATCACATTAAAAAATACCGCCCCATTATACATGAGGAGGTAATGTCTCATCCTCAACCACTCATCTCACGAAACCGACCATACTGATAGTAGGCCGCGCATGCTCCCTCGTTAGAGACCATTGTCGCGCCGAGTGGCTTTCGAGGAGTACACTCCTTGCCAAAGGCCGGACATTCATTCGGCTTAATCATGCCCTGCAACACCTCCCCACTACGGCAAAGGTCTGATTCCTTGGTATTGATATTCCCCACCGAGAATCTGGTTTCGGCATCGTAATCACGATAGCTGTCGTTCAATCGCCAACCGCTTTGGGGAATCTGACCGATGCCGCGCCAGGTTCGGTCGCTGACCTCGAACACATTGGTTAACATCTGTTGGGCTGGTTTATTACCTTCTAATGTAACCGCTCGTTGATAGGCGTTCTCCACCTCATGCCGACCCGATTCCAACTGCTGAACGATTTTGCGAATCCCCTCCAACACATCCAGCGGCTCAAAGCCAGTCACAACAATAGGAATCTGATATTTTTCAACCAACGGCCCATATTCCCAATACCCCATGACGCTACAGACATGTCCAGCGGCCAAAAATCCCTGCACTCGGCTAGTGGGTGAGTCCATGATGGCCATGATTGCTGGTGGAACCAGCACATGGGAAACTAGCATGGAAAAGTTGCTAATATTTTTCTGCTTGGCCTGAAACACGGCCATAGCATTGGCGGGCGCGGTGGTCTCAAAGCCGATACCAAAAAAGACCACCTCTTGCTCTGGATTATCTTGGGCGATTTTCAACGCATCCAAGGGAGAATAAACGATGCGGACATCACCCCCCTCACTTTTTATCCGAAATAAATCCTTCTGACTGCCGGGAACACGCAACATGTCCCCAAACGAGCAGAATATGACTCTGGGTTGAGCCGCAATCGCCAACGCTTTGTCAATCATCTCCAGCGGGGTGACACAGACCGGACAGCCCGGCCCATGAATTAACTCAATCTGGTCGGGCAGGAGTTGGTCGATCCCATTTCGGATGATCGAATGGGTTTGCCCACCACAGACCTCCATAATCGCCCAAGGTCGGGTGGTCAGTTGATGAATATCATCCAATAACCGTTTAGCTAAGTCGGGGTCGCGAAACTCATCTAAATATTTCATGCTGCGGCTGGCACTCCCAACTCCTCTTCTAACATGCCCATTTCGCGGAACAAGGCCAGCGATTCTTGGGCCGATTTTTCATCTAACTTGCTGATGGCAAATCCAACATGGATGATAGTGTAATCACCCACTTCAACCTCTGGTACGTAGGCTAAACAGGCTTCTTTGATAATTCCAGCAAAGTCAATTTTGCCCATACGGATACCACCAATTTCAGTGACTTCAATAACTTTTCCGGGTACGCCTAAACACATTTTTTTATCTCCTTTTCGTATGTTTGAATATCTTTTATAACTTTTTGGACTTGAAGATATTCTTCAAGAAGTTGATCGATATCTTCCTTGGTATATACCTCTTCTGGACCACAATTCTCACACGGTAATGTCATCCCATAGCTACATTTATTACATCTATCGCAATGCCACATCTTCCAATCGCGACATTGATTACAGATTTCGCAATGCCAACTATTACTATCTTGTACTACCCTATCCCAGCAAAAAGAGTACCAGTAAATTATTTCCTTACAACCTGAGCAGGCATACCCTACCAGTAAATTTTTTAGGGGAACAGCAGTATGATTACAGGGAAGTTCAAGAGGCATCTCTAACTGTTGCGGTGAGAGTTGTTTTAATAGCTCGATATTTTGGGTAGCACAGTCTGATAAATTTTCTAGGTCTACCCCATTTAAGGGATTTTGACAATTTCTACAACTGCAACTATTACCACATGCCTCATTATTCTTGAAACAGGCACAGCGTTTGTTTTTACAGCCAGATTTACAGTTACAACGTGCGGTTTTGCTCATTTTTAGGGTAGTCCTGCAACTACCCGCAAGTTCTAAACTTGCGGGTAGATAACGGAGTTCTGGTAGTGGTTAAAAGAAGTCCGCCATATCCCCATCAGCCCCACAATGTTCACACGGCGATGACACACCATAAGTACATTTATTACAGTTATCACAATGCCATTCTCGCCAATCGCGACATTCATTACAAATTTCGCAATGCCAACTATCGCCGTCTTGTACGATTGCATCCCAACAGAAGGAGTACCAATAGGTCTCACCACAGTCTGCACAGTCATACCCCTTTAGTAAATCTCTAAGTGGTATACTGGCTTCTTCACAAGGTAGTTCTAAGGGAGTATTCAACTTTTCAGGTGAAAGTTTTTTATACGCTTGAATATTTTGGATAGCACAGACCGATAAACTCTCTAGGTCTACCCCATTTAAGGGGTTTTTACAATTCTTACAGCTACAACTATCATTACATGCCCTGTTGTTCTTCAAACATGCACAGCGTCTATTTGTACAACCAGACTTACATTTACAACATTCTTTTTTGCTCATTTCTAAGTCTCCAACTAATACTTTATCACGTCTTAAAATTTTATATATAAGTGTCAATTTAATATTTGTATAGATGTTCAGATAAACATTTTCAGCCGTCACCTTCCCGCAAGTTTAGAACTTGCGGGAAGGTTGGTCTTGAATTGAAAACCATTATCTGAAAGACTGTAGTAGGCGATTTATCGCCCTCTGAGGCACTAAAGTGCCTACTACGAACCTCTTAAGTGGACGAGCATGAGGTCAGCACTACCAGTATCCGTTGTAGTGTTGATTCCGGCTAAAGCAAAGAAAAAGTTAGCCTCAGGTGGCTATTGTGTTTTGCTCATTTTTAAGCTTTTCTGTTTGATAATATTCGACCAACCAAGTCACCCAATCAATTATGCCCTCATTATGCAAGGCCGAGAGTTGGAAGATGGTCACGTTGGGATTGAGGGTTTGCACCCCCTGCAAGAAATAATCAAGATTAAAGGGAATGTAGGGCAACAGGTCGATCTTGTTGAGGATGAGAACATCCACGCCCCGATACATACCCGGGTATTTGTAAGGTTTGTCATCCCCCTCAGGGATACTAGCCACCAACACATTGAGATGGGTGCCAAGTTGGAAATTCGCTGGACAAATCAGGTTGCCCACATTTTCTAACAATAAGACATCAATCTCATCAAGTGGTAATTTATCAAGGGCAGGATTAAGCATGTTCGCATCCAGATGACAGTTGCCACCAGTGTTAATCTGCACCACCGGCACGCCCAAGCGAGCGATTTTCTCAGCATCAATCGTGGTGGCAATATCGCCATCAATGTAGCCAATGGGATGATGACTTTGCAGACGGTTGATGGTACTGGTGATGAAGGTAGTTTTGCCCGCACCGGGTGAGGCCATGATATTCAGCCCGAACACGTCGGCTTGGTCTAACCGCTGACGAATTTCTGAGGCCAGCAGTTCGTTAGTGTGCATGATGTTTTCAACAATAGGAATACGCATAGGGCAATGATGAATTATGAATTATGAATTATGAATTGCCTGCTAA
>JAUCGB010000022.1 GCA_030377895.1 Anaerolineales bacterium HSG24
CCAATATTGCCACACAATGATAATGCAAAAAACGGTCATAATGGTCGCCATAACGTACATGTTGAATATCAACCACCAAACGATTTTTCTCATCCTCAGCAAACAGGTCAAAGCGAGCATCTACTCGGCCAATCGGTGGAGAGAATGATTTCTCCGTTTCCACATGGTCAATTTCCAATTCTATATTCAATATATCCTTAACAAACCCTTTGAAGATAACCGGGTCACAAAAGGCTTTTTTGAAGATGACTCCATAACGGAGTGAGGCTACTTGTTTCATAAGATAGGTCTCCTTTTATTCGCTCGTGGCATCAATTTACTACAGCTAATATTTTCCATTCCCAACTTGTTGGTTTTGGTTTGGGGTGTTGCTTGCCTTGATTGGTTATTTTAGGGCTAACTGTTCAATCTCAGCGATGGGTAAGCCTGTCACCTCACTAATCAAATCGAGTGCCATGCCTTTTTGTAACATAGCTTGGGCAATTTCGACTTTACCTTCGGCTTTGCCCTCAATTTTACCTTCGGCTTTGCCCTCAATTTTACCTTCGGCTTTGCCCTCAGCTTTACCCTCAGCTTTACCTTTCTCAAACTTCTCTTGGCGCAACAACGCCTGCCCATGCTCGTCAAACATGCGCGCCCGTTCTTGGGGTGATACCTTATCCTGTTCAATGTGGTCAAACACCTGCTGAATAAGCGCGTGACTATATTGACTCTCATCAACCTCGCCATCTAAGGTGTCATTTATTGCTCGCAACCACTCTCGGTATGGCTCTGGAGTTTCATCGGTTACATATTTGGGACACAAATAGATGATCTTATGCTCTGTTTCTTCTAAGGCATTACCCTGCAAATCTCTCGGAGTAAAATCGCTGATGGCTACATCCGTTTTATGTTTATCGCCTGATGTCAACACCACAATTGTATAGACCTGCAATCTCGGACGATAATCTTCCGCTTTGGCGACCTGCTCCAATATTGCCACACAGTGATAATGCAAAAAACGGTCATAATGGTCGCCATAACGTACATGTTGAATATCAACCACCAAACGATTTTTCTCATCCTCAGCAAACAGGTCAAAGCGAGCATCTACTCGGCCAATCGGTGGAGAGAATGATTTCTCTGTTTCCACATGGTCAATTTCCAATTCTATATTCAATATATCCTTAACAAACCCTTTGAAGATAACCGGGTCACAAAAGGCTTTTTTGAAGATGACTCCATAACGGAGTGAGGCTACTTGTTTCATAAAATAGGTCTCCTTATTACTCGTGGCATCAACCTGCCACAGCTAATGCCCCCATTCCCGACCTGTTGGTTTAGGTCTTCTGGACATTTATGTATTGTAGTATATCATCCTACAGGGCATTGGGCAAAAATTCACAATATAAATTGCTAATATTTTCTGACCACAGATCCATGCCTTTTAGTTGCCAGAGCCGACGACGTTTCCCGTCATCGTTTGGTTCTGGTAATAGAGGCGGCGTTTCCATTTGAACCACCATTATTGATATTTCCACCAAATAACGTTACAATATTATCCGTCATGATTTTTAAACTCTCCTGGGGTACATTAATAATCTATGGCAATTTATCCTCACAATTTACAAGACACACAACGTGGTGGGTAAAGCATCCCGATGATTCCGTGATGCTCTACCCACCACGTTTTATGGTACAATAATATGATTATCGCAATCGTATCTGACATTCATGACAATATCTGGAAACTAGAGGCCGTTAGTGAGGCCATCAATCAACGAGGAGCCAAGTGCTTGATTTTCTGTGGCGATTTCTGCGCCCCCTTCACCCTCAAGCAGTTGGCCGAAAATTTCGACGGGCCGGTGCATGTCGTCTGGGGCAACAACGATGGGGACAAATGGTTGCTGACCGTCATCGCCAATCAAGTGGGCAATGTGACCTTACATGGTGAGTTCGCCGAGATCGAAGTAGCCGGACGCAAAATCGGAGTGAACCATTACCCGCCCTTGGGACGACGTTTGGCCGAAAGCGGCGCTTACGATCTAGTCTGCTATGGGCATGACCATATAGCGTGTATCGAACTGGTTGGCGAGACCATGCTGGTCAACCCCGGTGAGGTGATGGGGCGGTTTGGCAAAACCACCTTTGCCGTTTATGATACAGAGACACACACCACTGAATTAGTGGAGGTTGGGTAGCGATTCTAACCCGCCTGAATCAAGTTAAGGATTTTTATCATGACCAGCCAACCCTTCATCCAGCTATCCATCCGAATAACACATCCGATTTTGCGTTTTAGTTTCGGCTGGCTGGCTTTGGCCGGAATCATCACTAGTTCTCATCCGCTTAACCCCGTCAGCCTGAGCCAGATTCTTCTGTTGTGGCTGTTGATCGAGCCGCTGTGGGGGACATTATGGTCGCTCGGAGTCAATCAGCGCATGCTGTATCACCTGTTGACCGTACCCTTGCCCGCGCCAGTCTCAACAGGCTTCACCATCCCCTACGCCCAACATGGCTCTGTGGCCGGGCAGTTGGTGATATGGATCCGTCGCCAGCAGGCTCAAACCGAGATCGCCCAGCAAGCCGGACTAGTCAGTGGGAGCGTAATCATGCTCATGGCCCTTCTGCTCAGTTTTTATTTATCTGAAACGGCCTTCCTTATCACCCTCCTAGCCATTGTGCTCATGCTGATGTTGAGTCTAACTCCGCCGGCCATCGAATCCCCATCCACCTCACCCACTCCCCTCGTCAACCTGACCCCGTATGACGGCCTAATCGAGGCGATTGTGCAGGTCTTACTGCCGTGGCTGATGGGACTGACTCTGTTCGCCGTCTTGTCACCGTTTGGATTGGCGGTCGGTCTCTGCTTGTGGCTGATCAAAGTGGGCGCAGTCCGGCTGGCGATGGGACATCATCAAGCTGACAAACTGTTTTTGGGGGCGCAACTCGGCCTCATCGGACTAATCGGCTGGGCAGGCTATTGGGGAGTCGGTTTTTTCATGATACTGCTCTTGCTTTACCATGCATACATCCTGCAAATTGAAGACTACAGGAGTCAGGCTGATTTTGTCAGACTGGCTGAAAAACAACTTTTGGTAGGACTATTGCTGATTAGTTTTGCAATGGGAGGCTAAGTACCGGACAAAACAGTTAGGACATGGATAAACGCGGATAAACACGGATTTTTTAGGCTTATCTGTGTGTATCCGTGTTAATCCGTGTCCCTTTTTTCTTCTGTAATAAGTTCAATCTTTTTTTGCCCTGTACTCAGAATGGGAGGATAAAGTATGATATTTTGGTTGACCGTTTTAATTATCTTGGCCCTGACTGGACTGTTTTTATATTGGCAACTGATTATTGCCGAAGGGGCCTATTTAGGGGCGCGGGTAGTCGCTTTTACCTACGATTGTGTTGCCGAAAAATATAATAATATTAAAGAGTTTGAGGATAAGTTTGAAGATTTTGCCATCGGGGTACCAATCGCCAATCGGTTCCATCGTCAGCCGAAGGGCATGATTTTGGATATTGCCACGGGAACAGGTCGTGTTCCGTTAGCGTTAATGCGACAGACCAGCTATCGCGGTCAAATCATCGGCCTAGATCGAGCCAGCCGCATGCTCTCCGTTGCCCATCGAGATACCGTTACCCTTGATAAACGGGTCATCCTGATTCAGGCTGATGCCATGGCCTTGCCCTTTGCCGATAACAGTTTCCCTATGGTTACATGTCTGGAAGCGCTTGAGTTTATGCCTAGTCCAGAGCAGGGCTTGCGGGAGATGGTACGAGTCCTCGCTCCGACCACTCACCGCCATCCTGATCAAGGCTGGCTCTTTACCAGCAACCGCATCGGCTGGGAGGCGCGGCTCATGCCGGGCAAAACATGGTCAACAGAGCAACTGCGGGCCATTTTAGAGAAACTGCCCCTGCGCTACATCGACATCACTCCGTGGGAATCGATTTACGATATGGTCTGGGCGCAGAAGATAGCGAATGGCGAATAATCGAATAATGAACACCTGTAAATCTTGTGAATCCTGTCAGATAACAAATTTCTCATTTGCCTTGTCTGATGCTATACTAAACCGACTAAAATTTAACATAAAGGAATGTAGAAGAAATTAGGTGATCCAATCTCATATTGCGTAACTTTCCTTCACGCAACACGTTGGAATTTAAATTTTCTACTCCTTAAAAGGTGATATATGCGTTTATCTCAACGATTTGGTCGCACTTTGCGTGAAGACCCTTCAGAAGCAGAAATTATCAGCCACCGCCTCTTACAACGGGCTGGCTTTATCAAACCATTAGCCTCCGGAATCTATACTCAGATGCCCTTGGGCTGGCGAGTTTCCAGAAGAATTATGGATGTTTTCCGATATGAAATGGACGCGCTTGGCTGTCAAGAGATGGCTATGCCCATCCTGAATCCGGCTGAAATTTGGCAGGAAACGGGCCGATGGGACAGTGTCGGCCCGGCCCTGGTGCGCTGGAAAGACCGCAACGAGCGAGACATGGCCCTCGCTATGACCCACGAGGAGGCGCTGACCGACATCCTCAAGAGCGAACTTGATTCCTACAAGCAATTGCCGATTCTGGTCTACCACATGCAAACCAAAATTCGAGATGAGCCTCGCCCCCGCGCCGGTTTGATTCGGGTGCGAGAGTTCATCATGAAGGATGCCTATTCGGTGCATAAAAATCAAGCCGATATTGACAAATTTTATCCCAAAATGATCCAAGCCTATCGCAATATTTACCAGAGTTGTAATCTGGATATTACCGAAGTGGAGGCTGATTCCGGTATGATGGGCGGGAGCGCATCCCATGAGTTTATGCTGATGAGCGAAAGTGGCGAGGATTCAATCTTTATCAGCAACGATGGCAAATACGCCGCCAATGGTGAGCGAGCCGTGTTTGACAAAGGCATGCCGCCGGAAGAGGCGCAGGCCGAGTTGGAGGAAGTGCATACTCCCAACTGCAAAACGATTGCTGAAGTAGCCGACTTTTTGGGTGTGCCACAAACCAAAACGGTCAAAGCGGTATTTTATGTGGCTCACAATAAAACCCGTGACTTTATTTTCGTGGTTATTCGGGGCGACCTGCCAGTTAACGAGGTCAAACTAGGCAACGCCTTGGGTGGACTTCTCTTTGAGGCCGCGACCGAGGATGAAATTGAAGCTGTCGGGGCGGTGCCGGGTTACGCCTCGCCGATTGGTCTTGCCAAAGATTTGGGCAATGGGCGCAAGCTGATTATCGTGGCCGATGACTCAGCCGTCAACTTCCCCAATCTGGTGGGCGGAGCCAATAAAATCGAGTACCATGTCAAAAACGTCAATGCCCGTCGAGACTTCGAGCCGGATATTATCGCCGATATTGCTCTGGCTCAAGACGGCGACAAATGTGTTGACAGTGAGGCGGTGTTGGAACTGCGGCGTGGCATTGAGATCGGACACTGCTTTAAACTTGGTACTCGCTACAGCAAGCCCATGAATATTACCTTTTTGGATGAAAACGGTAAGGCCCAAACACCAATTATGGGCAGTTATGGCATTGGCGTAGGCAGACTGATGGCCGCCATTGTCGAGCAACATCATGATGACAATGGGATTATTTGGCCGCAAAATGTAGCTCCCTTCGATTTACATCTGGTTTCGTTGGCCAAAAAAGCCAAAGAGAAGGCCATGCAACAGGCCGAGACTTTGTATCAAGCCCTGACCTTTGCCAAAATCGAGGTGTTGTTTGATGACCGTCGAGAAAGCCCTGGCGTTAAGTTTGCCGATGCCGATTTAATCGGTATCCCGTGGCGAGTGACGGTCAGCAATCGCAGTCTCAAAGCTGGTGGGGTTGAGGTGAAACAGCGACACCAATCAGGCAAAGGGGAGATTATTCCCTTAGAAGGGTTTGTAGAATATATTATCAAAAAAATACAGGGTAAGTAAGCGTGAAGCGGCCAACCTTCCCGCAAGTTCAAAACTTGCGGGAAGGTAACCTCTGAAAATCAGCAAAACTGTTCGGCAGTTCCAATTTTTAAATTCTCCCAAATATCGTTGGCTGAACGTTGGGAGGTTTATTTTTCTGGAACTTCCTTCCAGAAATCAAATTTCTGGTCTACTATCGGGATGATAAACTATGGTTACTATTCAACCCCTATCGCTTGACTTAAAATCTAAACTACAACAAAAAATAGACGCTAAAACCAAACCTCTCGGCTCGTTGGGCATGTTGGAGCGGGTTGCTCTCAAAATTGGATTGATTCAAAATAGCCTAACGCCTAAGTTGGAACAACCAACCATAATTATTTTTGCTGGAGATCATGGCATCGCTCGTGAAGGAGTTAGCCCCTACCCCCAAGCGATCACTTATCAGATGGTGCTTAACTTTTTGACCGGCGGGGCGGCGATTAATGTATTTTGTCGTCAAAATGGGTTGGCGATTAAAGTGGTCGACGCAGGAGTCAACCATGAGTTTGAGCCACACCCTGACCTGATTGAGGCTAAAATAGGTCAGGAAACTGGCAACTATCTACATGAACCGGCCATGACTGCGGCACAGTGTCAGACCGCTCTAAACAAAGGGGCTGAGATTATTGCCGATTTACATCAGAGCGGCTGTAATATTGTCGGCTTTGGTGATATGGGAATCAGCAACACCTCCTCAGCGGCTATTTTGATGAGCCTGCTGATCGGCATTCCCTTGGAACGTTGTGTTGGACGCGGTACAGGCTTGGATGAGGGGGGCTTGCAAAAGAAGACCTACATCCTCAAACAGGCAGTGCAGAATCGAGCCATCGACCCGCTTCCCATGACGGTTTTGGAGACTTTCGGGGGCTTTGAAATTGCCATGATGTGTGGGGCTATGCTCAAAGCGGCAGAGTTAGACATTATCTTGCTAGTGGACGGTTTCATCAGCACCACCGCCATGCTAGTAACCTCGAAGCTGAATAAAGAGGTCTTAGATTATGCCATATTCGCCCATCAATCAAACGAGCGAGGACATCAGCAGTTATTGAATTATCTGGAAGCGGAACCACTGCTCAAACTGAATATGCGCCTCGGCCAAGGGAGTGGGGCCGCGTTAGCCTACCCCCTTGTGCAGTCGGCCATCAGTTTCCTCAATGAGATGGCCTCCTTTGAATCGATTGAAGTCAGCAACCGAAAATGATACGGTTTCGTCGGATTTGGTCTTCGTTAAAAGGACAAAGGACAGATCTATTATGATAGAATTTGAAACTATTCGTTCATTTTTTGAAGGTGTTTTTCAAATTTTTCCCCTCTGCTTTTCCCTATCGTTCTTCATATTGATGTATGGAGTGGTCTCATTTCTTTTAGCCAACACGGGTGGCTGGGCCGGACTAGCAGAGCATTATCAACTACAGGACAGTTTTGAAGGCCAAAAATGGCATTTCAGATCGGGGCGAATGGGGCTGATAAACTATAAGAGTTGTCTCATCGTCGGAACAAACGATGAGGGGCTGTATCTGGCGGTTCTGCCTATATTTCGGATCTCCCATCCACCGCTGTTCATTCCGTGGGAGGATATAACAACATCTGAATCGAAACGACTTGTTATTATCCCCTACTTGGATTTTACCTTTGCTTGTGTGCCGTCCGTCACGTTAAAACTACCGGCAGAATTCGGAAACACAGTTCTATATCAAGACTAAAGCCTTCATCTTGTTACCCGACAAATTATTTTAGGAAAGACTAAAAAAAAGCATCACAGAGATTCACGGAGAGGCACAGAGGAAAAAATAGTTCGCTTTTTCTCTGTGAAACTCTGTGTTCCTCTGTGAATCTCTGTGTTAATTAGTTCAGGCTGTCGGGTACTAAATCTGCCTTACCTCGCCCGTAGCCCACAGCGGAGTTTTCAGGAATGTAACGAAGAGTTCCAATGCTGATACAAGACTACCACTTAATGATATTATCTCTCAGATAACAGGATAATAGTTACCCGTTCCAATCATCTGCCGCGCCTGCAAGACCGGGCATGCTCTTTTCAATCGATTCCGGGTCTTCGCCCGATTCAAGTCGTCCAACCACCTCATCAAACTCGTCTCCCATGTCCTCGCCCGCCTCCTTGCCCATTTTACGCAACCATTTTGCCATCGACTTGGGGTCATTCTCATCTAATCCGGCTAAACTACTGGGGTCAGCCAGACTTTCCATGCGGCTTTCTTCAGAGCGGATAAAGGCCACTTTGGAGATGAGCCGTTTAATATTATCCCCCTTACAACGGGGACAAATCGCCTGCTCCGTCTGTGCTGCGGCAAAACTGCGAAAGAATACACTTACCTTTTTCCGACAATCGTAACAACCATACTCATAAATTGGCATTGTTTTACTCTGAAATTGTCTGACTAACTATTAAAATCATAAGCTATTCATCTCAAGTCAGCCCTTAAAAAGCTGGCTTGTTTTATTGGCTATCAACAGTAAGCCGAGACATGTAGCACATGCTTCAGCCTGTGCCGTACACAGTCTAAAGACTGTGCTACGATATTATCTGTCGCATGTTAAGTTGATAGCCGTTTTATTTGTCAGTTTTAATAGATAATAAGACAATCTGTAATAGTTTAAGGTAATGATTGGTAAAGCCACGCTAAAAACTGAATACCGCTAAAGTGGCCTAAATAGCTGGCTTTAATCTGTTTTTAGGGCAATCGCATTGAGATTTATTCCAATGCGCTGTGAGGGTTTAACCTCAAGTCCTCAAGTCCCCATCCATTCTATACGCCACTACTGAGCACAGGACAAAAAAAGATTGAACTTGTTACAGAAGAAAAAAGGGACACGGATTAACACGGATACACACAGATAAGCCTAAAAAATCCGTGTTTATCCGCGTTTATCCGTGTCCTAACTGTTTTGTCCGGTACTTAGACACCACTACTCCAACTCCTTCCGCTGTGCCTTGGTCAAGCCCTTAACCACCAAACCATACGAGGCATCAATCATGCCCCAAATTTCCTCATCGGGAATTGTACCATCAAGAGTGATGGTGTTCCAATGTTTTTTGTTCATGTAATAACCCGGACGGATGGCTTCGTACAAGGCACGTAGGGTGAGGGCTATCTCAGGGTCACACTTCAACGTTAGGTCAATCGGGTCTTCTTCCCAGGCGACGAGGGCAAACATTTTGTTCATGACCTTAAAGACTAGGCTTTGTGGGCCAAAGGGAGTTTCTTCAACTGTCCCTTTTTTGTCGAGTAGATAGGCACGAATTGGTTCTAGTTTCATAATTTAACTCCTTATTTTAGGTATTGCGTTCTGATTTTATAGGCTGATCAGTCCATTGGTTCAATCTTAAAGATATGGCAACATGGTAACACAAAAACGGTTCGGTTTGCAAGAATAGTGGGCGTGGCAAGATTGGAGCAAATCGGGTATGTCTGCTAAAATGACGAGGTTTTAGAATCGCAAGAAAAACCAAGAAAAACATAGAACCATGCCGAATCGAACCATCACCTACATCACTCTCGCCGCGTTATTCGCGGTTGGAATATGGCTCCGCCTAACCTTTATCCACACCGTGCAACTCTACCCCGACGAGTTCGCCACGCTACTGGCAATCGCCATGATTGGCGAGAAAGCCCTGCCGGTCATGCCCTCTGGTCTATTTTATGAGCATGGTCTGCTCTTTTCCTATCTGGGTTATCTCAGCACCTTCGCGGGCGAAGCTCGGTGGGCCGTGCGTTACGCCAGCCTGACCTGCGGTCTCGCCACTTTGGGGCTGACCTTCTTCCTTGGACGGCGCTACATCTCACCCTCCGCTGGGTTGATTGCTTTGGCCGGACTGACCATCAGCCCGAGCATGATCCATTGGAGCGGACGGGCCAGAATGTACGCGCTACTACAACTGTTGGTCTTGCTGACGATTTGGTGCGCCTACGAGGGATTGGTCAACAATAAAACTTATTGGCGCTGGCTGGCTCTGCTGATCGGGTTCGGGGCTATGCTGACCCATTTTGTGACCATTACCCTGACCCCGCCGCTGATTATGGCTGGACTGTTGATCTGGCTACTCCGCCTCTCACATGATATTCCCCCGACTGACCAATCCGTGGGTCGCCATGTATCCCAAATTCTACGACAGACCCTAAAAACCTTTAGGGTCTTAAACTACAAAAACCCGTGGCTATGGCAACTCATCAGTTTAGGCCTGATTGTGCTGACCGCAATCCTGATTAAACGAGCGGGTCAACCAAAAGGGATCGCCCCCATAAACGATACCAACCCAGCCTTCGGCGTGGTGCAGGTGCTGAACATCTACAGCGACCTCTCCCTGAATCCCATCGTTGGCTGGCAAGCGATTTCGCCTTTTTTCCTGACCATGCCAGCCCTAATTTTTGCCCTATTTGGCCTCTATTGCCTACTCTATATCGTAGCATGGCCTTTAGGCTATGTATTACGATATAGGCTAAAGCCTATCCTACATGTCGCACCTAATAACAACTTTGCCCTGTTTTGCCTGTTGATTCTGCTCTTCACCACTTTGGAGATGGTCTTTCTCATATCGGCAGACCGTCGTGATGATAAGTACCTGTTCATGCTCCTGCCGATTTTATTCCTCGTCGGTGGAGCGGGGTTGACCCACCTTGGTACGTGGCTGATCCAACAGCTTACCGGTCGCGTCAAGTTCTGCACCTCTCATGTCAACCTGAGCGAACTATTATACTCGTTAGTGGTAATTGGCCTAATATTCGGTCTGACTTGGCCTGCCACTGATGAACTCCTCAATAATACCGGCGATGATTACGACAATGC
The DNA here is from genome assembly GCA_030377895.1 of Anaerolineales bacterium HSG24. GTDB lineage: Bacteria > Chloroflexota > Anaerolineae > 4572-78 > J111 > JAUCGB01. The sequence continues at coordinate 10,746 of JAUCGB010000022.1, forward strand.
CTTTGCCTACGTCAAGGCTAACTGGCAAGAGGGAGACATGGTGTTGACCGGTACACCCGCCGCGGCCCATTTTTATTTAGGATTTAACGATTTTTACAGCGTCCAACGTCGGGGTGGATATGATTACCGCATCTTGACCGTCACCAATCGAGCCGTCGATCGTTGGCTAGCCTCGCCCGCCATCCGTACCGAGACGGCCTTGCACGACACTCTGTCAAGCCAGAGAGTATGGTTGATTTTGGAACGTTGGGGCTTGCAACAGGAATATTATGACCTACCGTTTCAGCAACAACTGCTGGCCCAGACCGACTATCAGGCCGAAGCGCAGGGCGTGTTTATTTTGCGCTCCAAACCGAACCCCAAACCGATTGCCCTCATCCCCGCCCAAACCGTTGAGGCCACCTTTGGCGACATGGTTCGCTTGACTGGCTATACCCTTGAGCCAATGGTAGAAGCGGACGGGGCTGACCTGCTAACCCCCAATCAAACCTTGCGCTTGACCCTCTATTGGCAAGTGATAGCACCTATCACCCACGATTATACCATTTTTATTCATCTCCGCCCCCAAGGAGAGCAGGGCAATCTAACCCAAGCCGATCACCGGCCATTAGGAGTCATCTATCCGACCTCACGCTGGCCGGTGGGAGAGACGATTCGCGAAACCAGCGAACTACCCTTGCCCGACCAGATTCCCGCCGGAGAGTATTCCCTGTGGGTAGGGCTGTATCAACTGGAAACGGGGGAGAGATTGCCCTTGCATGGCGATACGAGTGGCGAAAATGCGGTGCAGTTGAGGATAGACCTAAAATGAACCATCCCCCATGTCAACCAAAAACGCCCCGCCTCAACTGGCCGGAGCGTTTAATTATGACATCCAAGGTACATCATTCCTCATTCCTCATTCTTCATTCCTTATGCCTCATTCCTCATTCCTCATTCTTCATTGTTTCCACCAACCACTCGCCGATATTCTTCTCTTCTTGATTAAACCCGACCCCAAGCAGTAGAATTTCCTTGCCCTGTTTGAGGTATTTCTGAGCATACTGCTTCTCTTTAATCTGAGATAACGCCTCCTCTGCCGTGCCGAACAGTTTGAACTCAAAGATGTAGATTCGAGCAGTCGTCTCCACCACCGCGTCAATCCGCCCTTTGTTAGTCTTCACCTCAGCCTCGATTCGTAAGCCAATCAGTTGGAATACCGAGTAGAATATGGTCTGATAATATTTCTCGTTCTTGATATGCAGATCATAAGGCACATTGGCAAAAAACACTTGCAGATATTCAAACATGCCATCCACATCACCCTCTCGCAAACAATCAATTATCTCATCCAGATACCCTTCACCGCTGAGTTCCAAGTTGCTGAACTCGTCCAACAGCGAAAATAAAAAGGCATGTTTAACCTCAAAGTTGGGATAGTTCAGGCTATAGCGACGATTGAAATCACTCTCATACACATCCTTGATGGTCAGGTAGCCCGTTTGGAATAGTAATGGTAACGGCTCTAACTTTTTCAGCCGATAGGTGGCAAAGTTACGTTCCGAAACTTTCACGTCTTCATACAGTTTGTGGAAACTGACCCGATTCTTTCTAATCAGGTTAATCAAAAAAGTGGGAGTGCCGGTTTCAAACCAGTACGGTTTGAACTGTTGTTGCTCAAATAAAATTAAGGTAGAAAAAGGGTTATAAACGTAACTCGCTTTGGTAGAGAAGCGATAGCCATTGTACCAAATTTTGATCCGATCAAGTAACTCGTTTTGGCTTAGATTGAGTGTTTTAGACAGTTGGTCGATGCGGTCAGCAAAGTAATATTCCAGTTCAGTTTGAGTGATGCCTAACAGTTCGGCATAGCGCATATCCATTGAAAGATCAAGCAGATTGTTCAAATCTGAGAAGACCGAAACTCTGGCAAATTTGGTTACCCCCGTCAGCAGAACAAACCGCAAATGAGCGTCCGACCCTTTGATGACCCCGTAGAATCCTTTGAGAATATCTTTCATCTCATCTTGTTCTGGATTGTTGAAATTATCTAGCAGAGGTTTGTCATACTCATCAATCAGGATAACCACCTTTTGGGTTTGACCGATTTTTTCAATTAACTCGGCAAAGCGTCCCGCATAGTTGGGATACTGTAACTCAATCTGAAACTGTTTCGCAAACACGTCAATCCGATGCAGCAGATAGGTCTCAATCTGCTTGGGAGACGTAAATTTGTCTTTGGTAAAGTCGAACTGCAACACCGCATACGGCTCAAAATCATAATCGGTCTGTTCTGTAATCCACAGCCCCTCAAACAGGTCACGTCGCCCCGCAAAGAGTGAAGCCAACGTTGAAACCAACAACGATTTACCAAATCGGCGCGGTCGAGAAAGAAAATAAACGCTTTGCGCTGGTTTGACCAGATTATAGATATATTCCGTTTTATCGACATAGAGCATGTTGCCCGTTATTAAATTTTCAAAGGTATAAATACCAACTGGTAAATCTTTCATGATAATCCATCCTTGTTAAGAAAGTATACACCCCCTCTAAATCCATGTCAACCAAAAACACTCCGACTCAGTTGAGGCGGAGCGTTTAGCATGTTGATATGACTATACAGGATCGCTTACCAAACAAAACCAAATTATAAATGGTAAATGGTGAATTATAAATGGTAAATGAGTGTAAGCGGTATTATGAATGAATGTGACCAACTCTATCGTGTTTTCAGGTTTTCAGTGCCAGTACTTGCTACCCGACAAAGTTGATTAGGAAAGACTAAAACAGGAACACAGAGTTTCACGGAGATGCACAGAGTTTCACAGAGTAATACAAAAGAAAAATAAGTTGCTTTTTCTCTGTGAATCTCCGTGTTCCTCTGTGAAACTCTGTGCTAATTAGTTCAGATTAAATTTCTGTCGGGTACTAAGGCCGAAAATGAACCATGCTTATGCCCACAATTGACAAATCATCCAGTTTATTCCACAATAGGGCTAACTATTTTTCAAGGAGCCATATCTTTATGGGTGAATATCAATATTACCAATTTCAAGCTATCGACAAACCTCTCAGCCAACAAGCCAAAAAAGAGATCGGCCAACTCTCCAGCCGAGTGGAGTTAACTCCCTACTCCGCCGAGTTTGTCTATCATTACAGCGATTTACGAGCCAAGCCGAAGGATCTATTGGCCCATTTTGATGCCATGTTCTACATCGCCAACTGGGGATCGACCAAGATATTGTTCCGTTTTCCAAAAGACATGGTTGATATCGAGTCGTGGCAAGCCTACCTGCTAGGCGACCGTTCTATCAAGATCGAAACGATTGGTGACTCGGTGATTTTAGAGCTGAACTCCTTTGATGAGAATGACAGCTATGGCTGGATTGACGATGGCGCGTATTACATGCCGCCCCTCGCCCAACTGCGTGAGGACCTGCTCAATGGCGACCTGCGGATTCTCTACCTGAGTTGGTTACGAGCCACTCAACAGGAGTGGATTGGGGAGGAAGAGACTGTCGATATTTCAGAACCTCCCGTTCCAGCGGGTTTAAAAACGATCACTGAAGCTCAAAAGTCCTTTGTCGAAGCGTTTTATATTGACGAAGCGCTACTGGCCGCGGCCGCTCAAGCTAGTCCAGCCATGCAGGCTGTCACTCCATCGAACAAACAGTTACAAACCGCCATCTCCCACCTCTCCACGGATGAAATCACCGATTTTATGGTGCGTCTGGCTCAGGGCGAAAAAGGGTTGAGCATGCTCTTGCGTCAAGCCCTCAATCCCCATCTGCCCGCGCCAAGCGTGGATACCGCATCCACTCGGCGCACTCTCGACCAACTGCGCGGCTTATCCATCGGTGAGGCTAATCGCCTGAAACAAGAAGAAGCGGCCTGCAAAGAGGCTGAGCGATTAAAAAAACTGATCGGTTTTGCTAAACGAGAAAGTCAAATGTGGCAAGAGGTAGACTCCTTTGCCCAACGAGGCACCGGCAGTGGCTATCAAAAGGCCACCGACCTTCTGGTCGATTTACGAGAGTTAGCTAAACATCAACAGACCCTCTCCACCTTCAATCAGCGGGTGCAGAAACTGGCCAGTACCCACGCCAAACGCCCGGCCCTCATGCGCCGCTGGAAAGAGCAAAACCTGATTTAGGTGCGAACTTGCTACCCGACAAAGTGGATTAAAACAGGAACACAGAGTTTCACAGAGAAGCACAGAGTGACACAGAGTAATACAAAAGAAAAACAAATCGTTTTTTCTCTGTGAATCTCCGTGTTCCTCTGTGGGCTATCAACGTAAGCCGAGACATGTAGCACATGCTTCAGCCTGTGCCGCACAGTCTAAAGACTGTGTTACGATATTATCTGTCGCACGTTAAGTTGGTAGCCCCTCTGTGAAACTCTGTGTTAATTAGTTCAGATTAAATTTTCTGTCGGGTACTAAGATTGGGAAACAGCCTCGGCCAAAAGGTCGGGGCTGTTTGGTTTGGAGAGGGAACGGGAATTGCTGGTGGATTTTATCATTCCACCACTAGCATGATCGCATTTTCGCCCGATAAATCATCTGCGATAGGTAGGCGCGCTAGGGTGTCGAGACGATACATGCCGACAAAGATTTGGTAGTCACCTGTAGGCAGGTTCTCCGGCAGAGGCAGGCTAATCGGGTCGATGATGGTTTCGCCGATTTGCCAATGGCTAGTCGGGTAATGCCCCTGAATGGGCTGGCTGTCAATCTGAGCTAACGTGTCACCGTTAAAATCACGGAGATGGACAAAAACGGTATAATCATCAGAAACACGCGCTAAACTTTGCCAAAATAGAGTCAGTTGTAGCTGACGGTCGATTGATTCGGCGCTGTATCCGGTCAGTTGAATCGTTCCGTCTAATTGCGTTCTAACAAACCTGTCGGGCTGACTTGGTAGTGGCTGTCGGTCGGGTCGGGTTAGGTAAACGAGGGCGTTATCACTTGCCCAAACTTGTTCCATTTGACTCGTTACAATTGCCTGCCAACTACCCCGGAAATAAACAGGTTGCCGAATCGTATCGCTAACAAACCATACCCGCTGATGGCTGTTGAGTTGCTGATTAAAATCGGGCGCGGTTCCAACCCACGGCAGGCCGAGCCAACGGTCAACGGGCGCGGTCTCTCGGTTGAGCAGAAACTGGTCGGCCTCATTCTCCACGGTAAAGCCGTCGATTTGGGTCATGTATAAGCCCGCCGCGGGGGTGTTCATGGTCAGCAAGGCATCTCCTGCCTGCCAGTTGGCTCGGATAAAGGCAAATGCCTCCTCGTAAGCTGGCTCGGGGGTGACAAGGGCCAGCCGAATATCCGGCCAACTGAGATAGATGAAGCAGAGAAAGGTTATTAAACTCAATATCTGATACATCATGGCTTGTAATCGTAATCTATCAGATGATAACGATTGCTGAAAAAGACGGCTAACAAACCTAACAAATCGTAGCAGTAGATAATGGAAGATCGCTCCCGAAATCAGATAAAACAGGGGCAAATACATGACCAGATAACGGGGGTTTCGGCGAAATGGTTCCAACAGGGTGACGACCTGCCCAATAAGTAGACTGACAATAATCACCAGATAAAGGGTGAATAAGGCAAAATCGGAGATTGATAACTTCGCCAAATTTAGTTGTAATCGGTTGAGTCTATACCGATTTCCTAACCAAAGAATCAGGCTGACACCTAAGCCGATTACGGTAGCCGACATCAGCCAGTAGAGATGTGATGGGCCAAATTGACGGGTTAAAAATTTAATTGTGTCCGGCCATGTGAAATAAAAGGTAATTTGATAGGTAATCGTTGCAATTAACTCGCTGATGATATTACTATTTGGCGTGTCTGACAAAGCCGCTTTGCCAACAGGCTGTCCCAACCGTTTGACCCAAATCGCCATGACGATAATACCCCCCAAACTGAGCAGTTGCCAAAACAGGTTGATTACAATCGCTCGTTTGGGGCGGTTTGGCTGACGAATGAGGATAATGATTGTCAGGCTGACCAGTAACGGCGGAACCAACATCAGCGTTCCAAACTGAGTCAGGAGGAGTGCGGCTAAGGTCAACAGGGCCAGCCAACGGGAGGGGGCATGGTCGAGGCCGCGATAGGCTAGATAAACGATGAGCAAAACCAGCAATGTGGCGAGGGCGTACATGCGAGCGCGTCCACCCCAGACCATTCCCTCTGGGCTAAGGGCAAATAGTCCGGCGGCAAAGAGGGCCGGCAAAGGATGCCTTAATCTCTCTCTGCCGAATCTAAAGATAAGGGGAATGGTCATGGTGCTGACCAGCAGACTCGGCCAGCGTGATAACATCAAGCCCCAATGAGCCATCTGCCATTGCTCAACTGGCATGTGAATGAACAAGGCCGTAAATGGAGCGATCAAATAGGAGGCGAGTAGGCCATGCTCATAGAATAAACCGGATGGTAGAATCGGCCAGCCATGCTGTAGAATCTGGCGACTGGCTAAAACGGTGGTGTACTCATCAAAAAAGGGATGGGTTGTGGTTAGATAATGAAGACGGAGGGAGAATCCGAGTAGAGTTAGGAGGAGGATTGAGAGGTGAGAGGTCATAAAAAAGCGAGAATAGTTAAGATTTGTTAATTGGTGCATAATCCACAACTCGCTCATAAACCTGTAGATACTGCTCAGTAATATGCTCCCATGCAAATTCTTGCTCGGCAATTTTGCGACTTTCCTTGCCCATGCGTTGACGTTGGTACGGGTTATCGACCAACTCGGCTAAACGGTCAGCCAAACCATCGGCATCGTTCAACTCAACAAGATAGCCGTTCTCGTCATCCCGCACCAGTTCGCTGAGACCAGAGGCTTTGGTGGCGATAATGGGCAAACCACAGGCCATCGCCTCTAAAACGGTGTTGGGCATGCCTTCCCAGGTGGTGGCCGTGACAAATAAATCGGCTTTTTGGTATATTTTAACCAATGTTTTACGATCCACCCAACCGCCAAAGTAAACCTGTTTGGTCAGCCCTTTTTCAGTGGTCAATCGTTCTAAATTTGAACGACGTGATCCGTCTCCAATCAGACGAAGTTCTACGTTATCAATCCCTTTTTCTTTTAGGATGGAAACCGCTTCCAAGAGCATTTCAACATTTTTGAAGGCATTAAATCGTCCGACAAAAATCAGACGCACGGGGTCATCATGGTCACGCAAGCGCGGCGGAATAAAAACCGATAGGTCAATGGCGTTGGATATGACCTCGATAGGGACATCGGGTGCGGTATTGGCGGCATACTCTCGTAGTCCATTTGATACGGAGACAACGGCATCCGCATCATGCCATAATTTGCGAATAAAAGGTCGTAAAACCTGGTATTGCTTGGCAAAACGTTTCACTTCATGGGAAGGGACATCAGCCCCTCGCAATGAAATAAGATAGGGCAAGCCATAAACTCGTTTCAAAAACCAACCTATCGGGCCGTCGGGGATGCCAAAAAAGATATGCACGACATCTGGCTCAAACTCACGAACCTGCCAAAAACTGTACCACAAGCCGCTCAATAAAAAGGTTCCCATCTCAAAAGTTGAGCAGTAATCTTGGCGTTGGCGTAAAACCGGAATACGTTGCACCTCCACCCCGTCGATAAACTCAACCGGCTGTAAACCACGAATGGGGCTAATCAGTTCCCATGTTAGTCCGGTATTACGTAAAATAAAGCCGGTTAATAGGAGCAATGTGCCTAAAAGTGTAAATCCGTGATCGCTCAGGTCTTTATCCATAAACATCCAGATATAGGTAAGATATATCCAAAAGGAGATGCCTAACACAAGGGAGATGTTACCGAATAGGCTGTATAGCTGGGTTGGGCGACTGGTAATCACTCGCACCGTGTGCCCCATCTCAACTAGAGATGCGGCGATTTTCTGGCTTGCCTTACCTCCACCCGCGCCAATCGGTGGAAACTCATAATTGATAATCAAAACTCGCATAAAGATTCACCATAAATAAAAACTCGGTTTCTACTTAGAAACCGAGTTTTGAAATAATTTTTAAGATTATACTATCAACTATTCATTGATTGCAAAACCTGCCACATGCTCCAAAGCTTTCACTAAAGCATGATTACCTTCCGCGCCTAATCCCTGTTTTTGTAGGGTGCGATAGAGTTGAAAAATCAGGCTGGTGGACGGTATCGGCGTACCAAATTTATCGGCGGCTTCTAGCACTAATCGTAAATCTTTCTGTTGTAGGTCGATAGTAAAACCGGGTCGCCAGTCTCGCTCTAAAACCTGTGGGCCACGATTGCTTAACATCCAACTGCCCGCCGCGCCCGCTTCAACTGCTTGGAGGGCCTTCTCTAAATCAACTCCTCCCGCTTGAGCAAACAGTAATGCCTCGGCCACACCTAGCATGTTGTTGACAACCAAAATCTGGTTAACCAGTTTGACAGTTTGACCAGCCCCACAGTCGCCCACATGGGTAATCGTTTTGCCCATCGCTTTAAGGACAGGCATGGCTCGTTCAACATCTGCGGTTGCCCCACCGACCATAATGGCGAGGGTTCCATTGACCGCGCCTTCATTGCCACCACTAATCGGAGCATCCAACATAGCGGTCTGTTTTTCGGCCAATTTGCGGGCAAATTTTTGGGTTGCTACCGGGCTGATGGTGCTACAATCAATCACCAAACTACCGGGCTGAATGGCCTCAAACAGACCATCCTTCTCAAATAAAACGGATTCTACATCTGGCGTATCGCTGACACAAATCACAATGATGTTGCTTTGCGCGGCGACTTGGGCGGGTGTTTCGGCCACTTGAGCGCAAGCCTCGGCCAAAGCCTCTGTCTTGCTGGTAGTACGGTTCCAGACAGTCAATGGAAAGCCAGCTTTTAAAAGATTATGAGCCATGCCTTGCCCCATAATCCCCAACCCAACAAATCCTATATGTTCAGTCATTTTACAATATTTTTCCTTTGGATAGATATAAAACACTATTGTTATATCATATTATGCTAACACGCTTGTGCTTCGGCACAAACTGGAGCATTGGTCAAGTTATAATCACGAACCCCGACAAGACAGGCTTTAACCTTTTTGCTACCGCTTCCCCCCAAATCACTCGCCGTCAGAGGGCTTACCCCAGCAAGGTCTTTTGCTTTACCACCAATATGTTGAAATGTGACAACACCTCTAACCGGACCGTCAGCTCCTTGAACAGTAAATGTTGCCGTTGCTTGAACATCACTAGCACTATCACAGGTTCCAAGTCCTCCGGTAGCCTTAGCGGTTACAGATATAGTTCCCGTGACTGCTACATCACCAGTAAATGGTTCTCGGTAGCCAAGTCGCCACACAACGACATCAAATACATCTCTAACTTTAGGTCCTAAAATCAATAATACCCCGATTACAACAACTGATACCATTACCAATAGCAGAGCATACTCAACCAATCCCTGACCTTCTTGACGCATTAAACGCTTTTTGTTGAAAATTTTTCTCATATAGACTCCTTTCTTGTAATTATTTACCTCAATAAACGAGTGGCTATGAACTTAAGTCGAAGCAAAATCCGGAGATAATAAGAGTTCCGCTTAGGATGAGTCCTAAACAAGTTATTAAATTTCTCTACCTATAGGAAGCCTACTCTCCGTAAACTGTCGCATCTTAAGTGGGTAGCCAAATAAGCAAACCTTATCAATATATATAGTCTTGGCAAGCCATAAAAAGTTACTGCAACTGTCAGTATATCATCTAATAATTATTAAAGCAATAGATTTTAGCTTCTTAATATGTGGTTCTTACTACCCGACAAAAATTCTTAGCCTAGACTAATTAACACAGCGATTCACAGAGGAACACAGAGTTTCACAGAGTTTTTAAAAAAGAGATTAATTTTTCCTCTGTGTATCTCTGTGCATCTCTGTGAATCTCTGTGTTACCGTTTTTAGCCTTTCCTGTCGGGTAACAAGTATGTGGTTTAGAAATATCTGTTCAAATTTTCGTGGTCTGAGCCATAAATATCCAGATAAATTCTAGTTGTATTCCAACCTTCCTCAAAGCAAAAAAAACCAAAAAGAATATCTTTGGTTTTCTTCATTGAGTAGTGTTGCCACGTTAATTGATAAACGTAACGAAGTGGAGAAATGGAAAGGAATCCCTCAAACGCATATCTGTTGAGGGATTCCTTGGTTCCGCTTTGCTACACCTTGGAATGACATAAAGGCTTATCAGTGTGACTGCGTTCGTTACCGACAAAACGTTTAGTTCAAACTAATAACTGGAATTAAAGTCAAAAACCAGCTTTGCTTAAGTCAACATGTCGGGTCCTGAATGTTTCGGTCTCTTTCTGGGCTATCAATTTAACATGCGACAGATAATATCGTAGCACAGCCTTTAGGCTGTGGCACAGGCTGAAGCATGTGCTACAGGGTCTCGGCTTACGTTGATAGCCTCTTTCTGTTTTCAAAATAGCTATTTTTACAGGTAGACGAATAGAACCGAATCGAAATAACGATTGGTATCTCTAAATCTATCCTTTGTAAATAGGCTTACGAGTCAGTTATTTATGACGCGTTAGCATGGCGTTGTATCTCGCGACGCAAGTCAGAAACACCAACAGGTTTTTGCATGTAACCATTACAGCCGGCATTCAAACAGCGTTCACGATCTCCTTTCATAGCATTCGCAGTTAAAGCAATCACCGGAATATGCTTTAACTCACCATTCTTTTTCAGCTCAATGGTTGTTTGTAAACCATCCATCCCCGGAATATTGATATCCATAAATATCAAATCGGGTGGTCTCTGAGCAGCGAGAGTCAGACTATCAGGGCCATTTTCAGCTTCAATCATCTCATGCCCCATCGACTCAATAACACGACGAACAAATAGTTTGTTTTCAAAATTATCTTCAACATACAAAATCAACATTATAAACCTTACTCCTTGTTAGAGATATTTTCAAGTTAGGTTTTTCTGTTAAAACCATTTGGAGTACACATTTTACTTTAGTGTAAAGTATAGCAAATTGTTCGTATCAAGCAAGGATTTAACACTATTATCCTATTACCTTAATACATACATACATTTGCTTATATAAAACCATAAAATTATGTCAACTGAGCTTCAACATCAGCTACTAACTTTTGTCGATCTATTTTCCCTTTTTGCCACATTGAGAAAACTTGATTTGCGGCTAATAACTCTTTCTCTTCTTCCGATAAATCTTTGGAGGTTACGACAACCACAGGAATAGAATCAAGGGTTTCATCGTTTCTCAGTTCTGCCAACACATCAAACCCACTCATGTCAGGAATCACCAAATCCAAAACTATAAGATGGGGTTTCTCCTGACGTATTACGGTCAGTGCATCTCGGCCAAACTGAACTTGTTTAATATCAAGTGGATATTTTGTCTGTAACAGACGGCTTATAAGACGAGCATCGTTAGGATTATCATCGATCAAAACAACTCGTTTTACGCCCTCAGTCGCAGGTTTAGATGACGTTTTATCGGTTTTTGGTACGGGTTTTGTAGGTGGTGCAGGCAATACAGTTTTCACATCTTCAGTTGGTTGTTCAAGATGTGATAATGTACCCACAACATGTTCAACTAAATCTTTGGTTGAGAAAGCACCCTTTAACCAGACAGATGATGTTTGACCGGCCAAACGGTTTTTATCCTCTTGTGTTAAATCTTTAGCCGAAACAACAATGACGGGAATGTGAGCGGTTTGCGGGTCTTTTTTAAGCTCGTCCAATAGAGCGAACCCATCCATGCCCGGCATATTCAAATCACTAACGATTAAATCAGGTAATCGCTCACGGATCATCTGCAAGCCTTCCATTGCGCTTTCAGCCTCAAATACTCGGTATGGTTTTTTGGCTTGTAGTAGCCGTCTGACTAAACGGCGGTCCATCGCATTATCGTCTACCACAGCAATTGTTGTAACCTGTTCGTCTAGTCGCTTTAAGGCTTCACCAAGCCCATCAATGGGAATACCTGGGTCAGCTTTTGTCTGTGCTCCTGAAATACGAACATCCAGAACATCTTCCTCCATAATGTGCTTTTCGACGGGGAAGGTATGTCCTGAACAGTTGACGACCACAATCTCATTAGAGTCAACAATACCTTGCTGAATTATTTTGTCTAAACCAGCAAACGCAACTGCGGTTGCCGGTTCGACTGAATACCCTTCAGTTTTGGCTAAGTGCCGCATAGAGATAAATGCTTCGTCATCACTAACCGAAAGCATGTAACCACCATACTTTTGATTGGCCTTATATAAAATCTCGTACCCAAAACCGGGTGCGCCAGTTGATAATACAGTGATGCGCGTTTCTGGAATTACTGGCTTTGCGGTTGGTTCACCAGCGGCAAAGGCCCGTACCATCGGAGAACAGCCATTAACCTGAACCACCCCTATTTTAGGAACACGATCTGTAAGTCCCATTTTATAAAGCTCTTCAAACCCTTTAAGTGCCCCGATTGGCCCGATTCCACCACTGACCGCTTGGATAAACCAGTCTGGAGCTTGCCAAGGCACATTGCCACCTTGTTGGATGGCTAAATCTTCGGCGATTTCAAAAGCAATTGTCTTCATGCTTTCTTTGCCGGGGATAGCTTTCGCCCCTTTATCAAAATGTATCCCTTTTCTGGAGGCAAAATCAGACGCGATTTTTTTAGCTTGATCATACGTGCCAGTCACTTTAATGACTTCAGCCCCGTATAGAGCCGCCTCTCGCATTTTTGCCGCAGGAACTAAACTGGTCAAGAAAACCCACAATTTAATACTGGCTCTGGCACAATAGGCCGCATAAGCGGCAGAGGCGTTCCCTGTAGAGGCTAAGACACATTCTCGAATACCAGCCTCTTTCATGGCACTCACGGCGACTGCGGCTTGTCGGTCTTTGAAGGAACTGGTTGGAGACTGTCGCTCATCTTTCAAAAGGATGTTTGGATGTCTCAAACGGCGTTGGATTTTTTCAGCCTTGACCAAGGGTGTCTGTCCTTCCCCCATCGACACGATTTTTTCTAGTTTTTGGATTGGTAAAAGTTCAGAGTACCTCCACAAAGAGTTCACCCGTCGGTCAGCACCTTTCTCCCAAAGTCGGGCAACGGTTTCATACTGGTATTGCGCGTCTAGCCATGCGCTACCACAGTTTGGACAGCCATATAGCCCCGGATAATAATCTATTTGCTGATTACATTCTAAGCAGTTAACAAGGTTTAAGTAGGATTTGTAATTTCTCATAACTATAGTCATTAAATCCCCATTGAGATATAAATTTTTACGTACAATAGTTTGTTATAACACATGATTATTAGATATGCTAAAGTTAAACTCTATATTTAATATTCTAACACCTACCGTTAAAAATATCAATTATTCGGTCGTATATTCTTCGCCAAAGGAATCGTAAAATAAAATTGAGAACCGACCCCAACCTCACTTTGTAGCCCTATCTCTCCACCATGCATCTCTACGAGTTGTTTGCATATTGCCAAACCTAATCCTGTGCCTCCAAACTCTTTGGTAGTGGTCATATCGGCCTGCTTAAATCGCTCAAAAACAGCGTCCTGCTTATCTTCCGGAATTCCTATGCCGGTATCAATAATAGTAAAGTGCATCCATTCAGTTTCCTCTTCCGGCACACAAGCTTGCACCGTAATCGAACCTGCTGAGGTAAATTTAGAGGCGTTGCTGATCAAATTCAGCAGGATTTGTTTTAATCTGATACTGTCAGCATAAATATCCGGCATTTCGTCGGGAATATCTTTAATGACTTTAACTGATTTATCTTTAACGAGAGCATCGGACGCGGCGATAACCTCATCGACCAACGGTATCACCTCGACAATTTCAGGCACAATTTCCATCATGCCAGCCTCAATTTTTGAAATATCAAGGATGTCGTTGATGAGGGTTAAGAGGTGTTGTCCGCTATTGTAGATGAGTTGAATATCATTTTGAGCATATTCGGTCAGTTCACCATCAATACCCTGCAACAAAATATCCGCAAAACCAAGTATCGCATTGAGTGGGGTACGAAGTTCATGACTCATGCTAGTCAAAAATTCCGATTTTAGGCGGTCAAGCTCTTGCAATTTAACAATTGTTTTCTCTTGCTCAGTTGAGAGGCGAGAATTTTCTAGGGCCAAACTAATTTGATTTGTTACGGCCTCAACTGCGGCTAACTCCTCGTTTGCCCAATTAGGCGATTCCTTCCGCTTGATTCCCATTGTACCAATCACTGCGCCCCGTAAAATAAGAGGTACAGTAATTGTCGAGCCTAGGCTGTTGATGTTAGTTGATTTTTTGTGTTGCACAACCCCTCGTTGCACAATAGCTTGTTTCAATAAGGGTGTCCAAGGTTCTAACGCTTCAGGCTCAGTTTGAATTATATCTCCTTGAGCAAAATGGTAGGCTGGGACGATTTCCTCGTCCGAAAACTGTTGCCAGTTTTCATTTGTCAATTGCCGATTTAAGTACTCTACCTCTTTCAGTGCGGTTTGAGTCTGAGCCAATAGCCTTAAGTTATCAACAGCAATCGCGACTTGGTCAGCAATTGATTGCATAAACGAGACATCATCGCCTGAAAACCGATTAGCTTCTCGAGCCTGAATATCAATCACGCCTATTAGCTGGTCTGCTTTTACCAACGGTATGACCAGTTTTGAGCGTGTATCGGGCATAAGAGGATGAGGCACGAATTCATTGATTTGTTGGGTATCGTTACATAAAAACTGTTGTTGTTCTTGAGCGACAGTACCGATGATTCCCTGCCCAACAGTAACACGGTCGCCCTCTTTTTTTAGAGGACACCACTCCTCAACTGAATTTTGAACCATGCTCAACGTTTCTCGATCATTCTCTAATAGGTAAATGTGGGTATGGTAAAGGGCAAAATCGGTTTGAATTTGGTTCACCACATAAGAGAGGAGCTTATCGACATCAAGGATGGCGGTGATTTGCCGACTAATCACCGCGCCTGTTCCTAGGGTATGGGTACGCTCACGAACCCGTTCTTCTATCGTTTCCGTGGTGGTATGCAGTCGGGTAGTGAGGATGTTCAACGCTCTGGCAACTGAACCAAACTCATCATCAGTTTCTAAAAGCGACGATTCGGGTAAAGCACCGTCCACAATTAATTTGGCCGCCTCGACCAAGTTATCAACAGGAGCAACAAGGCTCTGTACAACTTGAATCGCCCAACTTGCAACAAGACCTAACCCTAGCAGAGTGATAATCGCAATAACTATTGTCGTTGTAAAATCAAGCCAAAAGGCAACGATGATAAGCAACAACAACGGTATTGTGGTAAACCCTATATAGGTTAATATCAATCGTTTGTATATATTCGTGTGCATATCGGCCTATCATTTCTAGAATCGAGTGATAGATTCTACACTAATACTATTATAACTTCAAACTAGGTGTTATTCAACCAACTGGTAGTCCTGCACAAGTAGTGATGGGGAAATCTATCGGGAGTGCAAGGCTTGCCTTGCATGCAAAGCAAGCTTTGCACTCCCGATCGCTACATCTGCACTACCTTTATTTTTTGCTAATCTTGGCGAGTAACTCCAGTGTTTGGGCGATGGTTTTCTGGTTTACCTCTAGTTGCTGTGCCACGTCAGGTGAGGCGAGAGTTTTGGTCTCTGCAACATCTTCTAGCAATTGCTGTAGCAACTTCTTGGCTTGTTGGATGGCCTGCCGTTGATCTTGAAGGCGCAGCTGCGTTCGCAATCGAAGCAAGACCTCTTGTTGATGAACTGGCTTAGTAATATAGTCAGTTCCTCCGACCTCAAAACCTTTAATCTTGTCCTCTTCTTTGGCTAAAGCGGTCATGAAAACTACAGGAATATCTTTAATGTCATCATCAAGTTTAAGTTGTCGGCAGGTCTCAAAGCCGTCGATACCGGGCATCATCACATCAAGCAGAATAATCTCAGGATTAATTGACCGCGCTTTTGCCAATCCATCTCTGCCATCTAAAGCGGTCAAAATCTCAAACTCAAACTCTTCCAGATAATCAGCTACAACACCTAAGTTTGTTGGATTATCATCAACAATTAAAACAGTTCTTTCTTTCAAATTGTCCTCCCTTAGATCATTGTTCAGGAATTGGGATTAAATAAGTTGCGCGTTTCAGCATGCACATGTTAATTAATGCTCATTCCTCAGTTTGTTCAGTTTTTAAATAAGGTTCTAATAATTTAATAATTGCTTTATCCTGAAACTGTTTTGCTAAATCGTGTATTTTTTGAGCAAACGGTTTATACCGAATGTCCTGTTGTTCTAATTTCAGTATATGCTTACGTACTCTACGCAAACTACCTCTTCTGGCAAGTTGATGAACGATTTCCAAATCCTCTATCGGTGGTATAATCAATTCTTCAGCAGGTGCTGTTGAAGTTTCAGCATCAGCATCAGCATCAATCTGAGACGGTTGACTAAAACACCATTCAAGATGTAATAACTCGTTAATTAATCCTAACAAATCCTTTTGGTTAACCGGTTTAGCCACAAATGCGTCACAGCCAGTCAGTTGAACTTGTTCTTGATCCTGTTCAAATGCACTTGCCGAAACACCGATAATAACGAGATTTTGTAAATCGGACAGTTTACGAATAGCTTGTGTGGCTTCAAAACCAGTCATAATCGGCATAATCATGTCCATCAAAATTAAGTCAGGCTTAATGGTTTGCGCTAACTCCACTGCCTGTTGCCCATTTTCAGCTACCGAAACCTTAAAGCCTAACGGTTCTAACAAATTAACCAATACAGCGCGATTATTCACTTTATCATCTACAATTAATACTGTCTTACGTGGGCCAGTATATCCGGTTATAGCGTGTTCAATGGGCAGAGCAACAATTGTATCTACATCACCAACCGGCAAGGTTACCTCAAACGAAAATGTACTTCCTTGCCCTAATTCGCTTGCAACCTGTAATCTGCCATGCATCGACTGAACCAGTTGACGGCTAATCGCCAAACCAAGCCCTGTACCCTGCGCTCGTTGGGTAAGGTCTCCTGTTTGTTCAAATGATAGGAATATTTTTTGTACCGCTTCTTTCGAAATTCCAACGCCTGTGTCGATAACCGAAAACTTCAGTGTTACTTGGGATTGAGTACCATTCCAGTCACCTAATGTCTCGACTTGGAGTTTTATAAAACCTTCGTGAGTAAATTTAACCGCGTTATTGAGCAGATTTAAGAGAATCTGCCGTAATCGCTTCTCATCCATTTTTACAATTATGGGTAACGAGGTGTCTGGCTCGTAGAGTAGTTTAATACTTTTTTGTTGCGCCCGCATCTGCATGATGATCATAACGTTTTCTAAAAAGCCCGGCAAGTTAACAAACGTGGGCAGGAGTTCCATCTTACCCGCTTCTATCTTTGATAGGTCTAAAATATCGTTGATAAGCATCAATAGATGCTCACCACTTGTTTGAATAATGTTTAAGCCATCGACTTGCAAGGGGGTTAAATCTTTGCCGCGTCGCAGAATCTGGGCATATCCCAAAATACCGTTGAGGGGAGTGCGTAGTTCATGGCTCATAGTGGACAAAAACTTAGTTTTTGCCCGATTAGCCACTTCAGCGGCCTCTTTTGCCTGTGCTAACTCAATGGCTCGTTGTTCCGTTTCGGCAAAGAGTCGGGCATTTTTCATGGCTACTCCGGCTTGGCTGGCAATAGAGCGTAAAACACTGGTATCTCCACTTGTAAAACTAGCCACTCTATTTTCTTGCACATCTAACACCCCTATCACCTTTCCGTCAACAATAATCGGTACCGCCATTTCGGTACAAGTGTCTGGCAACAGAGGATTAGGTAGCCAATCTGATGCTTTACGTACATTGTCAATCATAACCACCTCTTTTGACCGTACAGACCTAGCGACTAAGCTGGTTGCATCTATAGCTATCTTATGCTCGTTCTTTTTCATCTCGGACCCAGCCTCACCCGTTCCCGCCTCCATAATCAACAGGCCATGTTTTTCACTGACTCGATAGATATGAACATGGTAAAAGTTAAATTCCTCTTGAATTTGGGATACCAAAACCGACAGTAAGATATCCAGATTCAATATCGCGTTCAATCGCTCACTCAAAGTAGCAACAAACTCTAACCGTTTTGTACGCTCCTCGACCCGTTGTTCTAACGTGTCAACCATAACGGTAATTTCATCAGTCATGGTATTAAAAGCTACCGCTAACTGCTCAATCTCATCACCTGTCTCAACCTCAACCCGCCGAGTTAAATTCCCCGCGGCCAAAGAGGTTGCTACCTCCGCCATCTGCACTATCGGCGCAGATAAGCTTCGGCTGACCCATAAGGTAGAAATAAATACAATAATCATGGTCAACAAACCCAACCCACCAGCTATCAATGCCACAGTGGCCACAGGTTCATTCACTTCGGAGGTATCCACTTCGGCAATGACTGCCCAAACAACGCTGTCAGGGTCATCTAGGGCTAAGTTGTTCAACGAAATAAATGACCATGAACTCAGCACACTTACGCCCCGATAATTCTCAATAATAGCTGTTCCAGATTTACCAGATAACGCGGCTTGGGAAGCGATAGTATCAACCAATAAATCGGATTGCAAAACGGTGGTATCAACCCCCATCTCGGATAAAAAACGAGAGTTACTTCGCCATAGTTTATCTTGACCAACCAAATAGATTTCGCCAGTATTCCCCAAGCCCGTATCAGCTTGCATGATAGCGTTAATCTCGTCAAGCGACAATTGAGCGACCAACAACAGTTGAATTTCATCTGTCTCGTCAAATAAGGGCGCGGCGATAAAGGCTGACGGTTCATCATTATTGGGAGCAAACCGTTCAAAATCGACAATCCTAAAATCATGCTTATGTCGTAAAATATCCTTTACCAATTTTCCCAAATTAGTGGTTCGATACAACCCCGTTAATAAATTAGCTCGATAAACAGGTTGATACCCGGCCACGTAGAAAAGTTCACCTTCTGGATTGATCAAAAACAGGTCATCGTAGCCATGAGTTTGTTGGTAATTGGTCAAAAATTCATCTGTGGCATCGTTAGATGGTATAAACGCTTCCTCGACATTAATCTCGGTAACTAATGCCCACTCTAACTCATCAATCTGAAAGGGTTGCCAAATCGCTAATACAGAGTTACCTTGGTAATTCATGGTAACACCTTGCCCTGTTTCCCCCGCTAACGCTCGGTTGACAGCTTGGTTAATAGCAATATAGTCGGGGCTTGCGACCATGTCTACCCCAGATAAACGATGATCGTTAGAACGAAATCGTTTGTCTGGACCAACCAGATATGAGGCAGTAGTTTCGCCAAAACCAGACTCTTGGAACATTATGGTGTTAATATTTTGAGCCGTTATTTGAGCGATAACTACTCCTTGCGTCAAGATTGGAGTAGCAACAAAAGCGACAGCATCCTGACCAAAGTCAGGGATTCGCTGAAAGTCTTGAATATGTTGATTACGTTGCCCCGCCTCAAAAGCTAATCGTAACGGGTGGTCTACGGATAACTCCTGTTGCAAGTTTGCTAGTTCGATTGGTTCAACGGCATAAATTAACCGTCCTGCGTTATCGAACACGAAAATATTTTGCGAGGCTTGATAATCGCTGAGCCATTCATCCAACAACTCACTCGCCCCGTCTGTATCACCGTTTTCGGCTAAAGATAGGGCTTGAGCCATGACAGGGGCAGAGCCAAGCAAACGAACATCATTTAATAATCCCTTAAAATAGGCATCGAGTTGGTTTTTTTGCATGACTTGGGCTGTATTAAGGTTAACGATAACACCTTGCCGAATCTGTTTTAAGGTGTGAACAGCTGTCAATATGTCATTTTCGCGCTCACTAAAGTAATCTTTAAGTTGTTTAGTTTTAATCGTGCGTAACTGTTCCAATTTGTCCCGCGCATCCTGTTGTAATGCCTGTTGAGCCGTAATAAACGTGGTGATGCCCAAGCCCATTAGCGGGATTAACGATAACAAGAGAAACCAAATTAACAATTTATTTTGCAATGGCCTAAAATTTTCTATTGATGGCCGATTTGACTGTGTTGTTTTAGTCATGGCATATCCTAATGAATCGGAATTTCTCTTAATTTAAGTCTCCCGAATAACGGAAAGCGGTTTCGGTCTCTTTAGCAATATCTTCTGCCGACATGTGATAATCAACAATCTTAATGGTGGCGGCAATAACAACCGGAATATCGGCCTCACGTCCTTCAACATGTGCCCGAATCGCCTCCGCTACCGAGACTCCCCAATCATCATTAACCCGAAATGGAGTCACATCCAACTTACCTTCAATAATGGCGTTCAACTCGTCTGCGCCGCCGCCCCAACCATTAACGATAACATGGTCAAGTACGCCTTGTTCCTCAAGGGCACTAATATTACCCAAGGCAATCGCTGTGCTTGCGCCATGTAACATAGTAATATCGGGATGTTCGGTCAAAATAACATTTGCTCCGATAAAGGCTTTGTTCCGTTCCCCATTCGCCTCATACTCGGCGACCATCGTCATGTTGGAGTTTTCTTGTACACAATCAGCAAAAACATTACTCCGTTGGTCATCGACAAGGCCAATCACGTACCGCACTAAGCCAAATGTACCTTCGCCACCCGTTTCTTTAATAACCCACTCGCACAACGCCTTTGCACCTACCGAGTGGTCAAAGCCGACATGGGTCAACGGCATTTTGTCGGTAGCATAAGAGTCAACAAATGGATTGACGACATTCATGATCAATGTTGGAAATTTTTCGGCTAAACGCCCCAAATTCTCCTTTTGCTGTTGATACTCTGATGGGCCAATGACCACATAATCGAAGTCACTCTTTAGAATCTCGTCGATTTGAGCCGATTGTCCTTCATGATCGCCGTTCTCAACCAGATATTCGGTAACGTCATAGGGAATCTTCAAAACATCAAGCCGCTTACGAATGGTGGTGTTAAGACGCGCCCATGCGTCCGATTCTTCTAAACTAGGAAAAATAAAGGCAATTTTGATTGGCTTGCTCGACTCGGTAGAGGTTGGAACCGGGTCAGCTTGAACCACTTTCAAAAATTCATTCATGGCGGTCTCTTGATTGGGCACAAGCGCGTGAAATTCGGGCAACAGAAAAAATCCTCGTTCTGTTATTTCTGAGGAGATTTTTTCGCTGTCAATAGAAGTTAAAACACGTTCTTGAATAACCGTTTCTGCCTCTTGAATCGCTTCGGGCTGATTGACCGTAGGCTGAGTCTGGCTACAAGCACTCAAGAGGAAGAGAAAGATAACAATACTAATCATAGTAAAACATATATTTTTCGATAACATAAGTTATCTCCTTTGATAATTGAGTAATGTTGCCATGTTGACTGAAGTTTTATCAGTCAATAGGTCAGCACCTTATACATACTGTTCTAAAAAGGCTAGCAACTGCTTTTTCTGAAACCCTTTGGCAAATGCTTCGACCTGTTGGGCAAAGGGTTGATATTGTTCTTCTAACTGACTAGTTTGGCGACGTATTTTTCGCATATTTCCCACATCAGCCAGATTATACAACTGGGTCAACACCTCTTGAGGAGGGAGAAGTAACTCCGGTTCGGTGTCATCTTTTATCTGATCCGCTGAATCGGGACTGGTTTCGGTCTGCTCTAAATAGTTCCATTGTAGGTCTAATAACTCCTCCAGCACCTCTAACAGTTCCTGCTCACTAATCGGCTTGGCCAGAAACGCGTCACATCCGACCAGTGTAACACGTTTTTTGTCCTCTTCAAAGGCACTGGCCGAAGCCCCGACGATAGTGATACCTTGTAGCTCTGGTAATTTTCGTATCTCCTGTGTTGCTTCAAAGCCAGTCATGACGGGCATAATCATATCCATAAAGATGATATCGGGCCGAATAGTCTGGGTTTGGCTGATCGCTTCTTGCCCATTTCGGGCCGTCGAGATTTCAAATCCTAACGGCTCTATCATGTTGGTTAGCACCGAAATATTATATTCTTTGTCATCCACCACCAACACCTTTCGCCGTGTTCCCTGATAGCCGGTAATCGTCCGTTTTGGCTTTTTATCTTCGAGTTGGCTTAGTCCCTTAATCACCGGCACGGTTAGTTCAAACCAAAACTTACTGCCTTGGTCGGCGACACTCTCCACCTGCAACTCGCTCCCCATGGCCTGCACCAATTGACGGCTAATGGCTAACCCCAACCCCGTCCCTTGAGCCTGTTTCCGTCGGTCGCCCACCTGCTCAAACGGTTGGAATATCGTCTCTAACTGCTCTGGAGGAATCCCGATACCCGTATCAGAAATTTCAAATTTTAGCGTTTTGATTTCAGCGTTTCGATTGTCTATTTTGTCTGTTTCGTCTGTTTCTAAATCCGATAACTGAAATCCCAAATCTAAAATCCGAAAACTCACCTGTCCTTTATCAGTGAATTTAATGGCATTACCGAGTAGGTTAAGCAAGATTTGCCGTAATCGTTTCTCGTCCACCTCGATACCAGAGGGCAGATCGGGGGCGGGTTCGTAGCTGAACAGCAGTTTTTTCTGCTCGGCTCGCATGCGAATCATGCCCGCCACCCCTGCCAAAAAGTTAGGCAGATAGATGGAGGCGGGTTGCAGTTCCATTTTGCCCGCTTCAATTTTAGACAGGTCAAGAATATCAGTAATGAGGGTCAGCAGATGGTCGCCACTACTCTGAATAATATCCAACCCATTCCGTTGAAAGGTGGTGATCGTGTCATTACGTTTGAGGATTTGGGCATAACCAAGTATTCCATTGAGCGGAGTCCGCAGTTCATGGCTCATGCTGGATAGAAATTCGCTCTTGGCTTGGTTGGCTAAGTCGGCCTTTTCTTTAGCTTTTGTCGTTTCAGCAAATAACCGAGCATTTTCAGCGCCCACCCCAACTTGTTGACCAATGGAGACTAATAACGCTAGTTCCTGTTCCGTAAATTGGCGCAGTTGACCTGTTCCCACAGTTAACACTCCTACAGCTTCACTATTAGCAATCAGTGGGACGCTGATCATTATCTGAAGTTGTTCATCAATCATAACGGAGCGTTCAGTGGGATAATTTATATTGTCAGACAGTACCGGACGTTTCAGGGATACGGCTTGGCCTGACACCCCTTCACCCACTCGGATATTCTGCATAGAAGTGACGAAGTGAGGGGATAAGCCAGTATGAACTTCAAGACTCATGAGTTCTTTATTGGCATCTACAAGATAAATCGCACCGGCCTCGACACCTATAACCTTCAAAGTATGCTCTAGGGCTACAGCTAAAATTGTTTCTAAATCCAACGATTGGCTAATCGTATCGGCAATGGCATTTTGGGCAGATAAATTATTAATCATCACTTTAAATGCCTTCATTAAACTCCCTATTTCATCTTCTCGCTCTACCTCAAGGGCCACATTTAAGTTACCGGTGGCTATCTCTGTTGTCGCTAAGGTTAATTGTTTCAAAGGGCCAGCTATTTGGCGGTTAAACAAATAAGCCATGCCTCCCCCTAAAACTAGGGCTACCACCCCACCGAACAAAACTCCTACACGTGTGGTAGCCAACAATTCGGCACCATTGCTCAAATTAGTTTGTAACAATGTTTGTTGACTAACCACTAACCCATCTAATAAATTCAACATATCTTCTGCTAAAGGTTCGGCTTGGGTTGATAACAAAAACAAATCTTCGCGAGCATGGTCACCCTCTATCGCCGCAAACATACGTTTAGGCAATGGCAAAAATAAATTACGCGACTGTGCGATGTTATTTAAGATATTTTGTTGTTTCGATGTCAAAATATCCCTCTGGCTAACTAATCGCTCCCAAGCAGATTGGTTAGCCGCCAAACTAGCCTGATATTGAAATTTCTGGCTACTGTTTAGGGTGATAAGATAGGCACGCACGTTGGAAACAATAGAAGAAAATGACCCTTGAAAATCAGCCATATCACGTAATAGTTGTAAATTTTTGGGGGTAGCTTCGCGTTTCGCCTGGAGTTTAATAAGCTCGTTTAATTGGGGAAAAATAACGGTTAGAGGGCCTTCGCCTTCCTCAGCCATAATTCGGAAAGCGGGTTGATTTAAGATGGGGTCATCATGCAGTTGAAACATCTGCTCTGGCAAGGCCGACCAGACAATAAATTTCTGCTCTAGCTCGACAAGTTGCTGTTGATTATTTGAAGTTGCCGACTGGGTCGATAATTGTTTCATCTGTGTCAACTGTTTAACAAACTGCTCTTTATTTTCTTCATATCTCTGGCGAAATTCAGGCTCACCCAATACCAAATAACCTCGTATATCAGCCAACATCATGAGTAAGGTAGTACGGGCATTGGCCGAAGTTAAAGCAGTTGGCATAAGAAAATTAGCACTTCGTTTAATATCAGCTGTAGCCTGAATTCCGCTTAGATAGTTCAAACCAACTACAATCAAGGTCAAAAAAACCATTACTCCAAACCCAAGTTGAAGTTTTTGATGGATTTTTAATTTTGCCAAGATTTTAGTCATTTAGGAAACTCCAAAAAAAGGGGTAGTCCTGCGCAAGTAGTGATGACAGAATCTGGAGTGCAAGACTTGCCTTGCCTGCAAAGCAAGCTTTGCACTCCTATCACTACCTTTGCACCACTTCATCGTCTTCAAGGCACTGAAGTGCCTACTACGAAGGACTTAATTACTTAGGAATCGGAATTAAATAAGTTGCGCGTTTGGCAATCGTAGGGGCTAGGCAAGGCGGTGTAGTGGTGGTTTGAAATCAGAACTCCAATCCGCCTTGCCTCGCCCTGAATCCACGGAATGACGGGCGAGGCAGGGGCGGAGAGAACATGGATGTACGTTCCAAAATCAGACCGCCCTGCCTAGCCCCTACCATAATCTCCGACGCAAATGCACAAGTTAATTAATGCTCATTTCTTAGGAGGGCCATCTGGATAAGCCTGATCTATAATGGCTTGTTGTTCTTTTGCCAACTCATTCAAAGCTTCGGCTGAATCCATTTTGCCTGTAATCGCCAAATTAAGATAATGCCCTTGAATGGGTAAAAGATTAACATATTCCGGCAAATTCCAAAAATCTTTAACGAGGAGATAACTAGCCGAAAACGCAGGGCTGTATGGTGTAGCCTCAGCAAAGGTGCTACTAGCCAAAACATCGGTGCGAGCTGAAAAACTTCCCAATTCAACCCACTTCAACTGGCTATCACGAGTCTCTAACCAAGCCATAAATTCTAAGGCTTCAGTTTGATGTTGGCTATAAGCACTTAGATGAATACCCGCGCCTCCCAAACTCAATACATGTCCATCTGGGCCAGCGGGCAACACGCCAAAAGCTAAATTATTGGCTTCAGGACAACCAGTCGGGTCAGTAAAAATAGGGCCATAACCAAACCAAGTAGCAATCATAGCTACCTCACCCTTACAAATCATATCAGGCAAATCACCCTGAAAATGGCTTCTAGCTGGACCAACTTTATACAACTCAGCCGCCATATTTAAGGCTTCAACATTAATCGGCGTATTTAGTACCCCCTCAATTTGATAGGTCTCAGGCTCCCATAACTCCCCCCCATACGACCAAGCAATTTGATTCCAGGCAGTTTGTACATCATCATAACAATCACCACACCAAAAGGTAGCATATCCATGAGGTATCAAACCCTTTTGTTCCAACGTTTTGGCTTGGTCTAACAACTCTTGCCAAGTGCGTGGGGGCTGAAAACCAGCTTGATCTAAAATATCTTGACGATAAACCAACATCTGGGTATCAGCAAAAACCGGTACACCATAATATCGTTTGCTATTGTATGGATATTCGCCATAAGCTGAAATAGCCGCCGGGACATATTTGCTACTCTCAATATTTTCAGCAACCCAATCTGTAATCTCAACTAAATGGTTATCCGTTACCGCCTTACCAATCCACTGACTATCCATTATCACAAGGTCTATATTTGAATCAGGCTTCAATATGTCATTGAAAGTTTTGTCATACCATTCGATATGGGAAAAACAATTAACCTTGACTTCGGCTTTAGAATACTCACTACTTAACTTACTTAGAGCCTGGCAGGGGGGGACATCTTGCCAAGAAATCTCTAATTGTACGGCTTCAACTGTTGGCTGAACGATTGTAGCCGTTGCTGTCTCAACAGTAGGTGACGGAACAACTGTCGGTGTATCATTGTTACAAGCACTTAACAAGTATATTACTGCAATACATAACAACAAATTTCTAAATTTCATCTTACAACTCCTTTGGTTGTTTAAGTGTCATAGGCCAGATTTAGTACCTGACGTACCTGACAGAAAATTGGTAGTTCTGCACAAGTAGTGATGGGGACATCTGGAGTGCAAGGCTTGCCTTGCATGCAAAGCAAGCTTTGCACTCCGGAACACTACATCTGCACCACTACATTTGGAATGACATGAAGTTTTATCAGTCAATAGGTCAGCACCACCGATAATTTGATAATCATCACAAATACTGTTCTACAAAAACCTTAATCCCTTGTCCATCATACTGTTTTGCCAACACCTCTATCTGCTCGGCAAAGGGGCGATATTGCTCGTCCATCGCCATGATACGTTCCGTCCACAGTCGTATATCCTTCATATTTCCTCGTTTGGCTAGATGATGTAACTTGGCTAACAGTTCTGCTGGGGGAACAATATATGTGGTTTTTTCAGTAATCAGAATTTCAACTTTTCTTGAGTAATCCAACGCTTCCTCAGATAACCAGTCTCCTTCTGGTAACTCACCATCGGCAGGGAGTGTCACCCTAAAGGTTGTTCCTTGCCCCACCTCACTCTCCACCCATATCTGTCCACCATGTTTCTCCACCATCTCATAACACATAGTCAAACCCAAACCCGTGCCTTTTTCCTCATCCGTACCGAGAGTAGTATGATGTTCACCAATTTTGAACAATTTTTCTATATTGATCTGACTAATCCCCACACCAGTATCGGAGACCCACAGTTCGACAAATTTAGGATTTTGAGGTTGTTTCTGTGCCCCTATTATCACCTGTCCCCCGTTTGGAGTAAACTTAAGAGCATTGTTAATCAGGTTACGGATGATGGTTTTTAGCATGTTTTCATCGGCATAGAGATAAACGGGAATCTGCAATTTATTTTGCAAGACAATCTGCTTATTAAAGGCCACCTCTGTCAGCAGGTTAATCGTTTGGTCGATTATGTTAGTTAGGTTGAGCCGACTGGGTAGGTACTCTATCCGGCCCATTTGGATACGCGCCCACTGCAACAGGGTTTCGAGTAAGTTAAAGGTGTTTTTGGCAGTTCGATGTAAGGATTTTCCTACCTTTTCAACCTGCTCCGGAGTATATGTATTGCCCACTTCAGCCAATTGCTCTGTATCGCCTAATAATGGAACAAACGGCCCTTTTAAGTCATGGGCTACAATCGAGAAGAATTTATCCTTACTGACATTCAGTTCAACTAACTGTTGATTTTTTGCCTGCAACTCCTCCGCCTGAGATTGAAGTTTTTCTGTTTGAATCGCAAGTTTCTCGGCTTGTTGTTGTAACTGCTTGGTTTGGGCTTGGATATGCAGATGGGTGATCACTCTAGCAAGAACTTCCCGTTGTTGGATTGGTTTGGTCACATAATCCACCGCGCCCACGTCAAATCCTTTGATCTTGTCATCCTCACCGGCTAGGGCTGTCATAAAAATAACCGGAATATCTCTAGTGGCCTCAGCGGCTTTTAATCGGCGGCAAACCTCAAAGCCATCTATCCCCGGCATCATCACATCTAGCAGGATGATATCTGGTTTTATTTTGAAAACGGTGTTTAAACTATCCTCACCATCCATCGCGGTTAGGATATCGAACCCGTAATCTTCTAGATAATCGGCCAATACCCCCAAATTGGTGGGGTTATCATCAACAATAAGGATTGTTTGTTCAGTCTGTTCGGAGGTAGTCATAATTATACGATTCCTTATATTCATTTATACATACTGTTCTAAAAAGGCTAGCAACTGCTTTTTCTGAAACCCTTTGGCAAATCCTGACCCTACCTTTTTCTTTGGTTACACATATTTAGCTCAAAATCGTTAGCACTCGATGGGTGAGAGTGCTAAAAATAGTCTTCGGTGAAAATAATCTTACCGATTACATTAAATTCGCAGTAAATTTTTGCGGTAAAATTACTTCCAGCATGTTATTTGGATTGCTTTTGATGTTAGTACTCTCGAAGTTAGAGTGCTGAATTAGAAAACCAAAGAAAGCGATAGGGTCAGGATCATGTTTATAGTGACTAAAAGTTTCCGTTTCTCGATCAAGCCTATTCAGTCCCTCGTCCGTACCTATCCAGAATGTTTCGGCTGAGTCTTCATAAATTACATAAACCTCGCCATTACCCAAGCTATGAGGGTCATTCGGGTCATGCTGATAGTGAGTAAAGGTCTCTGTCTCTTCATTGAACTTATTCAGTCCACTATTACGAGTGCCTATCCAAAGAACACCTGATTTATCCTCATAAATCGAAGTAACGATTTTACCACTAAAACTGTTTGGGTCGTCAGGATCATTTAAGTACTGGGTAAAGGTTTCTGTTTCTTTATCAAATTTAGTAAGCCCTCCAAAAGTACCGATCCATAATTGTCCCTTCCTGTCTTCAAGGATTGTCCAAACAATATCATAGGAAATTGAGTCTGGGCCTGCTTTGTAGAACTTTGTCTCAATTCCATCATATCTGACCAATCCGCCACTAGTGCCAATCCAAAGAAATCCATCACTGTCCTGCATGATGTCAAGTCCTTCAAAGCCGAACTTCAGTGCGTGGTTAAACTTTATCTCAGGCTCTTGCGCCTGAATGGTTGAGACTGATGCACTCAACAGCATGGCTATCATTAAAACGACGATTTTGTTTAGCACGGTTAAATATTTCATTTTATGCCCCTTCATTTCTATTGGGGTGCTATACCTTGATAATCCTTGACAATGTTAGATTACAACATGTCACACTGAGCGAAGTCCCTCCACCAACTCTATAATTCCTAGTCCATCATACTGTTTTGCCAATGTCTCCACCTGCTCGGCAAAGGGGCGGTACTGCTCATCCATCTCGATGATGTGTTGTGCCCACAGTCGTACTTTCTTCATACCTCCCCGTTTGGCAAGACGATGCAACTCGGTTAGCTCCTCTACTGGTGGCACGACCAGTTCAACGGCTATATTTTGAGACGTATCGGCCTGTTCCTCATACCGCCATACCAACTCTAAATTATCCGTTATCAAATCAAACAGATCGTTCACCTTAAACGGTTTATTCAGAAAGCCATCGCTCAACTTTATCGCCTCACTCCATTGTTGTTTATCAAACGAACTTGCCGATAAAATAATCGTTTTTACTTCTGCCAAGGTTGGTGTATCCTGCACTTTCTTAATCATCTCCAAACCATTCATAATTGGCATGACCAAATTGGTCAAGATTAAATCTGGTTGCCATTCGGTAGCAACCTTCACCCCTTCCGCCCCATCAGCGGCCTCTTTGAGGGAAAAATCTAACGGTTCTAAAAGGCTGTATAACACGGCTCGGTTACTGGCGAGGTCATCCACAAGCAAGACTTTCCGTTGTGTTCCTTCATAACCGATAATCTGGTGGCCTGCTTCATAAGGTACTTGCTTATCCGCCATCTCTACAATCGGCAAACTAATCTCAAACCAGAAGGTACTGCCCTTTTCCAACTTACTGCGTACCTGCAAGTCACCACCCATCAACTCGACCAACTGTTTGGTAATGGCCAGCCCCAAGCCAGTGCCTTCGGCCCGTTTTCTAATATCACCCACCTGTTCAAACGCTTCAAAAATTTTACTGGCTTGTTCTGGGGTCATGCCCACGCCTGTATCGACAACTTCAAAACGAATGAGCGACTCAGCGTTTCGTTGAGTCGTACTAGCTAACGCGTCGGTCAATTCACTTACTCGCAGAGTGATCCTACCCTGATTGGTAAACTTGACCGCGTTGCCCAACAAATTGAGCAGAACTTGGCGCAGACGTTTCTCATCGACCATGACTCCGTTAGGCAGATTGCTGGTTTCATGCTCAAAGAGAATATTTTTCTCCTGTGCTTTCATCCGCATGATACCCACCACCCCATCGATGAAATTGGGTAGATTAACCTCAAGCGGATAGATATCCATTTTGCGGGCTTCGATTTTGGAGAGGTCGAGAATGTCGTTGATGAGGGTCAGCAGATGGTTGCCACTCTGTTGGATGATAGTTAGCCCATCGTCTATCTCCATCGTCAAATTTGGCTTTTGTTTGAGGATTTGGGCATAACCAAGGATTCCATTGAGCGGAGTCCGCAGTTCATGGCTCATGTTAGATAGGAACTCGCTCTTGGCTTGGTTGGCTAGGTCGGCCTTTTCTTTGGCTTGTTGAGCTTCCTCATACAACTGCATGTTTTTGATAGCATTGACCGCTTGATTGGCGAAACTCTGCAACACCAAAGCATCAGCCTCATGATACGTATCAACCTCAAAACTATCCACCGTCAGCACTCCTATTCTCTGCGAGTCGGTTGATAGGGGAATACACATCCAGCTAAGAATCGAAATCTCCTCCTCCCAGTTATCCCAACGCGGATCCTGTCGAACATCGGGAATAATGATGGTTTGACCGACCTCAAACACCTTAACCACCATGTTTTTACCAGAAAGTGGTACTTTGTAGCCGATGTAACTCGCGGCGAAATTTATGCCTCTAATAAGCACCAGATTAGAGCCATCCCGCAACCAAACACTAGCCGCATCATACTGGATGATGCGGCCTAATTGCTCCATAATTTTATCTAGCACTGTATCTCGGTCTAGGCTACTATTTAGGGTGGTCGTCACCTGTTGCAGACTTTCGGCCATCAATCGTTGATGCGCCAAGGTCTTGTTCTGTTCATTCAACTGCTCTACTGCAATTTGCAACTGAATTCGTTGTTGATATAAATCCAGAAAAATACGCACCTTACTCAGTAATATATCTGGATTAAAGGGTTTGCTGAGAAAATCGACAGCTCCAGCATCATACCCCTTTTTATGGTGATACTCATCAGAAAAAATAGCACTGACAAATATTACGGGGAGATTAGCGGTATTCTCTTCGCTTCGCAACAGCTCCACCAACTCATAGCCGTCCATCTCTGGCATTTGAATATCAACAATTGCCAAACAGAAATCATGCTCTAAGGCTAAAATAAGGGCATCAAATCCTGATGTGGTTTGAATAACGTCCACATCTAATTTTTTTAGTAAAACCTTTAAGCTATAAAGATTTTGTGGTTTATCATCCACAATCAATATTTTTGGTTTCATAGCATTACCAGTGCGTATTGGCGTGTTGCGTCCCACGTCCCACGTTAGGAACGGGATTTAATAACTTGCGCTTGTCGAAGGCGAACTATCAACATGTACACGTTAATTAATGCTCATTCCTTAATACAGCCACACCCGCAACATAGACAATAACCGATTTTCATCAGTCGGTTTGGAGAGATAATCATTGGCTCCCACCGCCAGACATTTCTCGCGGTCTCCCTTCATGGCTTTGGCCGTCAGAGCAATAATCGGCAAATTATGGAATTTACTTTGCGCCCGAATTTGTTTGATAGTCTCATAACCATCCATAATCGGCATCATGATATCCATCAAGACAATATCTATTTCAGGTGTTTTTTCCAGCACCTTCAAAGCATGTTGTCCATCCTTAGCCAGTTTTACTTTCAATCCCTTACCAATCAATAGTTTGGACAAGGCAAAGGCATTACGGGTATCATCATCCACCACCAACACCAGTTTACTGGTCAACTGTACCTCTTGGTGATACATCTTCTGGATAGTCTCTTGTTTATCCTGCGGCATGTCGGCTACCACTCGGTGCAAAAACAGAGAAGTCTCATCCAACAACCGATCCGGTGACTTGGCCCCTTTAACGATCACACTATCCGCGTATTTCATCAGTTCGGCATCTTCTTCTACGGTTAAGGCTTTTCCAGTATAAACGATTACCGGACAACGAGAACTCGTCTCACCTTGATTTAGCTGATTCAACACCTCAAAACCACTCATGTCGGGCAAGGTTAAATCCAATATCATGCAGTCAAAATGTTGGGTTTGTAATAAATCAAGCGCCTCCTTGCCTAACCCCACTTCCTGTATCTCCACATCACTACCATCCAACAGTTTTCTGACACTTTGCCGCAAGACCACATCATCCTCAACCAACAACAACCGTTTAATCCCCCGCGTTTCAAACTGGCTTATTCGTAAAAACGCCTCATCTAACCCTTCCGCGGTAACAGGTTTGGTCAGATAACCCATCGCGCCCTGTTTATAGGCATCCATAGACTCATCATCCACAGACATGATATGCACCGGAATATGACGGGTTTCAGCGTTCTCTTTTAGCCGCTCCAACACCTGCCACCCATCCAGCTTCGGCAGATTTAGGTCCAGAATAATCGCCGAGGGTTTGTAGCTGTGAGCCAATTGTAAACCAGTTTGACCATCTTGGGCAACCAAACTCTTAAACCCTTTTTTATGACTTAAATCATACACGATTTTGGCGAATTTCGGGTCATCTTCAATAATCAATAAAACTTGGTCATCCTCGGTTAGGTCAGTTCGGTCATCCGAGAAAGATGAGAGGGGAGAGGTAGCCTCGTTCCCAAACTCAGTTTGGGAACGAGAAGGCATGTGAGTTTGGGAACGAGAAGGAGTATATCTCGATTCTGTTTCTGTCTCTAAGGATTTTTTTTCAGAGAGGGTCTTCTCATCAAATTGCTCTGGCAAGTATAAGGTGAAGGTACTGCCTTGGCCTACGACACTCTCCAAATCAATCTGACCTCCTAAATTAGTGGCTAACTCTCTTGATATTGATAGCCCCAGCCCGGTGCCGCCGTATTGCCGACTGGTGCTACCATCCGCTTGCTGGAACGCCTCAAAGATGATTTTTTGTTGCTCTGGAGTCATGCCAATACCCGTATCTGTCACACCAAAAGCCACAGTCTGGCGGTGATCAAGACCACTGCGGGATAGATCCACGGTTGATTCAGGGCGATAAATTGCCAAAGTAACGTCGCCTTTCTCGGTGAACTTAAAGGCGTTTGATAACAGATTCTTGATAATCTGTTGCACCCGTTGCGCGTCAGTTTTGATGGTCACAGGGAGATTATCACCTTTGGTTATTCTAAAATTAACCTCATTCTTCTCAGCCACATGGTTAAACTGAGACTGCATGGTCGTCACTAACTCATCCAAACGCGTCGCTTCAACCTGAAACACCATCCGGCCTGCTTCGATTTTCGACAGGTCTAAGATTTCGTTGATTAAGTTTAACAGATCAACCCCACCATTATAGATGATTTGGGCCGATTCGACCTGATCTTCGGTCAAATTACCCTCTTCATTATCAGACAACATACGAGCCAAAATCAGCAAACTATTAAGCGGAGTACGTAACTCATGAGACATGTTGGCTAAGAACTCTGATTTGTATTTACTAGCCAAGGACAACTCTTCCGCTTTTTGTTCCAATACATCTTGAGCCTGTGTCAGCTTTTTATTCTGTTCATCCACTGCGACCTGTTTCTTTTGCAAAGCGTTACGGCTATCTTCTAAGGCCGTGGCTTGATGCTCTAGTTGAACATTTGTCGCCTCAAGTTCTGCTTGTTGCTCTTTGAGTTTGGTCTCTGATTCCTGCAAGGTCTCTGTTTGCGAAATCAATTCTTCATTGGCAACCCGTAACTCCTCTTGCTGACTTTGTAGCTCCTCAGACTGCTGTTGGGTCTGTTCAAGCAACACCTGCATACGGGAACTAGCCTGAACTGTATTAAAAGCAATGGCAATATTTTGCATAGCCCCCTCTAAAAATTCCATCTGCCGCTCACTGAATTGGCTCATTGTCCCCAACTCCACCACGCCAATCATTTCACCTTCATACATAAATGGTGAGGCCACCACATTGGTTGGCATCAGTTCCCGCAAGCCAGAGGTAATTCTGAGATGGTCACTGGGCATGTCACACAAAACTATCGGTTTCTTTTCCCGAGCCACCTGGCCAACCAACCCTTCTCCAATTTTGAAACGGTTGGCTAAACTCTCTCGATAGAGAAACGCATAACTATCAGCCAATTCCAAAACATCATCATTCAACAGATAGATAACCCCCACTTGAGCCTCAAGATATTCACATAAAAGACAGATGATATTGCCGGCCAAGGCAGTTATATTCTGCTGGCCCTGCATTGAGTTATTCAACTCAGCCTGTCCGGTTGAACGCCAGATTTGGTTCTTATTCTCAGAGGTAACTTTTCGCAGGTTGATAATCATCTGCTGGAAAGCATTCCCCAAAATATCCTTCTCTGATTGAGCAACCACATCTACTGTCAAATCACCTTTAGCCAATCGCTCGGCTGATTGAGCTATCTCTCTCTGATAGGACACCATCTGGCGGAAAGCATTGCCCAACATATCTTGCTCTGATTGCACCGCAAAATCGACGTTTACATCACCCTCAGCGAGACGATTAGCAACCTCAGCCATCTGTTGTTGATAGTTTATCATCTGCTGAAAAGCATGAGACATCATGCCGATTTCATCCTGGCTAGTAGACCCAATCGTCTGCTTCAGATCACCAGCGGCTAACTTATCAGCAATATCGGTCATGGATAATATAGAGGTAGTTATATTGCGTGATATAAAATAGCCAATCATTATACCAAAGGCAATACTACCTATTATCGCACCAAAACCTAACAGATAGGTCAGAATGGCTTGATTTATTGCTGTCTCAGCGCGTTGTCTATTCAGTTTCTCTTCATTCTGGATAAAATCAGTAAAATGGATACGCATCTCGTCCAGAATAGATTTGCCTGTACCAGCTTCCATCATTGCTATTACATCAGACATTGTTACTGGGTTGGCATCCATCTCCCGGCGAGCATTGATTTCTGGTTCAGCAGCTTCTTCTGTCCAATCAGTTGCTAATGCCTCAATCTGATTCAATCGAGTTTTATTCGTAGAATCATCGACCAATCGAGTACGTAATTTAGCAATATCTTTTGTCAATTCTGTTTGACCTTGGGCATAAGGTTCTAGGAAATTATCTTCACCAGTGATGATAAAACCACGTTGACCCGTCTCTTGGTCAATCATATCTTTGGCTATTTTTACCGTTAGGATAATGCTTTCTGGATCATCATCAGCTCTAAAATCGGCTTCCATACTTGCCAACAGGACGCGTATCTCATCCATGATACTTTTGCCTGTTTCCTGTTTAACTACCTCTTGAAGATATTCAGCACTGATTGTAGCTTTATTAGCTTCACGTCGCTTGGCAATTTCTGGCTCACCAGCTACTCGAATCCACTCATCATGGATCCGATCAATTTCTCCTAGTACGGCCACTTGAGATGGATTATCGCTGACTAGCTCCTTCTCTTTCTCAATCAAATCATCAAATTCAGGTATGCTATTGTTGTAAGGCTCAAGAAACTCTTCTTTGCCTGTAATTAGGAAACCACGTTCACCTGTTTCCATATCTACTACTAGTTTCTCCAGTCGAGCCGCGTTTGATAGCAGTGGCTGGTCATGCTCAATTAAAAAGGTGAAACTGTTGGTCAAGCTATAAAGGCTCATCAACAACACGATTACTATAACT
>JAUCGB010000126.1 GCA_030377895.1 Anaerolineales bacterium HSG24
CCATCAATATACTTTTTTGCATTCATTGCAATCTTCTCCTTATTTAGTTCTTTAGTTATTGTATTTTCTGGTTGAAACGGTACTGCTTGCCCTGTCCTTAAGGCGTAGGATGCCTTAAATTCAATATGCCATAGGATATATATCGCTACAGCGAGGATTGTACCTAGGATAATATAGGCTTCATAGAATACTGCTTGAGTGACAAATACAGCGATTAATCCCAATGTTCCTGTAATAAGACTGACCGTCAGGGCCACCGAAAGTTTGTCCATACCCAAACGGGCTAGACGGTGTGTGATGTGGTCTACCCCTCCCCGAAAGAAGGAAACACCTCGCCGTCGCCGAGAGATAAACACTAAGGTAGTATCAAAAATTGGCAACCCCAACACCAACACCGGCACCATCCAAGTGATGATTGCATCATTGACAGGAATACGGATTTTGATGCCCAAAATAGCCAACAAAAAACCAAGGAAAAGCGAGCCAGAATCTCCCATGAAGATGGTACTGCGTGGAAGAGGTAGGTTATATCGCGCAAATCCCAGACTAGCCCCCAACAACGACGCAGCCAAAATCGAGACAAGCTGTTGTCCGTTTAATACCGCAATCAACAAAAATATGGCACTAGCTGTGGCGCAGGTCATCACTGCTGTTCCATCAGCATTATCCAAATAGTTGATGGCATTGGTGATGTATAACAACCAGCATATTGTAATCATAAAGTTGACGATATTTGACAATATAGGGTCAGAAATTCCGGGTAAACTAACCTGTACTCCGGCCAAATAAACGAAAATGGCCGGGACAAATTGAGCCAACAACTTAAATCGAGCCGGTAACGCTTTACGGTCATCCCACAAGCCAATGGCTGACATCAACGATGCGGCAGAGATAATCGCTAAAAACTCTGCCACACCCAG
This sequence comes from Anaerolineales bacterium HSG24, assembly GCA_030377895.1. Lineage (GTDB taxonomy): Bacteria > Chloroflexota > Anaerolineae > 4572-78 > J111 > JAUCGB01. The sequence goes on from JAUCGB010000126.1 coordinate 921, forward strand.
TTTAGTGCCTAAAAAAACAGTCGTCACCGCAGCGATAACCAATAAGGCTACAATCGAGGCGGTATAAATTGCCACTCCTCCCATTAATGCCGTGACTTCGGTATGAGCACGGTCAGCTTTGGGAACCGCAACAAATCCGGTATTGATGGCAACATCTCGTACAACACGGGTTCCGACAAAGCTAAAAGAGAGCGCAATGGTAAAGATAAGCATAATCGCTATCATATATTAACCTTCAAAAAATATTTGATTCATTAAGGACTATAAACGAAAGTGGAGAATCGGACAAATCTTTAAGATAAACAGATTCCAACCAAGCACGCAGTGCGGAAGTTTCTTGCTACCCGACAAAGTAGTTTAGGAAAAGCTAAAACAGTTTCACAGAGTTTCACAGAGATGCACAGAGTGACACAGAGGAAAGAATAAATCGCTTTTTCTCTGTGAATCTCCGTGTTCCTCTGTGAAACTCTGTGCTAATTAGTTTTAGCTAACTTTTCTGTCGGGTACTGAGAGTTTTTTAACTACTGGAGAACTGCACTACTCTTTAGGTTTCATCACCTCAGCCATAACCGTGGTCGCGTAAGCGCCGGGAGGCAGTTCAAACGAGACCATAACCCCTTCATCCCACCAGACTTTGGGGTCGGTGAGCTTAAATCGATAAGGGCGACGATTTCCTCTTATACGTAATCTGGGCAAGGAAAAATCGTCCAACGATAGACCATACTTGGTTAAAATCGCCTGTTCCCGCACACCGGGCAACCCTTCGGCGAGCAGGGTTTTTGTGCCATACATCGGCCCAGAAGGGCTGATTTCAAAGGAAGCGATCCGTTTTTGCTCTGTGATCACATCATCCACCACAAATGAAGCCCCTTTATGATGGATATAGGCGATGTCACCCACTTCTATTCGATCCAGTGAATCGAGGCGTTGGGTGAGAAGTTGGTTATAAAGGTGAGACTGAAAGGCCGAGATAAAGAATAGTTTCATTTTTTTTGACACATATCGAAAAATACCAGTTATATTACCGTTTGCCTGAACGATTGATCGGAGCAGTTTACGCTCGTCTGATAGTTTGCGACGCGGCCAGTGAGATAATGCTTCGGCCCACTTTTCGGCATCGACCAGTTGCCGAGCCTTCTGAATATCTAGATTCTCGATTGTTTGAGGACGACCAAGATATTCACGACAAAATTCGACCTCATTTTGACGAATCAGTTGTTCGCCCAAACGATGGGTGTTGCCCCGCAAACCAAACCGTTGTTTGCCAAAAAAATTGGGTACACCTTTGGTTGATAATTGTTGAATAATCTCATTGACTTGTATCAAACTTGAGTGAGCCACTTGACGCACTCGAATCATAAATCGGTTTCCCTTAAGATGCCCGATTCGTAATTTGTTACCATGACGGTCTACCTGCAAAATGTTGAGGTTTGGTATCTCAATTTTTGCGACTGCATCTGGATTAGCACCATCTATAGATAAAGTTTGGCGAGTGATGGCATGGGCATCTTTAAGACCCGCGTATCCGATTTTTTGGCGAGGCATCTCCAACGCTGAGGCAATCTTTTTAATCGCCTCGTAGGTTGACATCCCTCGTTTTTCGATAGTGACATGCACATGCTGACCCTCACCAGAAGGATGATAGAGGGGAATCTCCTCTACTAAAAAGTCAATAGGATTTGTTTTGATTTGCCCGCCAATCCCGCGTAACGAGGCAGTGATATATGGATGTTTCATGGTTAAATTATCTTAACTTGTGCCTACTTCGCCAAAAATTCGACCACCGGGCAGGATAACACCCTCTAAATTAGCCAGTGAAAACTTAGCCTTCCACCACAGTTTGCCGGGGTCAGCCCCTTCTAACGAGGCATTACGTAGATTGGCCTCATAAAAATTAACGCTTGCCAAGTTTGTTTCGCGGAAGTCGCTGTTTTCAAGTTCGGCTTGACTAAAGTCGCTCCCGCTGAGGTCGGCTTGATAAAATATGGCTCCGTTTAGCGTGGCGAAGCTATAGTCTGCCTTTTGGCTCTCGGCCTTGGTAAAGTTGGCTTTGTCTAGTTTGGTTGAGCTAAAGTTACAGCCCTTGAGGTTGGCGTTGATAAAAGTTGTCCCATTAAGATTCGATCCGGCAAAATTTGCCCCCACAATGATGGAACTAGTAAACTCCACCCCTTCAAGTTTAGCCCAGCTAAAATCAACCCCACTCAAATCAACTCCTTTGAAGTTGGATCCGCGCAAATCAGTCCCCTTAAACTCTGAGTTGGCGAGGTTAGCTCCCTGAAAATTGGAATCACGCATGATAGACGCGTTAAAACTCCCTCGTTGGATAATGGCTCGCCGGAAGTCACAATTGACGACCTCCGACCCATCCAAATTTAGCTTAGAGAGCCGTTTTTTGGCTAACGAACCGGGTTTAATATGGGCGTTCTTAAATTCTCGGAAGCCGAGTTTATATTGCCGGATAATTTCAGTAACAGTTATTTGTCTCATAATGATACATGATACGTGATGCGTGAAAACGTTAGCGAATTTTTGATTTGGTCATATCACACAATCACGCATCAACGTTGTAACGGCATGGTCACAGTAAAGGTACTGCCCTCACCATATACGCTGGTGATTTTAATCTCACCTTTATGCTCTTTGATAATCTCTTCGGCAATCGACAAACCTAAGCCGGTTCCTAAAATATTCCTCTGATTGTCGGCTCGGTAGAATCGCTCAAAGAGTCGTTCAATCTGCTCTTCGGTGAGACCGATTCCGGTGTCTGTGACCCAAAAAATGGCATTTTCTTCTTGTTGACCTAAGAAAACCTTAACTTGACCTTCAGGGGTGTATTTGATCGCATTCTCGGTCAAGTTCATAATCACCCGTTCTAGCTGATTTCGGTCTGCGTTCACCGTGACATTTTGTTGGTCGGTGTTAAACTCCAAACTTAACGACTTTTTGTCTGCTAAGGGCTGTAGTGATTGCATGACTTGGGTTACTAAATCGACCATGTTGACGGTTTCAAAATTGAACTGCGCCATGTCACTGTCCAGTTTTGAAAGTTCGAGAATACCATCGACCAATCGACCTAACAGCCTTGTGGCTCTGTCAATACGGTGGAGCCGATCTATCTTGGTCTCTTCATCAAGACGGTCATTATATTTAATCAAGGCCCCTAAATGGAGGGTAATCATGGCTAAGGGGGTTTTTAGCTCATGGGTTATGCCGGTCATAAAATTGGCTTTCATACGATCCACTTCTTGCAAGGCTGTCACGTCACGCAAGGCGATAACCGTGCCTAAATTGGCTTTTTGAGCCTGATCCCACATTTTGGCAGCACTGGCTTGAAAAGAGAGGATTTTCTTCTCATTTTTAGGGTTCACCACGTCAACAGCGGCGGTATAATGATCCTCCGACATTTTACTGATTTCTCGGACAAATTTCCAAAGCGGGGAGCTAAAGTTGGGATGCTCTACTGACACGCCGGTTAACTCGGAAAGTTTGGAATCGAGCAAGGTCTCCATAGCGGGGTTTGCTCTTAAAATACGACCATCGGGGTCGGTCACGAGTAACCCGTCGGCAATACTGACCAGAATCGTCTCGCTCTTCTCTTGCTCTCGAACTAGTTCCCGCGTCCGAGCTTTAACCATCTGCTCAAGCTGTTGGTTAAAGCCTTGTAGTTGCCCAAACAGCCATGCATTCTCAATGGCCACCGTTACGGCATCAGCCACGGCATTGAGCAAATTCAGGTCTTCATAATTAAACTGAGCGGGTTTGGCATGGACGGTTTCTAACACCCCAATTACCCGTTCCTGAACTCGGAGAGGGACACAAATCATAGAGCGAACATGAGTCATCACTTGAGCCAGAACACGAGCATCTTCGGTTTCATCCAGAATATCACCCGATAAAAACGGTTGATTTTTTCGCACAAGATGGGCGTACATGCCCTCTTGCAACGGTATTCTCTCAGATTGAGGTGGCTCATCATTCTCTTCAGTCAAGTTGGCATTATAGGCCGCAACCAACATCAACGAGTTATTATCATCATCTACAAACCATAAGGCCGCCGCATCCGATTCGATGACGGCTTGAACTTGCTCTAAAGTACTATTAAGGACATCATCCAGATTTAGATAGGCGGCCACGGCTTGCTGAATCTGATTAATCAAAGCCACCTCTTTGGCCCGTCGAGCTGCTTCCTCAGCCCGACGTTGGGCCGCTTTTTCAGCCTCATGTACGCGGACGTTGGCCCCGATTCGAGCCAGTAGCTCCTCGGGCGCAAAGGGACGGGGGACATAATCATCCGCTCCCATTTTAAGCCCTTTGACAATCTCTTTACTGGCTCGACTAAATGCGGTCACAAACATAAAGGGGATGTCCTTCATCCGTTCATCGGCTTTAAGATGCTGACAAAATTCGTAACCATTCATATCCGGCATCTGAATATCGGACAGGATGAGGGTAGGACGATTGTCTTCAAGCCACTCTAACGCTTCCGCTGCATCGTTGGCCTCTTCGACATGATAGTTGCCTCGTTGTAGAATAAAACGGGCAAATTTGAGGTTTTGTGGTGTATCATCAACGACTAAGATAGTATGTTTTTCTTTTTCTGGTTCTTCCGGTTCGCTCTCTTCTGATTTTGCTTCAGTTGCATCGGCTTCATCAGGGACAAGCGATACGGTAGCTGTTGTCGCCGAAGAGACGGTGTCAACAGTACTGTCTTCAATGGGGTCTAACACTTCGTTGAGCATGTCCAAGCTTTTGGCCTGCTCCGCTTTTATGGTAGCCAACTCTTTTGTCTCTTGCGAAAAAATACGGTTGATGACAGTGTTGGTATCGGTCAGCTCAGAGAAAAAGCTAATTACCTCATGCCACCACAAATCGTTGGTTTGTTTGGTGAGCAAGCCATGCAAATTGTTCTCAACAATTTCACGAGCGACCAAGAACTCTTGCAGATTTAGTTGATTAAATCGACATTCGTCTTCTATTTGAATCAGCAGACCGTTTTCTAAACATAGCTCGATAAACAGTTCTGCGTTCTCTTCGGTGGTGCGTAAAATGCCGCGCAACATTTGCCCCAAGCTAACTCGCTCCATATAGGTTTGGTGTTGTTGGTGCATGGTGAAGGCCAGAGACTGTAACAAGGTACGTTTTTCGGTTTCAGAATAGTGCGTCGCCGCACCTTCCTCACCAAACGAGAGCAAGGTGGTGAGATAAGTGGGATAAAGATTGACTCGCATGGTGGGCAACGATTTAAGGGTGTTCGCCACTATCATCATCATTAGCATGTGGAACGGGAGTTGGGCCAAGGAGTAGGCTTCATCATCCTGTAACACCTTGGCTAAGGTGTCGGAGGCAGAGGGGATAATACCTTCCCATTTTTTCGCTAACTGTTCAAGGGAATCGGTTTCAAAGGGAGCGAAATGAACCATAGTCAAGGCCAGTTTTTGGCTGATAATCTTCTGCAATGCCGGACGAGCCACGATCACAAATCGGTTATTGGAGTATTGGGGAATCTGGTTATCAATCCACTGGATTACCCTTTCTGCGTCATAAACATACAATTCATTAAGACTGTCTAGCAAAATCAAGAAGCGTCCTTCTTTGAGTCGAGCTTCAACATAACCAGATGGTGCTTCCGACAGTTTTTGTTGCAAGTAAAAGGCGAGAGACATCTGGGCAAATGTTCCGAGGGCTAGGGCTAACTCTGGTGCAGGAAGCAGAACAGGAAACACATCATCTCGTAAGCCCAATCGAGAACTGGCTTTTTGTCGGGCGTAAGTCAATAATAAATAGTAAATGGTTTCTGTTTTGCCCGCGCCCGCGTTTCCTAGCAAGGCCACATGCCGGAAATTTTTGAATAAATCTCGTAAATGAAGACGCTGACTATCATCATCAACCATCAGAAAATCGGGCGAGACAAAAAACTCCTCCCGTGAGGCTGTGACATGATGGTGATTTGTCGTATGCCAAAAAGAGATGTGTTCGGTTTGAGGAATTAACTGTTGCCGATACTGTGTTTCAAAAGCCTGATACTCAATTTCGACATCCGGTTCATCCTCCACGACTGGCTCAGGAACAGGTTCAACGGGAGGGGTTGAGGCTAACCGTTGCTCCAACCAAGGGCGTAACCAAGCCCCTAACGCAAACATAATCAACGCCACCACACCGATAATCAGATAGTTCATCATATTGGGTTGTTCCGATTGTATCGCCCAACTAAGGTTCGATAACTGCACAATTTTATACGTAAGCATCATATACGCCTTCTCCATGATAAAATTAAAGACACTTCTGGGTCATTTACCTATGATGACCCGCTTATTACTATAAATGATTGACTGACTTTAGGCAATACCCTTATGGTAACAGCGAATTGCTTTCGCAATTCGCAGATTCACACCTAGTATATTAGTTCTTGCAAGATGGAGCAAAAAGAGGTATAAAGGATAACGCTTACAAAGATTCAATATCGACAAAAAATTTAGCTAAGACTAATTTAGAGGTATAACAGCGAGGAATTAAGGTTGTACCTGTTTTTATGGCGACAGGGGCATAAATTACCATGACTAATAAACCGTTTATTTTTGATTTATCAACCATAGAACTCGAACAAACTCTTGCCGGATGGGGACAACCGACTTATCGCGCCAAACAGGTTGAGGCATGGCTGTATCAAAACTATGCTGATAATGCCTCTGTAATGACCAATCTGCCGAAATCGCTGAGGCAAAAATTGACGAAATGTTACCAATTTAAGGTAATTGATCCCTATATGGTAGTTGACTCGACAGATGGTCAAACTCGCAAAATTTTGTTCAAATTGATGGATGGTCGCGAGGTCGAAGCAGTGTTGATGCGCTACGAGAAGCGGCAGACCCTCTGTATCAGCACCCAAGCCGGATGTGCGATGGGCTGTCCCTTTTGCGCTACAGGTCAGATGGGCTTCATACGGAATCTGACGGCGGGCGAGATTGTGGCTCAAGTATTACATTATGCCCGTCAGCTTAATGAGGAAGCGCGTCATGTGACCAATGTCGTTTTTATGGGCATGGGCGAACCGTTAGCCAACTATACTGAAACATGGCAGGCGATTCGTCGCTTAAACGCTTCGTCAGGCTTTAACTTGGGCGCACGACACATGACCGTCTCTACTGTTGGACTAGTGCCAGCTATTCGTCGTATGAGCAAAGAACCGGAGCAGATTGGCTTGGCCGTGTCGCTCCATGCTCCCACCGATGCCCTACGTGATACCCTCATTCCGATTAACAAGCGGTATCCCATCGCCATGCTCATGGAGACATTACGAGATTATATCACCATCACCAATCGCCGTATTACCTTTGAGTATGCTTTGATGGACAATCTGAACGACAGTGACGAGCAGGCTGACCAACTCGTGACCTTGGTCAAAGATATGCTCTGTCACATCAACCTAATTCCTCTCAACCCCACCCCCGATTCCTCTTGGAGCGGTTCGTCCGATGAACGGGTCTACAGATTCCGTGACCGTCTCCAAGCAGCGGGAGTTCCCACTACCGTTCGCCTCCGGCGTGGCATCGACATTGCCGCCGGTTGCGGACAGTTGTACAATCATGCAAAATAAAGTTGCCCTAATAACCGGCGGCGCACATCGAGTCGGCAAAGCCATCACCTTAACTTTTGCCAAGTCCGGGGCGCGTGTGGTCATCAATTATCATCGCTCGGCTGAGGCGGCGGAGCAAACGGCCCAAGAGGCGCGGGCTTATGGCGTGCAGGCTCTGCCAGTTCAGGCTGATGTGAGCGACTCACAACAGGTGGCTCACATGGTCGAGCAGACGCTTGAGCAATTTGGCAGGGTTGATGTTTTGGTCAATGGCTCATCGCAGTTTGCCAAAACGCCGTTTCCGGTAGAGGAGTTTAGCGATTGGGAGCGGGTCATGGCGATTATCATCAACGGAGCCGTTCACTGTAGTAACGCCGTCGCCCCGCTGATGTTGGCTCAACAGGACGGGGCGATTATCAATATTATCGACTTGTCGGTATGGGCACTGGTTCCGTTGAATGGGAAATAAAATTCTCCTCTGAAAATAAATATAGGGTATATATGCCTGTTTTAGGTCATTTAGCCATAAAAAGGCAATAAAAAACTAAACGTAGATGTATTTAGTTGACATAACATCCCGTGATTGTCCTTATTCAGTTTTTGTGACTAATCACTCGGTTACAATCAAGGATTAGTATTGTGGCTGAACGGATACCCGTGAGAGA
>JAUCGB010000127.1 GCA_030377895.1 Anaerolineales bacterium HSG24
AAGGCTTTCATTTGGCGGCGTTGACTGGCCCAAACGGGGCGGGTAAAAGTAGTTTGTTGGATGCGATTACGTGGGCTTTGTGGGGTAAAGCTCGCGCTCGTGACGATGCGCTCATCCATCTTGGGGCAGAGCAGATGGAGGTAGAATATACCTTTGGGTTACATGGTAACACCCATCGGATTATACGCAAACGGAGTAGCAAAGGACGAGGTCGGAGTACGCTCAGTTTTCAGGCTGAGACGGAGATAGGCTGGCGCACTCTGTCTGACAATGCGATTCGAGGCACACAACAGAAAATCAACATGTTGATGCGACTCGATTATGAAACCTTTACCAACTCGGCTTTTCTGTTGCAGGGGCAGGCCGATGCTTTCACGACCAAATCGGCGGGGCAACGGAAGGAAATTTTAAGCGATATTTTGGGTTTGGATATTTACGATACCTACGCTGAACGGGCTAAGGTGCGGGCAAAAATTGCCAAAACTGAGGTGGCGGTGCATGAGGCCAAAATCAAGCAGATTGATGAGGAACTCGGTCAGCGGGCAACATATCAACAGAGTTTGAAAGAGGCCGAAGCGGAGGTGGCGACTCTCAGCCAAGCGCGGGAACAGGCCGAGACGGATGAGCGGCTCTATTCGGTGCAGTATCAGGCTATCAGCGAGAAACAGCGTCAGCTTGAGGAGTTGCAACAACGGCTCAAGCATGATGAGGCTGACTTGGCCTACGTGCAACATACGGTGGCACAGATTCAGGTTACGTTGGAGCAGTATCAGGTGATTTTGGCTCGTCAAACCGAGATTGAGACTGGCATGACAGAGTTACAGTCGGTCAAAGAGGCGGTCTCTGATTGGGAAGCACGCCTGCAACATACGAGCAACTTGTCTAACCAGAAACATGGGTTGGAGCGTCGGCTTGATACGGCTCGCTCGCAATTAAAGATGAGGTTACAGCGAGTGACCACAAATATTGGATTTCTGACTCCCAAGGCGGGGGCGGTCGATACTTTACGCAAGCAGTTGCAAGGTTTAGGCACTCAGCTAGATCGACTGAAAGCGGTGGAGTTGACGCGTCAGAGCAAACTCCAACAAAGTCGTCAGCTTGAAACCGAGTTGGCCCGTCTGACCGAGCAGCAAAACCAGATTATTGGCGAGGGGCAAACTCTGAAAGAGAAGTTGGCTGAGTTGGAGCAGGCTGGATCACATTGTCCGGTTTGTAAAACTGCTCTTGACGAGAAGCATCGAGCGCAAGCATCAGCCCAATTTTTGCACGAAATCGAGAGTAAGCGGGGTCTGTATCGGCAGAATAGTCAACGAATTAAGCAGTTAGATATCCAACAAAATAAGGCTACCGAGAGCATGGCTGAGGCCGACAAACAACTGCAAAGTATGCCTAGTTTCCAAGGGGAGTTGGGTCGTCTCAAGCAGACCTTGATTGAAGCGGAGCAGGCTGTAACCGAACTGGTCAAACTACATGCCGAGCAACAGGAGTTGCAAACTCAGCTTGATTCTCAATCGTTCGCTGAAGCGGTTCGTCAGGAACTAGAGAATGTGACTGCCAAGTTGGCCACGGTCAACTACGATCAAACGGCCCATCAACAGGCCAAACAACGGGTGACGGCGTTGTATCCTTTTGAGCAGGAGGCTCGGAATTTGGCTGAGGCTACCGAGCGGTTGCCCCCAGAGGAGGCTCGTTTGGCGCGGGAGCAGAGTCGGTTGGAGCGATTGCAAACTCAGACCGAAACTGGCCGACAGCGGATTGCTACCCTCCAAATCGAGACGGCAAATCTGCCGGAGTTGCGGCAAAAGTTACAGCAGGCTCAAACCAGTTTGGCTCGCTTGCAGGGGGTGGAGCGGCAGGCCAGAGACATGGTGGCGGCTACCAAACAACAGCTCGACTATTTGGCTACTTTGGCCGAGCGTCGTAAGGAGCAGGCCACCGCCCTCAAACAGGTCACAAAAGAGTTGGGAATTTATCAGACTTTGCAGGCCGCTTTTGGCAAAAAAGGGGTGCAGGCGTTGCTGATTGAGAGCGCGATTCCAGAGATTGAGCAGGAGGCTAATCGGCTGTTGAGCCGCATGAGCGATGGGCGCATGAATCTGAAATTTGAGACGCAACGGGCCACTAAAAAGGGCGATAGTGTCATCGAAACGCTCGATATTCGCATTGCTGACGAGTTGGGAACGCGTGATTATGACCTGTTTTCGGGTGGGGAGGCGTTCCGCATCAACTTTGCCATTCGGATTGCCATTAGCAAAGTGTTGGCACGACGGGCCGGGGCGCAGTTACAAACTCTGATTATTGACGAGGGTTTCGGCTCTCAAGATGGGCTGGGCCGTGAGCGTCTGGTTGAGGCGATTAACGGTATTCAAGAGGATTTCCAGAAAGTGTTAGTGATTACCCATGTGGAGGAGTTGAAGGATGCCTTCCCCCATCGGATTGAGGTAGAGAAGGGAGAGGAGGGCAGTCAGTTGCTGGTGCGGTAAGGAATCGGAATTATAAGTTGTGCGTTTGGCAATCGCCTACTACAAACGTTAAGTTGACACTAAATGCATATTTGGCAAAATACATCATGCGTATTATAATGAATAAAATTTTTCTCTTTAATGCGTAAAAGGATGTGCTATGTTTGGATTAGACACACCAACTGCTGTTGCATTGATAATTGCACCACAGGGCTGTTCAGTTCTCCATTTTGTCACGCTACAAGCGTGACCTCCATACATCCATATCCGACCAAATTACTGTAGGTGACGCTTGTAGCGTCACGATTATGCCCATAAGAGTTAGAACTGAACAACCCTGAGCCACATACTACGATTAATGGAGGGTCGGCTTCTAGCCAACTCTCCGTTTGGGAGGTTTTAATCGTTGGAACTGCCTTAATTAGTTCAGACTAAATGTTTTGTTGGGTACTAAGGTTTCAAAATCCGGTAGTTCTGCATAGGTAGTGGTCAGCTACCCACAAGTTTAGAACTTGCGGGTAGCTAACGGATCCTTATCACTACTTCTGCACCATTACCCAAAATCCAAACCAATTTTACAGGAGATAGTTAAGATGGACTTAAAATCAATAATTCGTCATGTCCCTGATTTTCCTAAAGAGGGGATACTTTTTTATGATATTACCACTCTGCTCAAAGATGCGACGGGCCTAAAACAGTCGATAGACCAGTTGACCGACCAGTATCGAGAGCAAAAGATTGATGTGGTGGTGGGCATGGAATCACGGGGGTTTATCTTTGGCATGCCCTTGGCCTATCAGCTCGGGCTAGGATTCATCCCGATTCGTAAGCCGGGCAAACTGCCCGCCGAAACGATTGCTGAGAGTTACGCCCTAGAGTATGGAACCAACACCTTAGAGATGCATGTCGATGCTATCTCCAAGGGGCAACAGGTACTGGTGGTTGACGACCTCCTCGCTACCGGCGGTACGGCCGAAGCAACTGGTAGGTTAATCGAGAAATTGGGCGGTGAGGTGGTTAGCATGGCCTTTCTAGTCGAATTGACCTTCTTGAATGGGCGAGAGAAATTGCCCAATTACGATATATTCTCGTTGTTGCAATACGATTCATGAGTACATCGAATCAAAAAGAGCCACGAACTTCGTGGCTCTTTTTTTGGCTATCAACTTAACGTGCGACAGATAATATCGTAACACAGTCTTTAGACTGTGCGGCACAGGCTGAAGCATGTGCTACATGTCTCGACTTACGTTGATAGCCCTTTTTTTGTTCTACAAACTATCAGGAGCAATGCCTAATACCATGCCCCTTCGGCCCTTGTAGGAATCGGAATTAAATAAGTTGCGCGTTTCGCCATCGCCTTCGACAAGCTCAGGCGACGTCGCGTCGCCTGAGCTTGTCGAAGGCGAACTATCAGCATGCACCTATTAATTAATGCCCATTTCCTTATTGAGCCTGTTCAGTTTCTTGTCTCGTTCTATTTCTTCTTGGCTTTAGCTTTGTTTACCTTTGGGGCTATTTTCTTCGCTGGTAGTTCGACTGATTCCTCAGCCATTTCGATGGTTTTAGCCACGGCTTCTACCGGAGGCAAAATTTTAGTGAGTTTTTTACGCACCTTTAAGATGACCGTTGCCAATGGAGGCAGAGTTAGCTTCACCGCATAGTCATAGCCATGCATTGGTTTATCTTCGGCCTGAACCCCTTCGCCATTGTTCACGTCACTGCCCCAATATCGGCCTTGATCGCTGTTGAATATTTCATCATAAAAACCTGCTTCGGGAACACCAATATAGTAGTTTTCTCGTGGCACGGGAGTATAACTACCAATCACGATCACACACTCATCAGTATGTTTCGCTCTCCGCAAAAACGAGAAGACGCTATTATCATTATCGTTTGCGTCAATCCACTCAAACCCAGTCCACTCAAAATCATTCTCATACAAGGCTGGAGTATTTTTGTACATTGCGTTTAACTCTTTCATAAAGGTAACCATGCCTTTATGATTATCCCCATGCTCAGTTGCTTCCCAATCAAGCCCATCGTTAAAGTTCCACTCATCCCACTGACCGAAGTCGCAACCCATAAAGATTAGATTTTTGCCCGGATGTGTCCACATAAAGGTGTAATATGCTCGCAAATTGGCAAACTTCTGCCAATCATCGCCGGGCATCTTGCCGACCAATGAGCCTTTGCCATGCACCACCTCATCATGAGAAAGGGGCAGGATAAAGTTCTCGTTAAAGGCATATAACAGGCCAAAAGTCATGTCGTTATGATGATAGCGACGATGAACTGGATCTTTGCTCATATATCGTAAAGTATCATGCATCCAGCCCATGTTCCATTTAAGGCTAAAGCCAAGTCCACCCAAATAGGTCGGACGAGAGACCATCGGCCATGCGGTTGATTCTTCGGCGATGGTCAGTACGCCGGGATAGAGGCCATGCACTACTTCGTTGGCTTTGCGTAAGAACTGAATCGCGCCTAGGTTCTCGCGTCCACCATACTTATTGGGAATCCATTGCCCCTCTTCACGAGAATAATCGAGATACAGCATCGAGGCAACGGCATCAACACGCAATCCATCAAAATGATACTTGTCTAACCAGAAAACGGCATTAGCTAATAAAAATGAGCGTACTTCATGCCGTTCATAGTTAAATACCATCGTTCCCCAGTCGGGGTGTTCACCTTGACGCGAATCAGAATGAGAGAAGAGGTGCGTCCCATCAAAATAGTTCAGGCCGGAGCCATCTTTGGGGAAATGACCGGGGACCCAGTCTATAATCACTCCGATACCCTGCTGATGACATTGGTCAATAAAGTACATTAAATCTTGAGGTGTACCATATCGGCTGGTGGCGGCAAAAAAGCCTAGCACTTGATACCCCCACGACGCATCTAGGGGGTATTCGGAGATTGGCATCAACTCGATATGAGTGTAACCCATCTCAACGACGTAAGGTAACAACTGTTCGGCCAGTTCGCGGTAGGTCAAATAGCGACTACCCCACTCTGCATCGGGCAAACGTTTCCATGAGCCAAGATGAACCTCATAAATAGATAACGGTTTATCAAACGCTTGGGTTTCAGGCCGTTTACTGACCCACTCGGCATCATTCCATTCATAACTATCGAGGTCACAGACTACCGAGCCAGTTTTGGGGCGTTGTTCCATACAAAAACCAAAGGGGTCAGACTTATCAAACTTCTCCCCAGTCGGGGTAATCACTCGATATTTATAGAGCGTATTTTCCCCTATATCAGGAATAAACAGCGTCCAAATACCGCTTTCACTCCCAAACATGTGATGGTTTGAGCTATCCCAATCGTTAAAATTACCGCCGATCTCTACTTGTACCGCATTGGGTGCCCATACTGAAAAATGTACCCCTTTTTTCCCGTTTAACTCAATAACATGCGCGCCCATTTTTTCATACAGACGCTCATGATTTCCTTCTGAAAAAAGATGTCTATCATAATCAGTCAACCATTCGGTTGACGGGTTTATACCATTCATATCAATAAACTCCTCCTACTAAATTTATGGTAGTGGTGCAAAAGTAGTTAGCATACCAATATTAGCACAATCATACAGTTGTAGCAATTATGAATACAAACGTAATCATTCAGTCCCCTTGTTCCCAAACTGGGTTTGGGAACACAATTGCTCAAGCAAACTCTGTTTGCGACTTGCAACATGCCGCTTACACTCATTAGGTAGTCCTGCACAAGTAGTGATAGGGAAATCCGGAGTGCAAGGCTTGCCTTGCATGGGCTACCAACTTAACGTGCGACAGATAATATCGTAACACAGTCTTTAGACTGTGCGGCACAGGCTGAAGCATGTGCTACATGTCTCGGCTTACGTTGATAGCCCCTTGCATGCAAAGCAAGCTTTGCACTCCTCTCACTACATCTGCACCACTACCCACTCATTTACCATTTATAATTCACCATTTACCATTTATAATTTGGTTTTGTTCATAGACCAAAAATATTGACTGATTTTCCAAACTGAACTATAACACGTAAAATAGGCCGTCTTATTAGTAGGATTTACCTGATTAATAAATCGTAGGGATAGCGTAGGCTAAATCGCCTAGTTACTATTGCCAAACTGTAGGCAATGATGCTATAATCGCTATCAACTTCTTTAATGAAAGTTAATCATATCGAAATCATTTATGTTAAGGATTAAGGAGATTGAAATGACAGTTACAACACAACAACAACAAAGGCAACCGCAATACGCCCCACCAACACATTATCAGCAAGCGCACAAAAACCAACCCAACCAACAAAATCAGCATGCCGCATTAATGGTTTGGTCTAGCTTAAAAGCTAGTTTTGCCGGTGGTATAGGCTTATTATTACTGATGATACTCAGTCTCGTCCCACCCAATGAGAATATACCATTCTTTTCGCTTGCTTATCTTGTTTGGCCCGGTTTTCCAGTTGTTTGTTTAGCCACAGGCTTGTTAGCTAGTTTGATGGCCAGTGATAGTATTCGTAATACCCATCAAGGTGGCAAAGTAGGTTGGATGGCTGGCTTTTGGGCTGGCGTATACGGTGGTATAATTGCCATGATGATGGCAGCTGCTGGCTTTTTGATGGTAGATTTAGGGCAAAATATTGCCTCGCAATTTGTCTGGTTGGTTGACTACGGCGTAAATTTTGACACGCTTAGTTTAGCCGGACGAGTGTTCTGGGCCATGATTATCTTTGGTGTTGGCGGTTCAATGGTGTGTGCCATGCTAAGTTCAATCGGCGGTATGATTTACCCAAAATTAAGCGTTGCAGAATAGTTATCGTTTTTCCTAAAAATCCAATTTTTACAATACAAACGCCTAAATTCATTAGGCGTTTTTTATTATTTGTGGCTATCAACTTAACGTGCGACAGATAATATCGTAGCATAGTCTTTAGACTGTGCCGCACAGGCTGAAGCATGTGCTACATGTCTCGGCTTACGTTGTAGCCCTTATTTGTAAACCCAATAAAAGAAACGGCCAGAGAAATAATTATGAACCCTCAAATGAACTTTAACTCAGCCGTAGAAAAACATACATACATCAACCAGATGTTTGCTCGGATTGCCCCCCGTTATGATATAATGAATCGGTTGATGAGCGCGGGGCAAGATGGACGTTGGCGCAACCTGTTGGTTAAGCAGTTACAGTTGCCACCGCATGGCACATTGCTCGACATCGCCACAGGTACGGGAGACATCGCCTTTGAATCGATTCGACAACGACCCGACCTCGCGCAGGTGGTTGGGGCTGACTTTACACTCCCGATGATGCTCGTCGGTAAAAACAGATACCCCCAGCTACAGAATCGGCAAAAACTCAGGTGGAGTGGGGCTGACACACTCCATCTCCCTTTTCATGACGACTGTTTTGATGGTGTAGTTAGTGGTTTTTTAATGCGAAACGTGACCGATATTGACGCGACTTTAGCCGACCAAACACGAGTCTGCAAACCGGATGGCAAGGTCGCCATTTTGGAGATTCCTCGTCCAGCAGAATCGCTGTTTGGGGCGATGTTCCGGCTCTATTTCCATAACGTCGTCCCCATATTGGGTAGTTTTATCAGCGGTCAAGCGGATGCCTACAGCTATCTGCCCCACTCCGCCGATGCGTTCTTGCGTCCAGAGGAGCTAAAACAGGCGATGGAAAAATCGGGCTTAAAAGATGTACACTATACCATGTTGATGATGGGAACTATAGCCCTACATGTGGGCCAAAAATAAGGAGATACGGCATGAGTCATTACGATAAAGCCGATGAACGGGGTGTACCGAGCCTCGTTTGGCGAGCCGGACAAGCACGTCGCCTCCAGATGATTCAGATGGCGGCAGGCCCGCGCCTACGTTTCGATAGCAAACTGTTGGTTGATGGATGTGGCGTGGGCCTGTATGTTAAAGCACTCAAACAGTTCACTCCACATGTAATCGGTTTAGATATTGAGTTGGAACGGGTCATGGACAGTCGAAACCATTCGGAACTGGTTAATGTGGGAGCGGGCGAATATCTGCCCTATCCTGATGACTATTTTGACCTTGTTCTGAGCCATGAAGTGATTGAGCATGTTCAAGATGACGCTCAATCTGTGGCCGAGATGGTACGCGTTCTGCAACCCGGTGGCCGGATTGTCATCTTCTGTCCCAACCGGCTCTATCCGTTTGAGACGCATGGGCATTATTGGCGCGGTGAATACCATTTTGGAAACACGCCACTCATTAACTATCTACCCGACCTATTGCGTAACAAACTCGCCCCCCATGTGCGAGCCTACACCAACCAAGGGCTACAGCAGTTGATCGCCAACCTACCCGTCCGAATCATCAATCACACCCAAATCTACCCGGGCTACGATAATATCGTCGCCCGCCGTCCAAAACTAGGTCGCACCCTACAAATCATAACCTACCTTTTTGAGCAATCTCCCCTAAGAATATTCGGACTATCTCATCTATTTGTGATTGAAAA
>JAUCGB010000128.1 GCA_030377895.1 Anaerolineales bacterium HSG24
TCACGAGACTATTGCCCAAGGTACTGCCATAATCTGGCACATCTAACACGTACACATTCGGAAAAACAGAGGCCATAGTCGTGCCGAGTACATTGACCAAACTGTAGTCGGTAGCGGTACGACCAGCATTAATAGCGACCACGCCATCCTCCGCCAGATGGTCATGAATCTCCTGAAAAAACTCCTGTGTGGTCAAATGGAACGGAATATAGGGCGGGCGATACGCATCCACGGTAATCACGTCATATTTTTGATTGCTATTCGCCAAAAAATAGCGACCATCTTGAGCATGCAATCGCACATTTGGCTCGGTCATGTCGAAAAACTTGACCCCAACCTCGATGATGTCGGGGTCAATCTCCACGCTATCTATCTCGATTGGGCCATAGATATGGCTGTAGGCTTTAGAAATCGTCCCCGCCGCCGAACCGATGATGAGCAGTTTTTGCACCTCACCTTGCTTATAGGGTGGATTGTTAAAATATGGCACAATCAAAAAGTAGTCCCACACGCCATCGGTTAGCGGAAAGTCATAAAAACCAGGATTGTAAACCGAATGAATCCCCTGCCCCTCGTTAAGCTGTAAAAATGTCCATGTTCCAAACTGGCCATCATCCTGCTGAACCACCTGAATATAGTTGTAGCTTGATTCAGTCTCATAAATTGTGCCGGGGGTGTCTTTAATCGGGGCGTTACCGAACCAAAACATAGCTCCACCCAAAACGATGAACAAACTGGTGTATGGCACGGCTCGTTTAGAACGGGTTAATAACAAACCAATTACGCTGACGGTCAACAGAATCACAGCAAAGGTCAAGAAAGTCAACCGAGTGCCGATGGTCGGGATGAGGAACAGCACCGGCAAAAAAGTACCGAGCAGACTACCCAAAGTGCTGATGGCATAAATCGAACCGGCAATCTGGCCGCCTTGTTTCACATCTTGTAAGGCTAGACGAATGGCGAATGGGGACACCATGCCAAGTAGCGTAATCGGCAGGCTGAAAATAATCAGCACGGACACAAAGGAACTGCCCAGAATCCCCACATCATAACTGGTAAACCCGTTGATTGACCAGTTTAAAATTGGGGCTGAGACAAAGGGGATGAGTCCAATCAACACCGCAGCCATAGCGGTGATTTGAAACAAGGTGCTAGGACGCGGGTCACGGTCGGCCCAATGCCCGCCGATAAAGTAACCCACGGTCAAATAGAGTAGCATCAGCCCAATGATGGTGGCCCATATTACCTGTGAGGTGCCAAAAAATGGGTGGAGCAAGCGACTGGCCGACAACTCAACCCCCAAGGTGGTCATGCCGGAGATAAAGACGGTCAGCAATAGATAGAATTTGTTGGTTTGCAAAGAATTATCCTGATTATGGCACATTGAGACAATTTGGGAGCGCAGGCATCCGCCCGCAGACTCATAGACTCACAGACTCGCAGGCTAGAAACCTGCGCCCCCAATTCTCATGCGCTGAAATTTGAGAGGCTTATTATAATAACAGTTGGGTGGTTAGGCAATAATTTGCTATCAGACACTTCGCCTGCGCTATTTGTGCAGGACTATTAGGTATGGTATAATGGGTAACGCTTTATTCATTCACTTTGTTGCACTTTTTTGACGCAACAACTGTAAATAAGTGTTTTTCAAGGAGGGTTGCCTATTCAAAATAGCATGAATTCTCACTGTTAGCCAACTATCTAATTAAGTACGGCAGTTTGAATCGCTGTAGCCTCTATCGCCTCTATCTATAAGCGATAGAGCGGAAACCAAGCCATATTGGTAAAATGTGCTAACTTACCAAGTGGCACGTTTTAAGTTGATAAGCCAGTTAGCCAAATTACATAACAACAATGACGTTATTTTAGCAAATGGAGTAACACCATGAAAAGATTAGTAATACTTGCCAGTTTTGTTTTATTAGTAGCGATGGTAGCGGCCCAATGTGGTACTCTAGCCTTGCCAGAATCAGCCGCTCCTACTAATCCACAAGAAGTTGCCGTTGAACAAACTAACTCTGATGATTTAGGAATTCCGAACTCAGGTTTTGAAGCACCTCAATTTGTTGGTACTAAGTCTTGCGGGGAAGAAGGATGTCACGTAGATACTTATGACTCTTTTATGAAAACCGGACACCCCTACAAACTGAACAAAGTGGTCGATAGTCAACCACCAGAATATCCTTACTCTGAGATTACTGACCCACCGGAAGGGTATACTTGGGATGACATTACTTATGTTATCGGTGGTTATGGCTGGAAGGCCCGCTTTCTCGACAAAGATGGGTATATCATCACTGGTGATGAAGATGCCACCACGCAGTACAACCTATACAATGAAGACCTTGACCTGGGCGATAATTGGGTAGGCTATCATGCTGGCGAAGAAAACGTACCCTACGACTGTGGCCCGTGTCACACCACTAATTACCAACCCGATGGTCATCAGGATGACCTACCCGGTATTACTGGTACGTGGAGCGAAACCGGCGTTCAGTGTGAAGAGTGTCATGGCCCCGGTAGCCAGCACAACGAAGATCCTTATCTGGTTAAAATGAAAATTGACCGCGATTCTGAACAGTGTGGTCAGTGTCATATTCGGGGTGATGTTGAATCGATTAATGCCAGTGGTGGTTTCATCAAGCATCACGAGCAGTACGAAGAGTTGTTTGAATCCAAAAAACGGCTGATGAGATGTGTGGATTGTCACAATCCGCACGAAACCGTTAAAAACGCCAATGGCCTGGGTATCAGGACATCTTGCAAGAACTGCCATTTTGAAGAAGAAAGGTTCCAAAAAATTACAGATCGTGAACATGCCAATTGTATCGATTGCCATATGCCGCGCATCAGTAAGAACGCTGTGGGAGATGTGGATCGCTATACCGGAGACCTGCGTACTCACTTGATGGGCATCAATCCCTTTGAAACTGTTCAGTTTGATGAAGAAGGTGCGACCTCCCAGCCTTATCTGGCATTAGATTTTGCCTGTAAGAGTTGTCACTACGAGGGCGGACCGGCCAGCGTTGAAACAGACGAGGTTTTGATGGAGTTCTCTCTGGGACATCATGAACGTGACCAGATTGGCACTTACAACGAAGAATAATCTTAATATATGCTTCTGCGGTCTTTCAGAGTAAATATTCAGTGAACTTGCCAAAAGGAGCGTCAGAAACCCGATTTCTTTGAGAAATCGGGTTTCTAGGGCGGTTTTACTGAACTTTTACCTTTCAGATAAACTTTCTCGCAAGTTTAGAACTTGCGGGAAGATGAATTTCTGAAAAAACTGTGGAATAAAATCACACGGGTACACAGACTCTTCTCAAAAAAGTCGGTGTACCCATTTTTGATATAGTTAGCTAGAAAAGTTCTTACCAATACCCTAAAGGTTTCAAAAACCTTTAGGGTACGGTTGAAATCACTGCCAGCACTAATCGTAAAATCCAAAATATCCAAAATTGTAATGAGGAATCATCATGAAAAAATTTATTCTGCTGACAACACTGATTTTAGTGATAGCCTTGACAACTGCTTGCACCGGAGAACCTGGCCCGCAAGGCCCGATTGGAGTAGCCGGGCCGCCCGGTCAGGCAGGCCCTGCCGGAGCAGAAGGGCTACTCGGCGTACCGGGTGCTGACGGAAGAGACGGTGAGGATGGCGTAAGCTATACCCCCCCCCAATTATGTTGGTGCCGAAGCGTGCGAGGAATGTCATGAAGATATTTACAAATCTTTTATGAAAACCGGACATCCCTACAAACTCAATAAAGTCGTCGATGGTCAACGCCCAAAGTACCCTTACTCCGAAGTTAATAAACCACCCGAAGGCTACACTTGGGATGATATTTCCTACGTCATCGGCGGATATGGTTGGAAAGCCCGTTTTATCGACAAAGATGGCTACATCATCACCGGTACCGATGAAGATGCCCAAACACAGTACAACCTATACAATAAAGACCTTGATATGGGCGATAATTGGGTGGGCTATCATGCTGGCGAAGAAAACGTACCCTACGACTGCGGCTCGTGCCACACCACCGGCTATGACGATGAAGAGGGAACTCATCAGGACGGATTGGCCGGTATTGTTGGTACATGGGTCGAACCGGGCGTTCAGTGCGAGGAATGTCACGGCCCTGGCGAAAACCATGTAAATAACCCCAAATTGGTTTCTGTAAAAGTTGACCGCGATGCAGAGGCTTGTGGCAAATGCCATATTCGGGGTGATATAACAGAGATAGATGCCAGCGGCGGTTTCATTAAGCATCACGAGCAGTATGAAGAGTTGTTTGAATCTAAGAAGCGGGTAATGGACTGCATTGATTGCCATGACCCGCATCAAAGCGTTAAGTATGCTAAGGGTTTAGGTATCAAAACAGCTTGCGAAAATTGCCATTTTGAGAATGTTGATCTGCAAAAAATCACGGATCGAAAACACGCCGAATGTGTTGATTGCCACATGCCTCGCGTTACCAAGAGTGCGTTGGGCGACCCTGAGCGATTTAGCGGCGACCTGCGTACACATTTGATGGCTATCAACCCTCGTTCCTTGACCCAATTTGATGAGGAAGGCGCGGTATCCAAGCCCTATCTCAGCTTAGATTTTGCTTGCAAAAGTTGCCACTACGAGGGCGGCTCGGCTACCGTTGAATCGGATGAGGTTATGATGGAGTTTGCTATAGGTCATCATGACCGTGATTTGGTGGGTAGCTACAATGAAGAAAATCAAGAAGAACAATCCGAAAAAAAATCATCCTCCAGTAATTAGGAACGAGTCCTAAATAAGTTGCGCGTTTGGCAATCGTAGGGGCTAGGCAAGGCGGTGTAGCGTTGGTTTGAAATCAGAACTCCAATCCGCCTTGCCTCGCCCTGAATCTACGAAATGACGGGCGAGGCAGGGGCGGAGAGAACATGGATGTACGTTCCAAAATCAGACCGCCCTGCCTAGCCCCTACCATAATCTCCGACGCAATGCACATGTTAATTAATACCCATTCCTTAGCATATAGATGAGAGAAGCTATGCCGCAAAAAGTATTAATACTACTATTCAGCCTGATTATCGCAATGATACTAGTTGAGCCAATTAGTGCCGATGGCCCATCTCCCGACTACGTTTGTAAAAAATGTCATGTTGGGGCTGATGAGGAGCTTATTCTCCCTTCGGGCGAAACAGTTAAGCTGGGGGTAGATGTGGGCGAACTGTCACAATCGGTGCATGGCTCTCATATCTCTGAATCTGAAGAGCAGGTTTATTGCACCGATTGCCATCGCAGTCGTACTCGCTACCTTTATCCCCACCAACCTAATCCGGCCCAAAGTCGGGAGGAGTTTGCCGCTGATGTGTCGCAGAGTTGCGACCGCTGTCATGACTCCCTGCAAAAACACAACCCCGGTCACTTAATGGCTGAAAACACGGCTAATTTGCCCGTCTGTACAGCTTGTCATGTCGGTGGACATGTGATGGAATCGGCTGACCTGCTTGCAGAGAACTCCGTTGCCACCTGCCAAAATTGTCATCAAACTTATGATGATCCCAAAATTGAGGAACTTCACCATGACGTTGTGGATAACTTAGGGCTAGACCAAACTTGCCAAACCTGTCACACCGATGCCCCAACTTATCCTGCTGACCAACCTTGCAAAACCTGTCATGGTCTGCTTACCAATGCCTTGATACTGGATTCCGATGAAGCATTGTCGCTAAACGTTAACGTCGATTTGCTGAACGAATCGGTTCATGGAGAAAATTTGACCGAAAAACATGGGTACATGCCAATGATGTGTACCAATTGCCACCGTGACCAAGAGCAGTACACCTTTCCTCATTCAGCCTCATCAGCCTCCAATGCCCGCGAATTTACCGTAAAAAAAAGTGAGATTTGCCAAGATTGTCACAAATCAATTCACGAGAAACAGAAAGATAGCATTCATACTATAGCCTTAGCCCAAGACAACCTTGACACAGCCACATGTGTTGATTGTCACGGCAATCATAATATCCAAGTTCCCAACGAACCTCGTGAGCACATTTCCCAAATGTGTAGCAAATGTCATGACGACATCAACGATGAGTATGCTTCCAGTGTGCACGGTGCGGCCTTATTAGGTGAAGACAATCCAGATGTGCCAGTATGTATTGACTGTCATGGTGTACACAATATTTCTGACCCCACCACTGCAAAATTTCGTATCGACTCGCCCCTCCTCTGTGCCGAGTGCCATGCTGACGAGGAGTTGATGGATGAATATGACATCTCGCCCAATGTTTTTGAAACTTACGTGGCTGATTTCCACGGAACCACCTTGCAACTGTTTGAACCAAATCCAGACACACCGCCTCGTCAGGCTGTTTGTTTTGATTGTCATGGTATCCACGCCATCCACGCCATCGACGACCCAGAAGCAGGACTCGGTATCAGAGAAAATTTGTTGGTAACCTGCCAGAAATGTCACGAAGAGGCTACGCTTAATTTCCCAGATGCGTGGCTGGCACACTACGAACCTAGCCCCGAAGAAACATGGGTGGTCTACTACACCGAAATATTCTTTGTAACACTAACTAGCATGGTGATGATAGGTTTAATAAGTCATATTGGTTTGGATTTTCTACGTTTAATCATCAATAAGGCAAAAGGAGCATCGCATGAAAAAAGTTCCTGAATATTTCACTCGCTTCACACTTGGTCGCCGGATTGAACATGTTATCATGTTCACTACATTCATCACTCTGGCTTTTACCGGATTACCGCAAAAATATCATAATATGGTATGGGCACAACAATCTATTTTGGCAATGGGAGGCATTGAAATTGTGCGCGTTATTCATCGGATAGCGGCTACTTTGATGATTGCTGGGTCTATATATCATCTAATTTTGGCATTTATCATCATCTTTTATAACAGAGATTTCCGACAAGTGTTGGATGTTTTTCCTTCATTGAAGGATGGGCAAGATGTTATCCAGAATTTCAAATATTTTTTGGGACTTAATAAAGAAAAACCCAAATTTGGTCGGTTTAGTTATATAGAAAAGTTTGATTATTGGGCTGTATTTTGGGGAATGTTTATTATGGCGGGTTCTGGATTAATATTATGGTTCCCCATTCTCGTCACCCAATATCTTCCCGGTATCATCATCCCCATCTCTAAAGTAGCCCACAGTGACGAGGCAATGTTGGCTGTATCGGCTATTGCCATCTGGCACATGTACAATGCCCACTTCAACCCTCGCATCTTGCCGATGAATATGACTATTTTCACTGGCAAAATCAGCAAAGAGCGCATGATCGAAGAGCATCCTTTGGAATATCAACAGTTAATGAATCTGGAAAATCCTCCCGAAGAGGTGAATATTGAGGAACATTTGTCATGGAAAGTCATCATTATTTCAGGAATAATGGGTGTTGTGGTCGTGAGCTTGCTTGGTTGGTTATTGGCCTTGGCTTTATTTTTGTAGTGATAAGGCGTTGGATGTCGGCAAAAAAGAAAGAGTTGCAATAGAGTTAGGTAGCTCCATTGCTGGTAATTGGACTACTGCTAGTTGAGGGTGGGCTGGCATGGCGTAGGACAAAAACACAACTAATTTTTGACAAACAGGAGTATATCAATGGAATTCTCACCCTATATATGGGAATTATACAAGAACTCACCCGAAGGCCAAGCGGCGATTAGTGAATACGAGAATCTTAACCCAGCTGAAGTTGAGGAAAAATTTGGGTTAAATAAACTTAATTTTAAGTTGAATGATGAAATTGTTGCCGCATTAAAAAAGAATAATATAGCGATACCCAATACCGACTATTTTGAGTTCAATCTAGTGGAAGTCTTTTCTTTTTTTGCTGATGATGCTGACTTTGCTGATATAGAAGAATTTACAGCAGATTATCAACAGATGGTTCAAGAAGATATTTATGTAGGAACTTGGGATAGAGAAGGCACGTTTATCCCTATGGTTCCGTTCTCAAATGAAAACAATTGGTCTGACTGGCTAGACTATATTGAAAATGTAACCTTTGGCTTATACTGTACTCGTCCAGAATTTTATATTCCTTATCGTTTTTATGGTCGTTTCAATATCCTTCAACGAATTTGTGATACCTTCGATATGCCAATCCCAGATATTCCGATAAAACGAGACAAAACAGCTCGGCATCAATATTATGCAGATCTGAACTACGCTTTTTATGAGTTTCGACAACGCCATAACTTATCTCCGGCGGAGATGTGTGCTTTTTTGTACGATTTTTCTGTAAAAGCGACGGAACCTGAACAGTCAAAACAATTACCGGAACCTTTGAAGGCTTGGTTACTAATTGCTCATCCATTAGGTTTTGACATGCTCGACCAAGTACCCGCGGACACCCGTAAATTATGGAGCGGTAATGTGAACAGTCGCCCCGGTGACATTTGCGTCATGTACTGCAAAGGTCCTCGTAGTTACATCCATTCAATATGGCGAGCCGAAACAGAAGGATTTAACGATCCTTTTTCTTATTATCACAACTCGGTCAATATCTGCTCACCCATTTTGACAAAGCATGTCTCTTTTCGGGAGATGAAGGCACATCCTGAGCTATCCCAAACCGGATTGATTCGATCAAAATTACAGGGAGCAAGCGGTAAGGCTTTGAGCGTTGAATTTTATGAAACGATTTTGCAGATGATGGAGGAAAAAGGACAGGATATATCGATTCTACCTCGCTTAAAACAACGCAACCTGCCCGATGGTGTCAGTTTGACCAACGAGCGAGATGTGGAAGAAAACCTGCTAGAGCCACTACTCAAGCATAGGAGTTTTCCATCCTCCAAAACAGGACATACTATTTTGGCTAGGAGTTTGTTGTCCCTATAAATGAGATATTTTATGACATGGCCTTATGTACCCCCTGGTAGGGCAAAGAAATCCCAATCAG
>JAUCGB010000129.1 GCA_030377895.1 Anaerolineales bacterium HSG24
TGCTTTAGACTGTGCGGCACAGTCTAAAGACTGTGCTACGATATTATCTGTAGCACATGCTTCAGCCTGTGCGGCACAGTCTAAAGACTGTGCTACGATATTATCTGTAGCACATGCTTCAGCCTGTGCGGCACAGTCTAAAGACTGTGCTACGATCCCAGCCGGATGCCGCTGTTGTTGGTGCCGATTACTTTGCTCAGTTCGGTGACGGTGGTTTGCAGGATGTCTTCAATGTTGGCTGAGCCTCGGATTTTGCCGCTAATTTCGCGGATAATCTCTTCTCGTCTAGCTCGTTTTTGAGAAGCGTTCAGCATCCGTAGGTTTTCAAGGGCGACAACCATTTGTTGGGCTAGAGCGTTGTAGTAGCGTAGTTGGCCTCGGCTAAAGGTGTTGTCTGGGTTACGGTAGCCAATCAACAAAAAGCCCAGTTGTCGTTGAGGAGTCTCTAAGGGGATCAAGGCCAGCGTGCCCAATTCCAACTCGGTTAGCAGAGATTCAACTTGGTCTTGTTGGCTTGACTCTTGACGAGAAGCATCCCAAACAAACGCCCCAGCCCCAATCAGGTTGGCCAACAGCCCGGCCCCAGATCGACCGGCCAGCGTTGGCATCTGACCAGTTACACTCCAGCCGGCCCGAGGCAACACCAGCCGCCCCCGTTCTGGGTCATCATCTGGCCCAACCTGATAAACATAGCTCCGACATAGGTCTAGCCCGCTTTGGGCCAAAGCATGGGTAGCCAGTCGATAAACCATTTCTTCATCTTCTGCCGTCAGCAACTCTTGCGTAATCTGATACAGGCGTTCGGTTTCCGATAAGGCTACTTGGGTTTGGGCAAACAGTTGTGCGTTTTTAATGGCATTAGCCAACTGATCAGCCATGGTCTGCAATAGAGTAATATCCTCGTCAGAAAAGGCCCTAGCCTGCACACTCTGAATCGTCAACGCCCCCAATGCCTCATCACGGCTAATCAAAGGCAAAGCCATCTCACTACGGGTCAAGGGCAGGTCTGGATTTCTAAAAAAGACCGCCTCCGCCCCCACATCTAGGGCTATCTTGGCTTGGCGATGCTCCACACTCCAGCCAATCATCGAGCCACCGCCCAGCTTAAGCCGGTGTCCCCGATCAAGCTGACGTTGCCCGGCTTCGCCCGTCCCCGCCTTCAGCACCGCCCATTCCGCCTCGACCAAAAACATACCGACATAATAATAATCGAACTGCTCCCGAATCAAAGCCACCGAAGCCGATATCAGGTCGTTGGCCGACAAGATAGAGCTGGCCGCCTGCGAAATCTCCGCCGCGGTGGTCAAGCGAGCGGCCCGATACTCTGCCTCGACCAGCAGTTGCTTATTCTCCAACCACCTAGCCAACTGACCGGTAATCGTTTGGCCCAGCTCAATATCATCAGTACCAAAGCGGTGTCCAACCAAGCGACTAACCACAATCAGCAACCCGCCCACCTGTTGACGTAGCAAGAGGGGGAGAACCAACAAGGCTCGTGCCTTGCTATGACCGTAAATATCGGCCTGAGCCGCCGTTAGGGGGTCATCGGCCACCGATTTGATGGTTAGGGGCGATTTATGGTTTTGGATATGGGCAAACAGTTGGTCATTAGCTATAGAAAAGCTAGTTTTTGGGCCGTTGCTCGGCTCGTCTGGGGCTGATACGGTGGCTACGGCGGCGGCGGCAGAGGGGCCGGGCTGGTTGAGGCGGCTAAACTGGGCCTGAGCGATTAGATGGGTTTGGGGTCGATTCAGTAGTAACAGACTGCCGCTTTCCACATCTAGCAGGCGCAGATATTCGCCTAATACGACCTCGTAGGTTAAGTCGGCTTGCTGGGCCGCGCTGGCGCTGGTATCTAGGGCATGGCTGATTTGATATAGGGCCTGAGTACGGCGCAGAGTTTGGCGAGTACTTTCCATCAAGCGCTCCCGCTCCATCTCCCGCAACCGTTGCTCGGTAATGTCATTTAGCACGCCTAACAGGTAATCAGGCTGACCCTGCTTATCTTCATCTATCCATAGGGGCGTTTTGCGAACATAAAGGGTTCGTTTTTGCCGGTTAGCCAGACGGATTTCCTGCTCTCGCTCTTGTTGCCGAGCGGTCTCAAAAAGACGAGCATCCTCTGTCTGGGCTATCTGGGCTAAGTCAGGCGGATAATAGGTGTCATCTGGCAGGCCGAGTAGCTTGTTTTCGGGCTGACCAAGCACCCCTTGGGCAAAGGATTGGTTGACCACTACTAGCTCTCGTTGAGGGTTCTTGATAAAGATGGGGTCGGGCAGTTGGTTGAGGATGGCCCGCAAGAACTGTTGATTTTCTTGGGTGCGTTCATAAAGCTGAGTGTTCTGAATGGAGTTGGCCGCCTGCAAAGCAATCGAATTGAGCAGGGCTACATCTTGGCGCTGGAGCTTGCGGCGAGGCTGATCATCAGCCACTATCAAATAGCCGACCACCTGCTTGCCTAGCACCACTGGAATTAGACCTAACATAGTGCCGCCATAGCCATGCAAAAAGAGGATTTCTGGCGGTTGCGGCGGCGGCGGGGGGTCTGGGTAGGCTGTTGCTGAGGCTGAGGCTGAGGCTGAAGCTGAGGCTGAATATGCGGCTGAAGCTGAAAATGAAGCGGGGGCTGATCCTGACCCGGCCGGGGCTGAGGCCGGGGCTGAAGCAGAAGCAGATGCTGTATCTGTATCTGTATCAGAAGCAGATGCTGTATCTGTATCAGAAGCAGAAGCTGTATCTGTATCAGAAGCAGAAGCAGAAGCAGGAGACAGGGGCAGGAGCGGATCGTCTCCGGCGGGCTGGCCCTCGACGCGGTGGCCGTCAGCTACAAAAACCTGCTCCTCTAATTGCTGGGCGATCTGGCCTAAACTCGGCCATACGGTGGGAGACAGTAAGCGGCCTTGCAGGGCTGGGAAGGGGCTGTTAGATTGGTGGAAGTCGCCGATGACCCGGATTAGACGCGCTTCTGCGGAATCAACGACCACTGCCAGCCAGCAATGGGCTAGGGAGAGGGACTCGGCGGTACCTTGCACCAGCTCTTGCGCGGCCTCTGTTAGATCGAGCGTAGCTCCGAGCTTGTTACCGATTCTAAACAGGGTGGCTTGCTCCAGCAGGCGACGTTGAGTCTGCTCAAACAGGTTGGCCTTTTCAGTGGCGGCAGTCAATTGGTCGGCCATAATCTGCAAAATCTCAATATCATCAGCCCCAAAAGCATCAGCCTCCACACTCTGCACATCTAGCGCGCCCATTACGCCGCCATGGGCTACGAGAGGCAAAGCCATCTCACTGCGGGTCTGAGGTAGGAGCGGATTATTAAACCACACTGCATCTTCACCTACATCTAGGGCTATGCGAGGGCGGGCGTTGGCGGTGACATAGCCGACGATGGAGTTACTGCCGACCTTGAGCCGGTGGGGGCGGTTGACCATAATTTGGCCGACCTCGCCGGTGCTGGCCTTGACTACGGCCCACTCCTGCTGTTCGTCTATGACAAAAATTGAGACATGATAGAGCTTGAAACGCTCTTTGATTAGATCGACGGCTTGGCTCAATATCTCGCTCAAATCGATCATCTCGCTGACCGCCTCACCCACTTGAGCCACGGCCTTCAACTGCTCGGCTCGACGCTGAGTCTGCTCCAACAGCTTCCGGTTCTGGATGCCAATGGCTATTTGGTCGGCCATAGCTCGGGCTAGGTCGATCTCCCGTTGCGAGAAGTTCCGGTATTCTCGCACTGAATCTGCCCCAATCCAACCAATCGTCTCCCCCTGAGAGATCATGGGGGCTTGCAAGAGCGACTTGGGCATGCCGCTTTCGTTGAAACTTTTGAAATTGGGCAGGCGAGTATCATGCGGGACATCTACGCTGACAAAGGGCTGGCCGGATAGTAAAATCTCTTGATAGGGTATGCCCTCGACGATGGCAAAGCGCAATTCACCCACATCGTTAGGCAGACCATCCTGCACGTAGGCGGCTACGAGGCCAAACTTGCGGTCATCGGTTAGTAGAGTAATGCCGCCTTGATCAAGCCCTAAGCTATAGAGAAATTCAATCAAAGCCTCTTCTAAAATCTCGCGCAGATGACTGGCTCGGGCTAAGACCCGCCCGGCTCGATAGAGGGTCTGGGTCTCGGCTAGGGCGATTTGGGTGCGCTTGTTCTGATGGGCGCTCTCGATGGCGATGGTGGCTTGATGACTGAGGGACTTGAATAAGCTCATGGCCCGCTCGGTTAAAATAGTGGGCTGGGCATAACCGAGCATCAGTACGCCTAGCACCTGCCGCCGAACCAGCAACGGCGACAACACCACCGCTTGCAGTTTTAGCCAATCAAGCAGAAGCAGCTCCGGCTCGGTTAAATCATAAGCGGCCTGGAGGTCGGGCAGGGTAACGGTCTCTTGCTCAAGCAGTACCTTCTGCCACAAGGGAAAATCAATTAGGCTCAGGGGGCGAGTGGCATAATCGCCTATATCAGATTGGCCGGTTTGAGGGGTTGGAGACGATTGATTGGCTTGAGGGGTTGGAGACGACTGACCGGCCTGATTGGTTTGATTAGCCTGATTAGCCTGATAAACCACCTCTAGCTGATCCGGTAGGATATCGCCCATAACGGGGGTCTCGGCTAGATGAATGGCGGCATAACTAGCTCCGGCCTGAAGCATGCCGGTGGTCAGGGCCTCATAAATCTGCTGTAGCTGAGTAGCCTCGCTTAACTTACCACTCGTCTCTAACATCATGCTGGTCTCCTGCAAACTGCGTTGCACGTCTGTCAGGAGAGTCAAGTTCTCTAAGGTGGCCCCAATCTGCCAAGCCAACGACTTAAGCAAGGTCAAGCGAGCCTGATTGGTCTGATTGGGCTGAGGCAGATCGTCGTATCGCAAGGCCATAAATCCGCGCAATGATTTCTTGCGTTGGCCAATGGGGGCGTATATTACGCCGGCCTCGTTTAAGGGGGCGATGCGGCGTAAGCTGTGCGGAAAATGGCTGGCTCGAATGGCTTTGGTGAGCGACTCGTCCTCGTCGAGGCGGAGCGGCGGCGTTTCTGTGGCGGGGGCTTGATTCCTAGTTCCAGCCTGATTCTGATTCCTAGCTCCAGCCTGATTCTGATTCCTAGCTCCAGCCTGATTCTGATTCTTAGCTTCGGCCTGATTCTGATTCTGATTCTTGGCTTCGGCTTGATTCTGATTCTGATTCTTGGCTTCGGCTCCGGCCTGATTCTGATTCTGAGCCTGATTTCCAGCTTGATTTCCAGCTCCTTGATTTTGCTCAAGCTGAGTTTGCTCAAGCTGACTTTGATCAAGCTGAGTTTGCTCAAGCTGAGTTTGATCAAGCTGAGTTTGCTCAAGATTTTGCTCAAGATTTTGCTCATGACTTTGATCAAGCTCAGTGTCTGGCGGTGGACTAAATACTTCCATGGGGGTGGGGGTTAGGTTGAGGCCGGGCCAGGGCGAGGTTAGGCGTTGATAGATGTGGCCGTCGTCGGTTCTGAAGTAGAGCAGACCTTGTTGCGCGCCTAGCTGTTCGGTAAAGCTAATGGCTGTGGTTAGCACTCGCCCTAGGTCGGGGGCGGTGTGTAGGGCTGAACTGAGGTTGTATAGTAAGCTGGAACGATCCCGCTCGGCGGTGGTTTGAGCATGCAGGTTGGCCCGTTCGATGGCTAGGGCTATGTGGTTGGAGAGCATCTGCAAGGCCCTGACCATGCTGGGCTTAAAACCATCTTTGTGATCGCTTTGCACATCTAGCACCCCGACTAGGGTGTGGCCTGATAGGAGGGGCACGGCTAACTCGGCATGTGCCCCTGGCACCATCATGTTTCGGCTGGGAGCAAAGAAGATCATCTGCTTATCGACGGCGGGGCCGTCATTGTTATTATCATTATCATCATTATTATCATCATTATCATCATTATTAGTAGTAGTAGTAGAGCTAGGAGAAGCAGGAGTAGCAGGAGAAGCAGGCGGGGCCTGAGTCTTAGCCGCCGGATCAGCCATTCGGATCTCTGGAAAACCTACGATTTTCTGCTCCCGACTAGCTCGGCCAATTAGGGTGGTTTTATCAAGCGGCAAGCTGTGCAAACCAAGCAAGCTCTGCCCGCCGGTGGTGGTACTGGCGGCCTTGTAGCTCTGGCCAACCGTATCTAAACCAGCAGTCTGGCTTAACTCGGCGTTACCGCCACTGGTTAGAAACAGAGCGATGTAATAGAAACCAAAGCGATCCTGCAAAATCTGCACCACCTTCTCGTTAAGCTGGTCTACAGCAAAAATAGGAGCTATGGCCTTGTTGAGGAGGGTGTTGGTCTCAAGCTGATAAGCCCGCCGCTCCGACTGCTGTATCGAACGGTTTAAGTCTTTGGTACGAGTAGCAACACTATCCTCCAGAGCATCGACCATGCTCTGCACCTCAGCAGTCATGAGGTTGAAGTCACGAGCTAAGGCCCCTATCTCATCATCTCGCTGATCATGCTTAGTTACCCGTCGGCTACGGTCGCCTTTGGTAATGGCACTGACCGTATCAGCAATCTCGATGATAGGGTCGGCCAAGGTCTTGACGGCTAAACTGACCAAACCAATAATTATTAGAGTGGTCAAGCCGAGGAGGAAGATGGCCCAGCTAAAAGCAGTGCGGAAAGAGATGAAACGCATGCTATCGGCCTGCGACTGCTCGACCACCACATGCAGGTCGGCTAAGTGTTGCCCGTCAACGGTTTGATAGGCCGCGATTTGGGAGGGGAAAAGCCAAGCCAGCACAGCCGACCGATTGCCTAAATCGGCCCAAGCAAACGGCTCGGCGGGCCGGTTGGCAGGGATGTAAGTAACCACCCGGCTCTGCTGCTGCGTCGGGGTCAGTTGGCGGAGCAGGTTGACTGGCGGAGCAGGCGGGGCCTGGCTGAGAGGACTGAGATAGCTATGGGTGGCCTCTTGAGCCAGTAGGTAGCTGACGCGGCTACTAGTGGGGTCGGTTTCTTGGATAAGCTGAGTGAGAGCGGCGGGGTTGAGCCAGCCAATGACCACCCAAGGCGATGGTTCGGGCAGGGGGCATACGAGAGCCAAGCGAGCCTGACCAGCGGGGTCGAAGTAGAAGCTGGGGTGCGCTTGACGGCCTAAGCCGGGTAGTTGCTCAATTAGGTTGCGGGCCAGCCAAGTAGCCGAGACCTCGGAGCTGATAGGGTAACGGGTTTGGCCGGTTGCGGTGTTGAGCAGGGCAAGTTGGCTGAGGGAGGGGTTTTGCTGGGCAAATAGGCGGAGGCTTGGGGGAGGGTTTGAGGAGGAGGCGTTGTTTGGGCCGGTGCTGAGATGCTGGTTGAGCATAGCGGCTAAGACATTCATCCGGCCCGTGTGGTCGTGTAAATAGAGGTTTAGGCGGTCGGTTTTGAGGCTGGCAATTGTCTGTAACTTAGACTGCCCTGCTTGCTGAATTCCTGTAATTCCGGCCCCGATGAAGGTTAGGCCAACTAACAGCAACGGGATCAACGTCAGAGGGAGCATCCATTTAAGGATACGCCATCGAATACTACCCGACATTTTGCCGGTCGAGCTGGTGCTATCTACAGTAGAAGTTGTCGTGGTCATCTGTCAAATATCCAATGATAAAGTAATAACAAGCCTTGTGAATACACTAATAAGCGAACAGAGATCGCAGGCATCCGGCCGCGGTCATGCTCACAGAATCAAAACCGAGCCAATGTCACTGTTTGAGCAACATCAGCCAAATCCACCACTCTTGGAGCAATCAACTCCAAGGGCATGGTAGCGCGTCTCTCATGGAATGTGTGTTAATTAACTTGCGCGTTTTGAATCAGACGTTATGGTAGGCAGGGTGGTCTGATTTTTGAACGGGAAGCCATGTTCTCTCCGCCCCCCTACGCCCGTCATTCTGGGCTAGGCAAGGCGGAGCAGAGTCCTGATTTCAAACAGAACAGGCTATGGTTACCGCCTTGCCTAGCCAAACGCGCAACTTATTTAATCCCGATTCCATGTAAGTCACCCCAATGCTACTGGTGGAATCCCAAATCCCAGATATTCTCACCTTGGAGGATAGCCGTAATTTGGTCAGGGAACTTATCTGGGTTAATTGGCTTCCCAAGGAAACCATCAAACCCGGATTTTCTCGCCTTTTCCATGTTAGGCGGATTCGCTTCGGCGGTCACTGCGACCACGCGCGTATCAGCGAATCGAGGGTCACTACGCAGTTTCGCCAGCGCATCAAAGCCATCCTCATAAGGCAAGTGCAAATCCATGAGAACGAGGTCAACGCGCGGCATGGTATCCGCGAACTCCAGCACTTGCCACCCCGATGCTTTCCATTCGTATCGGCGCACACCTATAAACGCCAACAAACGAGCAATCAGTACTAAATTTTGTAAGTTATCTTCGACCACCAAGACATAAGCATCTCGGGGGTCAATTGCTTTTTTGGAGGTTGTCTCCGCATTTTCTTGTGCCATTATGCTTTACCCTTTTTTATAAAATCTTCAATTTGTTTAGGCAGTTCATCTATATCAATAGGTTTAGAGATATAGCCGTCACAGCCTGCTTGTTCAACATTTTCCCTATCTTTTTTCATAACATTTGCAGTCATTGCTACTACAGGGATGTGGGCTGTTGCATTATAGGTCTTAAGCCGATGCGTAATTTCGTAGCCGTCGATATCAGGTAAATTTATATCCGTAATTACTATATCGGGCAAAATTTCTTTAGCTCGAGCAACACCCTCGATGCCGTTTGTCGCTTCAATGACTTCATAACCTTCAACCATTAGTACACGTTGTACTAGTATCATGTTGTCGGGGTTGTCTTCTATATACAAGATTCTGGCTTTACTCATTTAATAATTCTCCTTGTAACCAAAT
>JAUCGB010000130.1 GCA_030377895.1 Anaerolineales bacterium HSG24
CATGATGAAGCAAAAAATTAGGTAAAAAATGAGGTTAAACTATGGCTACCGTTATTTTTCAAGAGTCACTTCTGGAATCAGAAGGAATAAAGATAGATATACCCGCTCAATGGTTGATTGGCCTTGATTGGCAACCAACTGTGTTGGAAGCGATTATCAAAATCGGTATCAAACAGTTCAAAATTCATCAAGCATTAACCTTATATCAAACGGGTGGCTATTCGATAGGACACATTACCGAAAAGTTCCAAATATCGAAACAAGAGTTAATCGTTGCCGCGAAAGAGCGAGGAATTGAAATAACTGTTCAAGAAGAAGTTAAAGAACCACCTGAATTAGCAAAACAGCTATTTGGGATATTAGGAACCGGCAATTGGCAAGAATATGATAATGATTTAGATTAATAAATTATAAATGGTAAATGGTTAATTATAAATGGTTAATGAGTGGCATCATGGGTGAATGTGATCGTCTCTGCTCTATTTCAATGCCAGTATCCAAACCGCTCTTGGCGACTTTACAATTTACCATTCACCATTTACCATTTATAATTTTATTTGTGTAAGTAGCGGCCTAAATCAAATGAACAACGCTCTAAATCAGTATCAAGATGCCTGTGACAATCTGACCGATGATCCACGCAGTTTGCTAACGGTGCTGTTAGCCCGTGACCATGTGGAGGAGGTTTGGCAAGCGACGACTGACCCGCGTACCCTTGAACAGGCGGAGCGGTTGTTGCTTTTGGATGACCAACTGACCGACCATCTAAAACGGTTGCCCGCCGAGACCCATGAACAACTCTCTTTGTGGCGATACAGTTTCCAGCCATCGGACAGGGCTTGGTGGTGGGGTAGCCAACCTTTTGAGCCGGAGGTTGATTCGACGACGAGCCGTTGGGAATGGCTGTTAGTGGTTTCCGCGCCCTATCTGTGGCTTCCGAATGGTATTATTTGGGCGATTGTCATTTCGTTGACTCTGGACATCACTGGGCGATTGTTTCATGGTGGGCCGGATTTTCTGTCTGTTTTTGGGGCGGTCTTGGTGGCCGCGCTACTGGCCGACAGTCCATTGGCCGAGTTTGTCTGGGAGCAGTTAAAGGGGGCTTTTGGTGAGGTGCCGAGCCTCAAGCAACGAACCTATTTCATGCTGATGAGCGTCGGGGCGATATTGATTTTGGTGTTGGGAAGCATCCGCAGTTGGGGATTGCCTTATCTGGCTGTGCAATGTAACAACTGGGGTTTTGAGGCGCAGGATGCCGGACAATTGACCGATGCCCAATATTATCTCAAGTGGGCCGTCACATTAGACCCGACCCATCCGGTGCCTTATCTCAATCTGGCGAACCTCTATCACGAGATTGCCCGACCCACTGAGGCAGAAATATGGTATCAACAATCGATTGAACGTCAGCCCGATTCCGTGGCCGCCTATCGTGGATTGGGCGCGCTCTATAATCAGCAGGAACAGTATCAAGCGGCGGAAACAACCCTGCTGGCCGGTCTAGCTCGACATGACTCGGACTCGATGACCTTGGTGACCCAAGACCAAACCGCCACCATCGAGCAGTACCGCATGCTGTCCCATTTAGGCCAAGCCTACTTCGGTCAAGAGCAGTACGCCTCAGCCCAACTGGTGTTGGAAGAAGCCCTCACTTTAGAAGAGCCGATAAAATCCTTTGAACAACAGGCCGGACCGGACATTCAATATCGGCTGGCAGAACCCCATTATTATCTGGCTCAAATCTACGAACAGCAAAAGCAGTATCAAGCCGCTTATGACCAGTGGGGAGATTGTCTGCGACTACTAGAAGAGGGCTGGTCTACGCACGAGTGGCGCGTTCAGGCCAAAGAACAACGGGCGATTTTGCGGGAGAAATTACAGTAATATGGAATATCTGAAAGTGAAATGGCAACATCATCATGCTGATGAGCCAGTTGAAATTTACAGTGAAATTAATCAAGAGCGTTGGGAAATTCGTAAAATAGAACTGTTTCGTGATGGTACAACCAGTTATGCATCACCATTTTATCATACCGGAAATACATGGTTAGCCGAAGCCCCAATACCTGAGTTCTCTGAAATTAACGCAGATTCTCAATTTGAAGGTGAATTGATTGACCGTCATGACTTTGAACGGGTATGGTCTATAAGTAGTCATTTAGTACCCGACAGTCTGAACACAGAGTTCACAGAGGAACACAGAGTTTCACAGAGAAAGACGAATTATTCTTTCCTCTGTGAAACTCTGTGCATCTCCGTGAAACTCTGTGTTACTGTTTTAGCCTACCCTAAAGGTTTTCAAAACCTTTAGGGTCTATCGTATACGGAGGTAACATGCGAAGATTATTCTTGCTTTTTGTCCTAACCATCCTGATTATCAGTTGCATACCAACGCCAACACCCGAACCAATCCCGCCTCCCAAACCGACTACCAACATTGGCCCCAATCTGTTGATTGACCTGCAAGGCGAAGCCAAACTCCATCGGGATGGTTGGCATGAGGCATATCCAGTTGGCATCGGCACCATGATTCAGTTTGATGACCTGCTCGATGTGGTCGGTCAGGCTGATATTTTGTGTGGCGATTTGACCCCGCTCAAAACGGTCAGTGGTCTTGATGAGTCTTCACCATGTCCACGTGGTGCCGGTTGGCTGGAACAAAACGGCGCGAAATATAAGGCCGGTATCGCCTCGACAACCGATATTCCTTACGTTGAACATCCTCGCCATACCTTGGTCTTAAACCAACAACCCTTGTTACGCTGGCATGATACAGGAGCTAACTACACGGTGATGTTGATGCAGGGAGGCCAAGTCGTTTGGTTACAAGATGATGTTGTCGGCCATGAACTACGTTACCCGAATCGTGATTTACTGCCGGGGCAGGATTACTTATTATTGGTGATTGATAAAAATACGGGCAAAAGCTCCAAAGAAGACCCTGAGCGAGGTTTGGGGTTTCGGCTGGTCAGCCAAGCGGAGCGAGCCGAAATTGAAACCAAGCAAGCCAAGATTGATCAGCTGACCTTTCCCAACGAGGCCATGCATGATTTTACGTTGGCCGTGCATTATGCCAGTTGGCAAGGCGATAACGATTGGGGCTTGTGGAGTGAAGCCCAGTTGCTACTGGAATCGCTGGATCCGGCGGATAACGCGCCCGCGATTCATCTCTGGCAAGGTGATATTTCACGGAACATGCGTCTGCGTTTGGAGGCCGAGACCGCTTACCAGTTGGCCTTACAACAGGCTGATTCACTGGGCGACCAAGAAACTCAGGCCGCGGCCCATTTTGGTTTATGGCAAACCAGTGGAGACGAAAGCCATTGTCAGACCGCTATCGAGTTGTACGGCAAATTAGGCGACCAACAACAAGCGGAATGGGTGGAGCAAAATTGTAAGGAGTAAGGCACCTCTACCCAATCTGTGTTACCCACCGCCTCGGTTCACGTTGGAACGGCAACCTCCATCGAAATCGAATGGCAATCAACACTTTGAACCATGCCTCATTTGGTAGTCCCGCAGAAGTAGTGATAAGATGACGCTTATAACATGTGGGAAAAAATGAATATCCCTCGCTACCTGTGCCGGACTACCATCATTTATCATTTATTTATATAACTCAGGAGTAACACCATGACCAACCTATCAACCATGACCCCCCACCGACAGCCCGACTATCAAATGGAGCAGATTGATGACGAGTTGTTGTTATTTCATCCCTCCCAAACTACAATTTTATACTGTAACCAGACCGCCTTTTTAGTCTGGCAACTGTGCGACGGGGCGCGCAACACCCAAGAGATTATCGACCTTTTGGGTACGGCCTATCCCGAAGCCCAAGATTCAATTTCAGCCGATATTTTAACCACTTTGGAGCAGTTTGAACAACATGGCGCAATCGAACTACGCTAGTCCGCAACAATCACGGTGGGTCAGTTTTGCCGGGCAGACGGTGGAGATTATTTATGATTCTCCTGAAGCGCAGGCTGTGATCGAGTTTCTCTATCAATATGTTCAGCCTGACCCACAAACCGCGCCTCAGGTGCAGTTTCGTCTATTTTACGACGCGCCCCTGTTCCATTTTTATCGGACAGATGAGCTACTCTACCAAGGCGACAATCGGGCCACCTTGGCCGGAGCCATGTTGGGCAACATGGGATACAGTCTGGCTGACAAAAATGTTGGCGGGCTATTCTTCCATTCAGCGGGATTGAGTTGGCAAGGACGAGGGATTCTGCTCCCCGGCGCAAGTGGGGCCGGGAAAACGACTCTGACCGCTTGGCTGGTTTCGCGGGGCTTCCAATATTTGAGCGACGAGTTCATCTTTATTGCCCCCAACAGCCACACCATGCAAGCCTTCACCCGTCCGCTAAATCTGAAACTACCCGCCCGCCCGGTCTTAAAATCGGTGCTTGATTATGAAGGCCATGCCGACCAGATTTTAACCGATTTCCATGCTGATTTAGTGCCGCCCGCGCTGTTAGGGTGTGCCAAACCGGGCGGAACACCACCCCTCAAGCTGATTCTATTCCCCGGTTACGGCGCGCAGGCCGATGAATTCAGTTGGCAGGAGCTATCGAAAGCTCAAACTGGCCTGCAACTGATGCAAACCGTCATCAATGCCCGCAATTTGCCTCAGCACGGATTTTTTCAAGTCACTCGATTGGCTAAAACCGTGCCAGCTATCAAACTGCGGTATGGCAGTTTTGACCAACTCGGCCAGCAGATTGAACGTTATTTAGAATCGTTACCTTTGTTATCCGATGAAATGACTGATGAACTTGGTCGCTAATCTTAGGACTGATAATCTTAGGACTGAAGACTCCGCAGAACTCATCCGATATGCCAATACTTGTTACTCGACAGACTTGTTTAGGAAAGGCTAAAAACGGTAACACAGAGATTCACAGAGATGCACAGAGATACACAGAGGAAAAATAAATCTCTTTTTTAAAAAACTCTGTGAAACTCTGTGTTCCTCTGTGAATCTCTGTGTTAATTAGTCTAGGCTAAGAATTTTTGTCGGGTAGTAAGTGCCAATATATCCAAACTAAAACCAGCCCCGACACTCATCAGAGTATCAGGGCTGGTTTTAGTTTGGATATGCGATTTTCAAGAACAATGTCAGGCTTAAAGTTCAATAACAGGCGTTAAAGGAGCCTGACTCAACACCTCAGCATAATCGTCATGCACCAGCACGATATCCTCCAAGCGAACACCACCCCAATCGGGGATGTAGATGCCCGGCTCTACCGTGACAACCGCTCCGGCGTAAATCTCGTCAGGATAATTGAAACTGAAACGGGGCTGTTCATGCACGTTTAGACCAATACCATGCCCTAAACTATGCCCGAAATTATCCTTGAAGCCTGCCTGCTCGATAATATCGCGGGCCACTTTATCAATCTCTTTGCCAGTTAAGCCAGCTTTAGCCGCTTTTATCGACTGTTGATGCGCCTCCCGCACGATATGCCAAATCTTCAGATAACGTTCATCGGTAGGCTGGCCAAGGCAAATGGTGCGAGTAATATCAGAGCAATAGCCATCAACAATACAGCCAAAATCAAGCAAAACCGGCTCACCGGCTTGAATCGGTTTGTCTGAGGGGGTGGCATGGGGCTTGGCACTGTTTGGCCCAGCGGCGGCAATCGGCTCAAAAGAGACCGCCGTCGCGCCGTGGGTTCGCATGTATCGTTCAATCTCCCAAGCAACTTCAAACTCTGTCATACCCGGCTGTATATAGTTCGTAATATAGGCCATCGTTTCATCGGCTAAGGCAATCGCCTTACGCAGTTTTTCGATTTCACTCGGCTCTTTTTTCATGCGAACCGACTCGACCAACTCTTCGGTGTGAACCAATATCAACTGCCCTTTGATGGCTCGCTCCCATTTATGCAAGGTCGAAACAGATGTCACCTGTGCTTCAAAACCAACCGTTTGCCCACCCAACTCTAATCCTCTCAGCAGTTCTAACATTTTGGCCGCGAAGTTATACCCTACCTCAACCAACTCCCAATTGGGCATTTCTTGACGCACTTGCTCATAATACCGTGAATCGGTGGCAATAACCTGTTTGTCAGCCGTAATAATCAGTACCCCGTTACTGCCAGTAAATCCAGACAGATAACGCCGATTATACGGCTCGGTAATCATCACCCCGGCCAACTGCGCCTCATTTATCATAGTCCGAACGGTTTCTAGGCGCGCGGACAAATGGACGAATTCCTCATTTTTCATTCTTCGTTTCTCCTTTTTTATTCTTCATTTTTCGTTCCTCATTCCTCGTCCATTTCCTAAGCCATAACCAACTCGGTGTCAGCAGGTTCTTTCTGCTCGGCTAACTCTTTGAGCGAGTATTCGGTGTCACACTCAATACATTTAGCATTGTAGCGACTCTGCTGAACCAACAACCCATCACACTCATAACATGGTGTGGGCAGAGGTTTTTTCCAGCTACTCCATGTGCAGTCAGGATAGTTTATACAACCATAGAATATCCGCCCTTTTTTGGTACGTCGCTCGATAAGTTCGCCATCATCGTTGGGGCAAGCCACACCGATTTTAACGAAATAAGGCTTGGCGTTCCGACATTCGGGGAAGTTTGAACATGCTTGGAACTTGCCATAGCGTCCCATTTTTAAGACCATCGGGCTAC
Source organism: Anaerolineales bacterium HSG24 (assembly GCA_030377895.1). Taxonomy (GTDB): domain Bacteria; phylum Chloroflexota; class Anaerolineae; order 4572-78; family J111; genus JAUCGB01. The sequence goes on from JAUCGB010000130.1 coordinate 6,656, forward strand.
CGCATTTCTCGCACATTTCGCCGGTTTGAGGATCAGCAATCTCAACCTCTGGCATGTTTTCTTCGGCGTAGGCCAAAGCTTGCTCAAATGGTTTATAGAACTCGTTTAAAACCGGAACCCAATTGGTCTCACCACGAGCGATGCGGTCGAGATCATTCTCCATTTTTGCGGTAAAGGCCACGTTGATAATATCTGGGAAATATTCTACCAATAGATCGCAAATAATCCCTCCCAATTCTGTCGGATAGAGCCGTTTCTCAAACTTTTCGACATACCCTCTCTGCTGAATCGTAGAGACCGTCGGGGCGTAGGTACTCGGTCGCCCGATACCATGCTCCTCCAACGTTTTGACCAAGGTGGCCTCGGTATAACGAGGTGGCGGTTGGGTAAAATGTTGTTCTGGTATGAGTTTAACGAGGTGGACAATCTGCTCGGCGGTTAGGTCGGGTAATAGTTTGTCCCCTTTTTTATCCGATTTAGCATCCTCATCCTGAGCTTCTTCGTAAACCATGAGAAACCCCTTAAACTTAAGCCGAGAGCCATTGGCCTGCAACTGATAAGGCCAATTTTTAGGATCACCACTGCCGGCCAAACCAGCTTTGATGGTCACAGACATGGTATCGTAGACCGCGTTTGCCATTTGACTAGCCACAAATCGTTGCCAAATTAGGGTATACAGTCGATTCTGGTCACGGCTGAGAGATTTTTTAACCGATTCGGGCGAGCGTATCACGCCAGTCGGACGAATTGCCTCATGCGCCTCTTGGGCCGACTTGTTTTTAGTTTTATAGATTGGTGGCGTTTCCGGCACCATCTCTGAGCCATACCGCTGGGCGATATAATCTCTGGCTTCTTGTTGAGCCTGTTTCGAGACGGTGGTGCTGTCGGTTCGCATGTAGGTAATCAGGCCAACCGTGCCATCCTGGCCCAAATCAATCCCCTCGTAAAGCTGCTGGGCGATACGCATGGTTTTACGGGTACCAAATCCTAAACGGCGAGAGGCTTCCTGTTGCAGGGTACTAGTCGTAAATGGTGCGGCTGGCTTGCGACGGCGCTCGCTCTTTTTGACCTTCTGAATCATATAGTCCGATTGCTGTAACTCATTAACAATCGTTTGGGTATCTTCTTGGTTTTTGAGTTCGGCCTTTTCGCCTCGAATCCGAGTCAGATTGGCTCGGAATTGTTCGCCACGGATATGACCGTTGGTGTTCTTGGGTGCAGTGTTCAAATCAGCCTCAATCGACCAATATTCAACCGAGATAAATTCTTCTATCTCATGCTCACGCTCTACGACTAATCGTAACGACACACTCTGCACCCGTCCTGCGCTAGTTCTACCTCGCACTTTACGCCATAACAGGGGGCTGATTTGATAGCCGACCAAGCGGTCTAAAATGCGTCGCGCCTGTTGAGCGTTGACTCGGTCTTGGTCAATCTCTTTTGGATGAGCAAACGCATCGGCCACCGCATCTTTAGTAATCTCATGAAAGACCACTCGTTGCGTCCGCTTCGGGTCTATTTCGGCTGCTTCGAGCAAATGCCAGGCAATCGCTTCCCCTTCGCGGTCAGGGTCAGTGGCCAGATATATCCGCGTGGCCCGTTCTGCGGCATGTTTGACATCTTTGACCACATCCCGTTTTTCGTTGGGAATCCGGTATTTGGGGTTGAAGTCATTCTCCACATCAACCGAAAGCTGTGACCGTAACAGGTCGCGCACATGCCCAACCGATGCTCGAACCGTGTAGCCTTTGCCCAAAAATTTACCCACCGTCTTGGCCTTGGCCGGAGATTCAACAATCACCAACTTCCCTCGACGACGTGGAGCGGCTTTTTTAGACTTTTTACCCTTGCCTTTACCTTTCGTGGACGTTTTTGACTTTTTAGCCTCGGTTTTACGAGGTTTACGTTCCACCTTTTCGGGGACAGGGAGATTGGCATGCTCTGGAATGCGGCTTATTTTGAACATTTTCGTTCCGCAAACCGCACAGGCTCCATTAATACCGGGCGTTCCCGCGCTAGTATAAACAGCTTGAACCCGTAGCATGTCACGTTTTTCTTTACACTTCATACAATATGCAGTTATATTCATACAAAAATACTCTGGAACACGGATTATAACTGTCACAGTCACAGACCGAGTTTTTCAAAAAAACTCGGTCTGTGT
>JAUCGB010000131.1 GCA_030377895.1 Anaerolineales bacterium HSG24
TTAGCCGACGAGCATATTCATACCCTGTTTCATCAGGGATTGAGCCATATTGAAGAGGGATAAATTGTCAGACCCTAAAGGTTTCCAAAACCTTTAGGGTCTATTTCTACAGGAGATTATTTTATGTCAGTAGCAACATACAAAACAAAATTCAAAGTAACCGGACTTGATTGTCCGAGTTGTGCCAAAACAATTGAAACTGGAGTCAACCAAGTTGATGGCGTTGAAAGTTGTCAACTCAACTTTAACACTGGAACTCTCAAAGTAGACGGGGTAGCGGAGGAGCAGGCTGTCATCGAACGGATTCGAGAGTTAGGGCATGATGTCGTTGACCAGACGGGGGCAGACCATGCATCGGAGGAAAGTTCTGCTCCGCCGAGTAACTTTTTCCAATTTTTATGGAGTCGCACCGATACCCGTTTGGCCTTATTCGGAGCAATCTTGATTTTACCGGGCCTGATTTTTCAAGAAATTGGTCAGATGGAGCATTGGCTCATCAACATATTGTCTGTGGCGGCCATGCTGGTGGCCGGGTGGCCGGTGGCCCAAAGTGCATGGCGAGCGGTAAAAATCAACCGCGAAATCAACATTAACGTGCTGATGACCATCGCCGCGATTGGCGCGGTCATCATCGGAGCCTACACCGAAGCGGGCATGGTCATGGTTTTATTTGCGATGGGCGAAGGATTAGAAGGCTACACCGCCAGCCGAGCCAGAAACTCCATCCGCAGTTTGATGACCCTGCAACCGAACCAAGCCATTCGGCTGATCCAGCATGGCGACCAGACGATTGAGGAGCAGGTTAACATCAACGAGTTACAGATTGGGGATACGGTTCTGGTCAAGCCGGGAGAGCGAATCCCCATGGATGGGCAAGTTGAGCGAGGGCAATCTGCCGTCAACCAAGCGCCGATTACCGGAGAAAGCAAACTGATTGATAAAACGGCAGGCGAAACGGTCTTTGCCAGTAGCATTAATGGGGAAGGGGTGTTGGAGATTAAAGTCAGCCATCTGGCCTCGGACAACACCATCAGCCGCTTGATTAAATTGGTTGAAGATGCCCAAGAAAAACGTGCGCCCACGCAACGGTTCATCGACAAATTCGCTCAATATTACACCCCCGCGGTTGTCGCGCTGGCGCTACTGGTCATCATCATCCCGACGCTACTCTTTGGGCAACCGTTCTGGAATCCCAACGAGGAAACATTTGGCTGGCTCTACCGAGGTTTGGCCCTGCTCGTGGTCGCTTGTCCATGTGCCTTGGTGATAAGCACGCCAGTTAGCATCATCAGCGCCATCAGTAATGCCGCCCGCCGAGGCTTGCTGATTAAGGGGGGCATTCATCTGGAAACGCTCAGTAACATCAAAACCATTGCGTTTGACAAAACTGGCACGCTGACAAAAGGTCAACCGAATGTAGTTTCGGTTCAATCGGTAACGTGTGATTCAGCTCCTCATACCTCACAGTACTGCTTGACTTGTGACAACATGTTAGCCTTAGCCAGTGCCGTCGAGCGTCGGAGCGAACACCCATTGGCGCAGGCGATTATCAACGAAGCGAGTGAGCGAGGCTTAGAGGATAGATACCCCGCCGGAGAAATGGTACATGCTATTGTGGGCAAAGGGGTTGCTGGCGAGGTGGACGGGCAATCTGTGCTGATTGGAAGTCATACCTATTTTGATGCCGAAGTGCCGCATCCGAACCATGATTGTCAAAATGCCCTACAGCAGGCCAAACAGGGGCAAACGCCACTTATGGTCGAAGTGAATGGGAATTATTTGGGTACGATTACCGTGGCTGATACGGTTCGTCCGAGCAGTCGAGATGCGCTTGAGCAGTTAAAGCAGGCCGGAGTTAATGAGTTGGTTATGCTGACTGGCGACATGCAGGCGGTGGCACAGGTGATTGCCCAGGATGTGGGAGTAACGGCGGTTAAGGCTGACCTGTTGCCGGAACATAAGGTGGCCGCGATTGAGGCGTTGCAACGGGAACATGGGCTGGTGGCTATGGTTGGAGACGGCATCAACGATGCGCCGGCACTGGCTACGGCTGAGGTTGGCATTGCTATTGGCGGTATCAGTGGCGGAACGAGTCAGGCTATGGAGACGGCTGACATCACCCTGATGAGTGACGATTTGCGTCATCTGGCCTTTGCCGTCCGTTTGAGCCAAGCTACCAAGCGGACAATTGGGGTGAATATCTGGTTTAGTATTGGAATTAAACTACTTTTTTTGGTACTAGTTCTGTTTGGCGTAGGCACCATGTGGATGGCGGTTTTGGCCGATGTCGGCACCTCGCTACTAGTCACGCTAAACGGCATGCGGTTGTCGGGGTATGAGAGATGAATCTGACCCTACCGCTTTCTTTGGTTTTCTAATTTAGCACTCTAACTTCGAGAGTACTAACATCAAAAGCAATCCAAATAACATGCTGAAAATAATTTTATCGCAAAATTTACTGGCAAGCCTAATGTAATTAGTAAAATTATTTTCGCAGAAGGCTATTTTTAGCACTCTCACCCATCGAGTGCTAACGATTTTGAGCTAAATAGCTGGCGTTGCTTCGAGTTCGTTTGCGTTGTATCCATAAGCTAGTATACTTGCTCTGCATAAGTGCCAACTTAACGTTTGTAGTAGGCGATTTATCGGCATTAAAGTGCCCTACGTGCCCTACTACGAACTATTAAGTTGACGGTCATGACTGCTCCGCCTTACCTTACTTTTGATAGGCGATTTCTGACCCAAGGTATGTTATAGTGGGAGCATACTAATTTTCTGAAGACTCCGCAGAACTCATCCGATGACTATTTCATCGTTTAGTCATCGGATGAGTAGGCTATCCATGTTGTGCGGAGTAATTTTGAAGACTAATAAAAAATAACGAGGTGACATAACATGGAAGCAAGAATCTGGCATCAACATTATGACCCCGGCGTGCCAATTGCGCTTGATTACCCTAATCATCCGGTCGATAAATTTTTGACCTTAGCGGCAGAGAAATATCCCAATCGAGACGCTCTCGTCTTTAGTGCAATGGCTCCGTTGTTGGGAGAGCAACATAGCAGTATCACATATCGTCTTTTTGAGGCGTTGGCTAACCGCTTTGCCGTGGGCTTGCAACAACATGGCCTCAAAAAAGGGGATCGAGTGGCCCTCTACATGCCCAACTGTCCCCAATACGAGATTGCTTACTATGGGATATTACGGGCTGGTGGCATTGCTGTGCCGAGCAATCCTTTGTATGTGGCTCGCGAGATCGAGCATCAACTGAAAGATTCAGGGGCTAAGTTCGTTGTCGTCCTGAGTATGATGTACCCGAACATCAAACAAGTTCGGGCTAATACTAAGCTGGAGCAGGTGATTGTCACCAACATCAAAGAGTATATGCCCGGCCTGCTCAAGTTTCTATTTACTCTCACCAAAGAGAAAAAGGATGGGCATCGGGTCGATATTTCGGGTGATAAGAACACGATTTGGTTTAATGATTTTCTTGGCCCAGCCGGAATCAAGCCGGAGCCAGTTGAGGTTGACATAGAAGATACTGCCGTGTTGATGTACACGGGCGGAACAACTGGTGTACCCAAAGGGGCACAGTTGACCCATCGAAATGTAACCTGTAACCCGATACAGGGCAAAACATGGATCGAAGCGGTGGGTGCAACTGAGGGGGAAGAAGTGATGCTGACCGCTCTGCCGCTGACCCACAGCTACTCTATGACCGCTTGTATGAACCTCGGTATTCGGATGGGATCCACTCAAATTTTAATCCCCAATCCTCGCGATCTGATACATGTCCTCTCTGCCATTCAAAAATATCAAGCAACCATTTTGCCCGGTGTGCCGACCCTCTACAATGTTCTGGCTAACCATCCTGAGGTGATCTCCGGTAAATATTCCATGCGTTCTATCAAAGTCTGCATTAGCGGCGCGTCCGCCTTACCAGCGGAAGTCCAGACTGCCTTTATCGAGCGTACAGGCGCGCATCTGGTTGAGGTATATGGTCTGAGCGAAACTAGCCCCGCCTTGACCGCGAATCCATTGAACAGTGGGGGACGCATCGGCACGATTGGCGTACCCTTGCCCGACACCGACATCAAACTGATGGATGAGGAGTTGGAAGAAACTTCGGTAGGCTATAATACGCCGGGAGTATTATGCGCTCGTGGGCCACAGGTGATGAAGGGATACTGGAACATGCCCACCGAAACGGCCAATGTGTTACGTACCCACAAGGATGGTCATATCTGGCTTCATTCCGGTGACATCGCCGAGATGAGCGAGGATGGTTACATTCGGATTGTTGATCGTAAGAAGGATATGATTTTGGCGGCTGGAGGGTATAATGTTTATCCGCGTGATATTGAGGAGCGGTTATACGAACATCCCAAAGTGCTAGAGGCGGCCGCAATCGGGATTCCGCCCGGTAGCCAAGACCAACGAGCCAAAGCCTTTGTGGTTCTGCACACTGGTCAAACCTCTACCGAAGCCGAAATGATCAAATGGTGTCGGGAAGGATTAGCCAAATATAAAATCCCCAAACAGATCGAATTTCGGAAAGAATTACCCAAAACTATGGTCGGTAAGGTGTTGCGTCGAGCTTTAGTAGAGCAAGAGGCTAAAAAAATAGGGTAGTGGAGTTATGACCAAAGGACGTAAGAAAAAAGGTAGACAAGGTGGTCGGTTGGTGCAGAACCACTCGACCCACATCCCCGGCCTATTGCCGATATTAGACAGCTTGGCCCAAGAAGACCGCATTAAAACGGTCGTGCCGGGGCGGCTGTCGCGGGTCAAAGGGCGACCTACTCCCCTAAAGATACGAGTTACTGTTCCCACAAAAGGAGGCTATAAACTCCAAGCTCGGTCAAGTGGTGGGGTGCAAGAGGTTTTTGTCATAACCGACCTGAACGCCGAAGCGTTACAAAGTCTGATAGATTACCTTTTAGACATACCTTATTAAGAAAAAATTGGTAGCGATGGAAATACTCTCGCGGAGGTTATACGGCACTGATTCAGTCTGGTGGGATTGACTCAATCGGGTTTCTGATACTCTTTCTGGCGAGTTCGCTGAATATTTACGTCTCCGCTACCTGTTGCCGTGTGCTTGCTACCCGACAAACTGGTTTAGGAAAAGCTAAAACAGGAACACAGAGTTTCACAGAGACGCACAGAGGAAAGAATAATTCGCTTTTTCTCTGTGAAACTCTGTGTTCCTCTGTGAAACTCTGTGTTAATTAGTTCAGGCTGTCGGGTACTAAGGCCGCGTGAATGGAAAATACTTCGTTCCATCAAAGTGACCCGCTTTACCCATTCAACTTCGACTGAGTATAATGAAGCGTGAAAACGTGAAACCTTATGTATCATGATCTGACACCTACAAGGACAAAAACAGACCTCGCAGGATACTTCACGTTTCACGCAACGCCCTATGTTATCAAAAATAGAACTCGTCGGACGAACCTATCGCCATGTGCAACGGTATCGTCAAATATTAGTTGTTTTATCAAAATATGGTTTCGATAATCTGGTCGATAGTTTGACAAAAGTCGAGCAGAGAGTTGAGTACAGTTTTGCCCAATTTTTCCGCCGACCGTGGCAACCCTCCGAAATCCTTACCCGCGCCGAACGGGCGCGCATGGTCATCGAGGAGCTAGGCCCAACCTTTATCAAAATGGGACAGGTTCTCTCTACTCGCCCCGATGTTTTGCCGCACGATTTTATCCATGAATTTGCCAAATTGCAACAGGCTGTGCCACCTTTTCCCTTTGAAGAGGCCAAACAGATTATCGAGTTAGAACTCCGCATGCCGCTTGATGAGATGTACACATATTTTGAGGAGACTCCCTTGGCCGCTGCCTCCTTTGGGCAGGTGCATCGAGCCAAAATGAAAGATGGCGCCGACGTAGTGGTCAAGGTGCAACGCCCCGGTATCCAACGCATTGTGGCAGTTGATCTGGAAATTATGCAACACGTCGCCACCCTGCTTGAGCGTCGCTTGGACGGCTGGCAAACTCATCGCCCCACTTTGGTCGTGGAGGAGTTCACCCGCGTGTTGGAGCTAGAGTTGGACTACACCATCGAAAGTAGTCACATGGAGCGGTTCACATGGCAGTTCACCTACGACCATACCGTCCACATTCCTAAAATATACCGTGAGGCGATTACCACGCGGGTCTTAACGATGGAGTATATCGACGGTTTTCACATCTTCGATTTGGAGCAGCTAGAACAGGCCAACATCAACCGGCAGGAGGTGGCTCGGCGTGGTTTCCGGCTGATTTTGGAGCAAATATTTGTCAACGGCTTTTTTCATGCTGACCCTCATCCGGGCAATCTGTTGATTTTGCCTGAAAATATAATTTGCTATCTCGACTTTGGTATGATGGGCCGTATCGACCTTCGCAGTCGGGAGAACTGCGCCGACCTGATTCTGGCTATTATCAAACGAAATGAGATAAAAACCACCAACGCCCTCCTCCAACTTACTATTTACGATACAAAACCGGAACGAGCCGCACTCGAAAAGGAAGTGGCTAGTTTTCTTGATCAGTACAGTTACCGCCCCCTCAAAGAGATTGAATTGGGCAAACTGCTCAATCAACTGCTCGACGTGACCACTCGTCACAACCTACGCATCCCGCCCGACCTGTTTTTGATGATGAAGGCTCTGACCACAGCCGAGGGGATTGGCCGCGCCCTCGACCCCGATTTTGACCCGATTCAGCAGGCGCAACCGTTTGTGTGGCGCATCTACACCGCTCGGCTCGACCCGCGCCGGATTCTGCGGGATGCCTACGACAACACCACCGAGTTCGCTGGTCTGCTCCGAGAAATTCCTGACGACCTGCATGATTTACTCCGACAAACCAACCGAGGCGAACTACGCTTCAAACTAGCCCTCGACGAAACCAAACCGCTTATCGCCACCATCGACCGCATCAGCAACATGTTGGCCTTTTCGATTGTCTTGGCCGCCCTCATCATCGGCTCCTCGCTGATTCTAGTCACCAACACCAATAGTTCCTACCAATGGAACGGCCTGTCAACCATCGCCCTCATCGGCTTTGTCGTTGCCGGGGTGATGGGATTCGCCCTTCTGCTTGCTATTCTACGACGAGGATTGGTATAATCCTTTTTCTTTGGTTTAGCCGGAATCAACACTACATACGGATACTTAACTGCGGAACGGATGGTTTTCATCTGTATATAATCGCTGTAAATAACAAAAAAATCCAGTTATTGGCGAAATATATCCGTTGAGTTTTGAAGTATCCGCGTAGTGTTCTCGCCAAAGATTCCGTTAGCGTCAGGAAATTTGTATAATTTGTAGCGAAGCCCGAAAAAGTCAAAAAATTATTTCCGGTAACATCTAATGGCAAAAACAGAGTTAAAAGTATTCATAAGTTCCCGAGATTCAACCTGCGGAGAATGTAAAGAAGCATTGGGCCGTAATGCTTGGATAACCCTGGCCGGAGAAAAAGGAGCGTTGTGTCTGGCCTGCGCCGATTTAGACCATTTAGTTTTTTTGCCCGCCGGTAATGCCGCCCTCACCAGACGGAGCAAGAAACATTCCACCTTAAGCGCCGTGGTCTTATCATGGAACCGGAGGCGGAAGCGATACGAACGGCGAGGGTTGCTGGTGGAAGAAGAAGGTCTGGAGTTGGCTGAACAACAATGTCTGGCTGACCATGATTATCGAGCCAGACGTAGAGAGCGTGACGCAGTTCGGCGAGAGGAGTTGGATAAAAAGTATGTTGAAACGTTTGCCCAGCAAATACGAAAACAGTATCCGGGCTGTCCAAAAGGCAGAGAGGTTAAAATCGCTGAACATGCCTGTCTCAAATACAGTGGACGGGTCGGACGCTCGGCCAAAGCCAAACAGTTCTCAGAGAAAATGATTCGTCTGGCCGTGATGGCCCATATTCGTCATGCTGAGACGCGGTATGATGAACTTTTGATGATGGGGCATGATCGGCATGAGGCTCGCCAACAGATTGAGGCGGAGTTGTTTGATGTTTTGGCAAAGTGGGAAGCGTGAGGCAAAAATGATTCACAAAGAAATTGTATTAGATGCAGTAATATATATACAACAATGCCTTAATCGAGGCAATCAACTATCTCACCACTTATTGCAAGAGATAGATTTCAAATCTGGTTATATATCCAGCTATTTGCCTTCATCCATGCCAATTGAGCAAGCTCAACAGTTCTATACTGGTGGCAAATTCAAATCTGGAGATAGTTTTATATCCAATGGCTACAAAGTGGAATCAGTTCCAACTTTAGATACACAGTTGATCGAAACCATTCAGCACCATTTGCAACAAAATCGGGAAAATCTGTGCCTTTTTGAGGATATATTATCCAAACCGAGCGATCCTTTCTTGAAACGATTAAACCATCCCGTTTTGGTTTATCAAGAGCAAATCTATTTTCTGTTACAAGACTTGGAAATTACATCAGAAAAAATTACACAAGTTATTAACAATACAACGGGGGCTGGAGATTTTTTGTGTGCTTTTAGCTCGAGTTACGTTGATTTTGGTAATAAGAGGATGATTACCTCAGACCAAATCCATGAATTAGCCCAAAACACAAAGATAGTGGCTGTTGGAGCTTATGATGGAGAAGGCTATTTAATCTGGCAAAAATAGAGGAAGCAATTAAAGTTGTTGGCGTGAGGCGTGTTGCATATTGCGTGAAAACAAAAGGCATTTCGCTATTCATCCAGAGCGAGTAAATATTCGCCAGAAAGAGTACCAGAAACCCGATTTCTCAAAGAAATCGGGTTTCTGGAATGGATTTACTGAACTTTTACC
>JAUCGB010000132.1 GCA_030377895.1 Anaerolineales bacterium HSG24
TCAATCCTGTGAGTCAAAATTAACCGAATTAATTTTAAGCTGTTGCTGACCTATTGACTGATAAGGAACAGGTTTTAAAAACTCACCTTACGCAGTAGCAGATTTGACAAGAATGAGAAAACGAGGTAGGCAATCCTTAGCCCATTTTCATCAGCCCAGGTCAGTACGGTCAGTACTAGCCATGTTTCAATCACTCCAACTCAACTGCTCATGCCACCATTCCACCTTATTATCAGGCGCAGTGACGGTCAGGGCACTAAAATCGTAAACCTGCTTGATCTGTTTGCTCGGCACATGGAGTACCCATACGCCCCAACTATCGCCTCGATTAGAAAAAAAAGCGAGCCACTCGCCATCGGGTGACCATGTGGGCGAGCCATCTGATGCGGAGTTGGTGGTCAGTTGGTCGGCATAACTGCCTTGGCTGTCGGTGACATAAATATTCCAATTATTGGCTTGTCGGCCCATGTAGGCGATGGCTTCGCCCTGCGGTGACCAGTCGGGTGTTTTAGCCATCGGGTCAGCTAAAAACAGTTTCGCGCCGTATTCGCTATGCTCCAAATCGGCCCGCCACAATCCGCAAGATTGACTGTTTTGTTGTTGATTACAACTCTCAAAGGCAAAACGATACCCGTCTGGGGCAAAGGTAGGCGACTTCCCTTCGCGACGAAGATTCCGTTCCATAGAGCCGTCTCCCCAAGCGGTATATAATCGCCATTTGCGATCCGTCTCTCGCTGTGAGGCAAAGATAATCCGCTCCTCACGAGGCGACCAGTCCGGTTGAGCGTCCTCCCAAAAATAGGTCACTTGGTCATAGGGTTCACCGTTCAAACCGCTACTTAGCAAGGCCCGTGTCGGGTTGCCCCAAGCCCGATAGGTCAGGCGATGTCCGGTTTTGGCCTGACGGAGGGTTGGCTCCGACACGCCAGAAATGGGAAACTGTTGGGTGCTATTGTCATCAAGGTTTAATATTTGGATGGTATATTCGCCTTGGTTGACGGTGGGGTCAAACATGGCAAAGGCGAGTAATCCCGTGGGTGAGGGGACGGACGTTGATGGTTTAGGAGTATCTGACTCTAGCCAACGGTCTTGATAGTCTATTTTTTTTGATAAAACAGGTATATCAGGCTCGGCATGGTTGACGGGAGGTACGACATCAAACAAAATGATGACCGCGTCATAAGCCAAGGCAACCGATTCTTGTAGAAGTAGAATCTGTTTTGGCTCCGCCTTTGCGAGGAAGGTATTTTTTTTGTGATTTAAAATTACTGAGGTATCATCCGTTCTCAATAATACAGCATTGTTTCCTGACATTCGAGCTAGGGTTTGGGGCTGAGTGGAGGAGGTAAGGTCTACGGTCACGATGACAGGTTCAGAATCGCCGACATTTTGAATCACCATCGCCAAACTAATAACCAAAAACGTCGTAACGGCTAAGGTTCCCACTTGACTCAAGGTTTGCGCCGGAAAACGTAAAAAAAAATCCCGAAACCAGCTCGGTTTGTATTGGGCTAAATCTTGCCGAATCTGTTGTTGTAACCGAGCGGGGGGGGTTGGGTTCCCTAAAGCTTGTTTGATAACCGGCGCGACCTCGCGCTGTACTCGCCGCATGCTAAAGAAATAACGGGTACAAGCTAAACAGGCTGACAAATGTTCGTCAACCTGTTGTCGTTCTTGCAACGAAAGTTGGTTATTAAGATACGCTTCAGCAAACTCAGTAACGTGTTTTTTAATGGGCATTTAACGGCTCAAGTCGTTCAGTGCCAGTGACCCCTTTTGCCGTCAGCGATTTGGCGAGTGCTCGCCGTGCGTTATGCAATCGAGAGTAGATTGTCCCTTCAGGACAGCCTAACATCTTGGCAATTTCAACCGCCGGAACCTCCATGTAATAATGTAAGGTTACGACTTCCCGTAAGGGAACGCTCAGATTTTGCACGGCATCCCACAACAGGCGACGATATTCGCCCCGTAGGGCGTACATCTCTGGACCCGGACGACGGTCAGGAAAATCAGGTGTTTCGTTATTGGCGGTTAACCATGGAATCGTTAACAATCGTTTACGCCGTAGATGACTACGGCAATAATTAAGAGCAATTTGGTAGAGCCAAGTACTAAAACTGGCTTTACGATAATCATAACGGTGTCTAGCTCGGTGCGCTCGAATAAACGTTTCTTGCACCACATCCTCTGCCGATTCGGCCTGCTGGAGCATAGCCCAGCCTAAGCGGTAGATGGATGATGAATGTTGGGTATACAACTCATCAAACGCATCGGGGTCATCGTTTTGCCATCGTTCAATCAGAGCTTGTTGAGCCAATCTTTTTTCAGGTATAGGTTGTTCATTCACTGTATGGTATGCCTCTCTCTTCAAATCCTTGACTTAATTCTAATATCAAAAGTTTGTCGATTCATAGAATTACAATTACAAATTTTTCAGACATGGATTAACATGGAAAAATACTGATAATACAAAAAAATCTGTGTTCCAGATTTAAACTTGTTGAGAACGATAAACTTCTGCTAATATTTTTCATAATAACATGGCTTAGAGAAAGTGTTTGTCCGAAAACCTACTCAATTCCAACGCTTTCCCTACGATCTGATGAAATATTGAAGCTATTCATATTAAAATGGGTTAGATGTTAACTCAAAACGCTCGTATTAGCCAATTATCAATTATCAATCACAAATATCAGCCAGATTTTACTGAATTGTGATTATGGTTGATAATGTACCAATACTACAAAACTATGTATAAGGAGATCGAATTAGATGGGAATTTCTTTTAACGATTCACCTCCAACTGGGGGTAGAATCACGACCAACTTTGGGGTTGCTTTAATCGCAATTTTTTTGGTTGGTTTATTAGCAGGATACTCGTTACACCCAATCATTAATGGTCGAGCTGAATCGACTGTCAATGAGCGGATTGTAGAGGTTACGGTGGTGGTAACAGCCACCCCAGACGCTGTGGCTGATGCTTCGGGGAATGGTGAGGAGAAAATTGTAGTGGTGACGGCTACACCCTCTCCCACACCTGATATCATGAAAGATTTGTTGGCATCGGCTCGTCACTCACAAGGGCTAGATGATGCGCCCGTGACCATCATCGAATTTAGCGACTTTAAGTGATCATACTGTGGGCGTTTCGCCAACGACTCGTTGAGTCGTATCCGTAAAGAGTATGTTGATACAGGGAAAGTTCGCTTTATTTACAAGCAGTATGCCATTTTAGGGCCTGAATCGGCGCGAGGTTCAGAAGCCACCGAATGTGCTGCCGAACAGGATAGTTTTTGGTCGTTCCATGATGCGTTGTTTACCGATATGTCTATCAGTTTGACCGATGATAGGCTGATTGAACTCGCCGAGCAACTTGAGTTAGATACCGAAGCCTTTAGCAGTTGTTTAGCCTCCGGGCGATTTAGTGACTTAATCGCCCAAGACCGAACCTCGATCCAAAAGCTAGGGGTGCGAGGTACGCCTGCCTTCTTGATTAACGGAATCTATATCTCTGGGGCGCAACCGTTTGAGGTGTTCCAAGAGGTGATTGAGGAGCAGTTGGGGCTTTAGATACGTGAAGTATAAAAATGTGGTACGTGATTGCCCTTTAATTCTCACGTATCCTTCGAGGAAGGTTCTTTAGATTTGCTGAAAATTCCGCAGAACTCATCCGATGACTAAAATAGTCATCGGATGAGTAGATTATGGAATCTTCAGCGGGTCAGTAGATGTTCAATATACTGCTGGTCAAGATTACTGAAAAACTCGATTTTGTTTCTCTCAACATCTTGTACAGTTTGATAACCTGGATAATATCCCGTCTCGACAAGGTTAAATGGGCTAAATGTCCCTAATACATTGGCGGATCTCCGCTTCAAGTACGATACTATCAGCGATTGATGATAATTGAAATGAGCTAATTTCCGAATGGCTGTAAATAACTGGGACAATGAAACATTGTAAAAGGGTGGATCACAAATAATTAAATCAAATTCTTCCTCAATCCAAACAGGGTGATGAATATCATAACTTTGAAATCCAGGTACGGATGCAAATCGTTCATCAACATCCAAAATTCTGACTGTAACTCCCCGTTCAGCTAATGTTTTTCCCAATAAAGGCACGCACAGACAACAAGGTCGAGAAAAATATTGAACAAAATCTGCGAGATGTTCAAGTGTTGATTGATTGAAGAAGTATTGTTCGTTTTGGTGAAGTTCATACATAGTCTTTCACTTTTTAGGGTTCGTCAAATATACGAAGCCATATAGTCACATGACCAAATTCATTGGTTGAATACCACACCCGAAACTTCGCCGATTTCGCGCATTTAATCTAGTACAATACCTGACCATGATGTTTATTTGCAGAAACAACCGGACTAAGTCAAAGCAATTTTTCTCAATTCGATATTCCAAGATAGCTTGCTCAAGGTCAAGACGTTCCAAATCATCAGAACGCTATCCATCGAGGAGTCAGAGTGTTTTCGTCATCCGAAAGAGTTTGAAGCCTGGTATGACCAAGCGCTTTGGCCACTGCGATTCAACGGTCATCCCACGATGTTCGTAGAGTCTCCGAGCGCCCTCATTCTTGGCTGAAACATCGAGGGAGAGTCGAGTGGCTCCACTCGCGCGAGCGCGGTCTTCGACTGCATCCATCAACATGGAACCGACACCTTCGCCGCGAAGTTCTTTATCCACAGCAATCGACAGGAGGTAGAAATCGTCCTCACCGATGGTGTCGAGAATACGTATGAGTGGCGCACAGAGGAGTTTCACGGCTTTCATTTGTAAGGCAGCGTATCCCGCAGCTTGCTTCAGTGGCTGGTCGGAAAAATGGTGGCGTTGCTTGGCGGTGTACCCTGAGGCCATGCCGACGATGACATGGTCGCGCTCGGCAAATATAACGTTTTGGTATGAGTAGTCGTGGTTGGGGTGCATGTAGGCCGTGGCAAGAATGGTGATGACGTTGCGGCCGAGCATGAAACGGAGGAAGCCCTCGGTGACCTCGTCGGCATAGCGAGCAAAGACTACACCTTCATCGAAGTCGGGTGTGGCAGCTCGAAATCTGATTAAATTTTGATGATTCATTATAATTTTCCTTAGCCGAACAATTCACAGACGAAATTCGGCGATCTTACCTACAAATTCAGGTAGTCCTGCACATGTAGTGATCACCTACCCGCAAGTTCCAAACTTGCGGGTAGGTAACTGGGTAGCTGACCACTACCTATGCAGGCTACCACAGGTTGATGTAGAATTAATTTCCTCATTTTTTTGGTGTTTCTTCTGGTGTAGCCATTACAAAACGAAAGTGTCCGGTTATTTGACCTATCAGTGATCCATTTTCATCTAGTAAAAACGTTCCTTCGATCTCTTGATTATCCAAGTGATTAATCATTCTCAGCCCTCTTTGTTCTAAGAATAATTCTGTTTCACCCTCATCAATGGAAAACATGAGTTCCTCATTTTCATGACGCTCCGCCATCGTTTTAGCAAAATCTTTGACACCGTAGTATTCATCTATGTTTTCTTCTGAAATTGATATTGTGTAGTCAAATGCGATAGCACTTTCATGATGGGAAGCGTGACTAACGAATTCCAAGGTGGAATCAACTGATTTCGCATCAAGATAATAACTGACCCCTTCCCATATAAATAGTGTTTTTTGATGACTTTTGTATCCTGCTTTTTCTAGCGCATCCTTTAGTGGTTCTTTATTGAAATCTATAGGAACGAATGTGACATGTTTTGGGATACTGATCCGTGCTTTTCTTAGACATTCCATTTTTTTATCTTGGGTTGGAGCAATATCTAGTTCAAAAACAGTTGTACCAAGATTTGACTTCGCAAAACGATACGCTCTTGAATCGTATCCTGCACCAAGTAGCACAATTTGAGCAGTTTTGCTGTTTAGAGCATTCACAAAGAGACTATCAAAATAGGCTGTTCTTGCAATCATATATTCGTTCAATCCTGGCAAGAAGCTATTCAATTTGTTGTTGGTAATTGCTCTTATCTTCTTAAATCTCAGAAAGAATTTGAAATGGGCAGGCAGAAAGAATTCTGCCATATAGTCTGGCCCGAATTTCTCGCTTTTATACTCTTTATTTGCTATCGCTCTCCGAATCGCGGCAAACATGGCCGTTTCGGAAGGCTTTTGTTCTACTCCATTTTTAGGCATTTTCTAGTTCTTTCTTCGGTAGTCCTGCACATGTAATGATAACTACCCGCAAGTTCTAAACTTGCAGGTAACTAACGGATCCGTATCACTACTTCTGCACCACTACCTATTTATGCTTGAGTTGTATCCCCAAACTACGCAGTGCTGTCATTAACCCAGTTTGCAAGTCGCCCAAGGTAGTGACGCTATCCCAATCAATTCCCAAATCAACGACTGCCTCGGCCACAGCATCAGAAATACCGGTGATAATCGTACGCGCGCCCTTGAGCCGGGCCGCCTGAATAGTTTTGTTCAAATGATCAACCACTTCAGTATCCATAACGGCTACACCAGTCACATCCAAGATAACCACTTTGGCGCGATGCTGGCTGATGCCGTCCAGCACTGAACGCATAATCTCTCTGGCACGCTCACTATCAATATTGCCAATGAGGGGCAAGACAATGATTTGATCCATAACTGGAATGACAGGTATCGAAAGTTCTTGAATAACTTGCTGTTGAGCGGCAATGATCTCTTGTGTAGCTATTTCTAATTCCTTACTCTTCTTCATTTGCTCTTTCTGAGCCAATCCCATTTTGCCAATAAGATGAGCCAAACGAGAGAAGAAACTCATTATAGCTTTAATCCGCTCCTCCGAAAAAATTGGTACTCGTTCCAATGCTGCAAGATAGGCTGGCTGATCAAACCCAAATTCTTCCGCCTGACGGATAAAATATTTTCTATCCGGCGGCTCAAAAAAAAATTGGCCGGTAAAAAAATTGGCTACATGTTCGTCACCGATCATAATTGGTACAGCCACATCAACCAAACCATTCTTACATTTATATACATTATATCGCTCTCCCCTCTTTAATTGAGAGGCCAGAATCGTATCGCTTTCTAGGCAACGCGCTTCCGTTTCAGAGTGAACTCGATGGAACTGGGTACAGATGTCCTGCCAACCGGTAGCAATAAGGACATTCCCTTCTAGGTCTAACAAAGCCGTTACCGCTCCCGTAACGGTAGTGAAGTCCTCGCATAACTCTTGTAATTCATCAATGTTTATTAGTTCAGTAATTTTCATAAGCCCTCTTGTGTTCAAACTTAATGTTAGAAATCGGAATTAAATAAGTTGCGCGTTTCACCATCGCTTTCGACAAGCTCCGGCTACGTCGCCTGAGCGTTCGACTGGACAACCCACAGCTTTGATTCCTGAGCCACACTGCTTGACCGAGAGAATCCCGCCAACCTGAGCTACATGCCAGAGCCAACTATGCAGTAACAAAATGCCTTGTCTTAACCAAGATTAAGCTAACGACCAAGTGTTGGGGCGGGGCTACCATGCTCGTTTGGAACATGGGCAATCTACCCAAATACGCTTTGTTCTCTGGCTCAGGCCATGCATGGATGCAGGCCACAACATCATTATACACACTTTACAAGACATAGAAAAGCCTCACACCATTAATTATGTGAGGCTGGTTCAACAAACTCAATTGCCACATGAAGCCCAGCATCAAAAATGTTCCAGGCAATTAATAGAATGGGTAGCCACTGGATTTTTTGTTCTTTTATCTTTGTTATCTTGGTTATAACGCTTGAAATCATCAGTGAAGCCAATCGAATTAACACCGGCAACAATGCAGATGGCGCGCGCGGTGTTGTTGCTGTGGGCGAGTGGCGCTATTGCCCTTCGTAATCTTGCAAAATTTGTTGGAGGCGGGGTTTTATTTTGGGAATTTCCTATTTGACCACATCCCACATAATGCGAAGGTTTACATTATCGTAGCCGTGAATAATCCGGTCGCGCATCCCGGCCATATTGCGCCAGGGGACTGCCGGATATGCCGTTCGCACCTCTTGCGGTAGCCGCTTGGTTGCTTCTCCCACAATCTCTAGCCTAACAATTGTGCAATGACAGGTAAGAAGTTTGAAATGGGTTGAAAAAGGAAAAGAGTGAGTATCTAAATATCAGAAATGGGGTATAATGGTCATGAAGTATAAATTATCAAAATATAAAATAGGAAGGTGTTACAATGGCCATGCGAATTCCCCCCAAAGATGTATTATTAAGACAAGAAGGACAAGAAGTGAAACAAAAGATAGATGATTCAACAATAGCCAGAATATTGAATTTTGAGACAAAACCCGACGAAATCAAAATAGATTGGACAAGCTATACAAACAGGAGTTCATCAGAAAGTGATGAAGTTGATAAGCAGTTGGAAGAGTTACTATCCGATCAAGATTTGGAGGAGTTGCTAACCGGTCAGGATTTGGATGAAATAACTGACCATGCATGGTTGGTAGTGTTGGGCTTATTTGCCCAATCGTTGGGTTTGATAGAAAAGCTGGAAGAAGTATCGCTGAATCAGAAACAAGGCGAAAACGGAAAACCCCAATCGAAGCTGATAGAGTTTTTAGTGGGAATATTGGGTGGAATAGAGCAGTTGAATGAGTTGAACTTAGGTGATCATCCAATCGTGTTAGATGAGGCGTTGGTAGAGGCTTGGGGTCAAGAGATATTCAGTCACTACTCA
>JAUCGB010000023.1 GCA_030377895.1 Anaerolineales bacterium HSG24
GTCGAGCGTCAACCCCAGAAGCTGTTCAGCCGCAGGATTGGCAGAGATGATGACTCCATTCACATTCTGGTACACGACTCCCTGCACCATTGATTCGAATAATAGGCGATGCTTTTCCTCGTTTTGACTTGGATACCTTGGCGGTTATTTATGAAAAATCAGCCGCTGATACGTTTCAAGATTTACAGCCGATTTTGACTGAAGAACTAATCTTGTCCAAATCTGAACCAGAAATGATCGGCAGTGACATTCGATATTCACCACTAATCATTCACAACTTACAATTTTTACATGACCGCGTTCAACAAGCAGCTTATGCCCTAATTGACGATAAACAGAAACATGCTGTCCATTTACAAATAGGTCGTTTACTATTGAATAAAACCAGCGTCGATCTCTTGGAAGAAAAGATATTTGAGATTGTCAACCACCTAAATTCTAGTATTGATTTAATTAGTGATCCACTGGAACGAGAAAATTTAGCTCGGTTAAATCTTCTTGCTGGTCAAAAAGCTAAATTGGCGACTGCTTATGAACCAGCGATGAAATACTTAAATACTGGCATAAAGTTACTTAGCACGAATAGCTGGCAATATCAGTATGACTTGGCCTTAAAACTCCATGTCGAGGTGGTGGAAGCCGAATACTTAAATACCTGCTTTGATATAGCCACTGTTCATGCTGATATTGTCTTGCAACAAGCAACCAATTTACTTGACAAAGTATCTGTCTATGAGTTAAAAATTTTGATGTGTATCGCCCAACTCCAGATGCCGTTAGCTCTCCAGATTGGACTACGAGTTTTAGATAAACTTGGAATAGAGCTTTCTTCAGACCTTTCTAAACCTATAATAATTGAAGAACTAATCAAACTGCCAGAGATGACCAATCCTCGCCAACTAGCCGCAATGCGAATTTTTATGAAGATTATCCCAGCCTCTTTCTTTGTTAACCCCGCGTTATTACCAAAATTGATATTTACGCTGATTAATTTGTGCATCAAATACGGAAATTCTTCACATTCCGCATACGGATATGCCGCTTGTGGCTTGTTTTTGTGTGGCCCTCAATCTGACATCGAATCTGGATATCGTTACGGTCAACTAGCCTTAAAGGTGCTGAATAAATTTACTGCCAGAGAATTAAATTGTAGAGTATTACTGGTATTTAATAGCCACATCAGACAGTGGAAAGAGCATGTTCGCACCACCCTAGAACCGTTGCAAGAGGCCATTAAAAGTGGACTGGAAAGCGGAGATATAGAATTTGCCGGTTATTCTGCCAACAATTATTGCCTTCATATCCTTTTTATCGGAGATCCCTTAGCGGAAACTGCAAAAAAAATGGGGCAATATATTGCTTTGATGCAGAAACTCAAGCAAACATTTGCTATCAACAACCCAAAAATAGGCCGACAACTCATCCTAAATTTGCAGGGTAAAGCTGAGAATAAGGTGCATTTGAATGGTGAGTCCTTTAACGAAGCCGAAATGTTACCGCTCTTTATTGAGGCTAAAAATGCAACTCTATTATTTTTCGTTTATCTAGCCAAAACAATACTTTTTTATCTGTTTAAAGAATTTGATAAAGCATTTGAAAGCGCGCTTTTGGCAGAACAATACGCAAAAGGAGCGACTGGATTACTCACGGTTGCAGAGCATAATTTTTATTATTCTCTGACTATTCTTGCCATGAATAGTACGCTTGAAACTGACAAACAGGTAGAATATCTCAACCTAGTTGATGCTAATCAGCAAGTAATGAAGAAATGGGCATTTCATGCCCCCATGAATTTTCAGCACAAATATGACCTGATTGAAGCAGAAAAAGCACGTATTTTAGGAGATGATTTGCTGGCGATGGATCTTTATGAAAAAGCAATTACTGGCGCGAAAGAAAATGAATATCTTCATGAGGAAGCCTTAGCCTATGAACTGACTGGTCAATTTTATTGGACAAGAGGCAATCTCAAAATTTCTCACATGTACTTACGTGATGCCCACTACGCCTATCAGCAATGGGGCGCGTTGGCAAAGGTTGAGGATTTAGAGGAAAAATATCCGCAACTTTTGGGCCCAAAAATTGCCCGCACTATTCCATCAGATATCACTATCTCAACAACGCAAGTGATTTCAACTTCAAACAAAAGAGGTTCAGAATGGCTCGATTTGGGCAGTATCATGAAGGCGACCCAAATCCTATCGGGTGAAATAGTTTTGAGCCGATTGCTTGAAAAAATGATGCAAATTGTGATTGAAAATGCTGGGGCGGAGAGGGGATTTTTGCTTTTGCCTAAACAAGGTGGTTGGTTTATTCAAGCCGAAGGACATGTTAACAGTTCGGATACCACCATCTTACAATCATTACCGCTCGAAGAAAGTGAGTGGATATCGGTGAACATTGTTTATTATGTGGCTCGTACCCAAGAAAATATCGTTTTACACGATGCAACCCGAGATGGCAATTTTACCCACGACTCCTATATTATTAAACATAACCCCAAATCGGTGTTATGTATGCCTCTCCTCAACCAAGGGCAATTGACGGGTATATTGTATTTAGAAAATAATTTGACGACGGGGGCATTTACGCCGACAAGGTTGAAAGTGTTAAATCTCTTGTCCTCGCAAATTGCCATTTCTGTTGAAAACTCCTTGCTATACAATAATTTAAAAGAAAAGGTTGCAGAGCGTACCAGTGAACTTGAACAAGAAATCATTGAGCGCAAACAGGTGGAGAAAGAACGACAGGAATATATACTCTTTCTTGAAAACCTAGAGAAAATCAACCGAGTCATTGCCCAGACGACAGATATTGAAAAAATGATGGACGATACTCTGGATGCGGTCTTGGCGATCTTCGATTGTGACCGCGCTTGGTTGCTTTATCCTTGCGACCCCGAAGCACCGGCATGGTGGATTCCAATGGAAAAAACCAAACCGGAATATCCGGGGGCAGCTGTATCAGGTAAAGAATATGCCATGACTCCTGATGTTGCAGAAGATCTTCGGAATCTGCTGGCAACAAAAGAACCTCTTGTTGCTGAATTGAAACCAAAAGAGCCTGAATGGGATCCGGAAGATAAGTACGCGATTCGTGCAATAATGTCTATTGCCATTCACCCAAAGGTAGGAAAGCCATGGGACTTTGGCCTGCACCAATGTTCACATACACGCATCTGGACAAAATCAGAGCAGAGATTGTTCAAGGAAATCTCTCAGAGAATTGTGGATGCTCTGAGTAACTTACTCTTTTTCCGTGATCTTACGAAAAGCGAGGAAAAGCATCGCCTATTATTCGAATCAATGGTGCAGGGAGTCGTGTACCAGAATGTGAATGGAGTCATCATCTCTGCCAATCCTGCGGCTGAACAGCTTCTGGGGTTGACGCTCGACCAGATGCGGGGTCGAACATCAATTGATTCGCGTTGGAAAACGATTCACGAAGACGGATCCGATTTTCCGGGGGAAACTCACCCGGCGACGGTTTCACTACAAACAGGAGAGCAGGTGAAAGACGTGATCATGGGCGTATTTCATCCACTCGAAGAAGATTACCGCTGGATAAACGTGAATGCAATTCCTCAATTCAAACCAAACGAAAATACACCTTATCAGGTCTATACAACTTTCGAGGATATTACCGAGCGCAAGCGGGCGGAGGCGACGCAACAGGAATCAAACAAAATTCAGAACGCGATCCTGTCCACTACCGATGTCCTGCTGGCATATATGGACCGGGAATTTAACTTTGTTGCTGTCAATCAGGCGTATGCGAATGCTGGATGCAGGCAGCGCGAGGATTTTATCGACAAGAACCACTTTGACCTCTATCCCCATGAGGAGAATCAGGCCCTCTTTGAAAGCGTGGTCAAAACAGGAAAACCTTTGTACATTTCGGCCAAACCGTTTGAACACCCGGATCAACCCGAACGCGGAACGACTTGGTGGAACTGGAGTCTCATCCCGATAAAGGACGAATCTGGCAACGTACAAACGCTCGTTTTTTCGTTGCTTGATGTCACTGAGCTAACGCGAGTGAAGGATGCCCTAAAACAGACCAACAAAATACTACTTATCGCTGAAAAAACAGCAAAAGCAGGCAGTTGGAAATGGGAGTTAAAAACAAACCGAGTTATCTGGTCGGAAAATTTGTGCCTGCTACATGGAATTGAGCCAGAAGATTTTGATTCCACCATTGAGGCTGTTATTCAGTTCATTCATCCTGATGACTGTGATTCCGTGACTGATAAAATCCAAACGATGCTCTCAGAAAAGAGAGGGATGCCTTTTGAATACCGAATTCTGACCGCAAATAAAGAATTAAAGTTTGTGGAAGGCACGAATCAACTGATATTTGACAGGGAAGGGAATATAACGGAGTTGATCGGAATGATACATGACATCACCGAGCACAAGCGAGCGCAGGAAGAATTAAAGAAAGCCAAAGAGAAAGCAGACTCAGCCAACCAAGCCAAAAGCACGTTTCTCGCCAACATGAGCCATGAACTACGTACTCCTCTCAATGGGATTTTAGGCTATGCTCAAATCCTCAAGCGTGACCCAATAACCCCATCCCAACACCAACATAGCTTGGATGTGGTTGAGCAAAGTGGCTATCATCTGTTAGCCTTGATTAACGATGTGCTTGATTTGGCTAAAATCGAATCGGGTAAAATAGAACTATATGTGACAGATTTTAACTTACCCTCGTTATTGAATGGTGTTAGCGAAATCATCAAAATTCGGGCTGAACACAAAGATATTAGTTTTTTCTTAGAGTTTGCGGATAATCTGCCACACATGGTGCATGGTGATGAACGACGGTTGCGGCAAGTATTGCTGAATTTATTGGGTAATGCAGTCAAGTTCACCGATAAGGGTAGTGTCACATTGCAAGTAAAAAGTGAAAAATTAATGGTGAATAGTGAAGAACAGGAAAAACAATCTCAAATCTCCAAACCCTCCGATACTGCTCTAAAGAGGTTTCAATTTTCAATTCAGGATACTGGTGTTGGTATTTCTCCCGAAAATCTTGATACTATCTTTGACCCATTTGAACAAGTTGGCGAGCAAAAACGCCAAGCGAAGGGAACGGGGTTAGGATTAGCCGTTAGCAAGAATTTAGTCGAACTGATGGGCGGACAGTTGTACGTCAGTAGCCAACTCAATGTTGGGACGCAGTTTTGGTTTGAATTAGCTTTGCCAGTCGTAAACGATCATTCTGGTATCACTCAAGTTACTCGGCAATTGATTATAGGAATCGAGGAAGAGCCACCCAAAATATTGGTTGTGGATGATGATTCGGATAATCGAGCCGTACTGGTTGATTTACTTTCGCCACTGGGCTTTATAATTAAACAGGCCAACAATGGGCATGAAGGATTAGAAACAGCCATGAAATGGCAACCAGATGTGATTATTACTGACTTAATCATGCCCCAAATGAACGGCTTTGAACTGATTCGCTGCTTACGCCAATCTCCAGTGTTGAACGAAAAAATTATCATTACCACTTCTGCCAGCGTGTATGAGGAAGACAAAGAGAAAAGCTTAAACGTTGGCAGTAACGCTTTTTTACCCAAACCGATACAAATCAAAACGCTTCTTGAGAAATTACAACAATTACTTAATCTAACATGGATACATGAAGACAAGAAAAATGAAGAGGAAACTACCACAGAAAACGGTATTTCTCAACCAATGATTTTTCCTCCAATTACCGAATTAGAGCAACTCTATGAGTTATCTCTAATGGGTGATATTAATGAGCTTGAAGAACAGGTAGCTATTTTAGCTAAGTCGGATGTAACCTTAAAACCCTTTGTCACCAAAATACAAGTCTTCCTCAAAAACTATCAAATGGGTAAATTGAGTAATTGGCTTGAAGAAGAGATAACGAATATAATTCAGAATTCAGGAGCAATAACTGATGACCAATAAAATCTTAATTGTAGATGATGAACCAATCAACTTAGAGATACTGCATAATTATTTGCGCCGTGTTAATTTTAAGGTGTTAGTGGCTGAGAATGGAAACGTGGCTCTCAAACAGGTAAATTATATCAAACCTGATCTAATCCTGTTAGATGTGAACATGCCCGGAATAGATGGTTTTGAGACTTGTCGTCGTTTGAAAGAGAATAACGTTACAAAAGATACGCCCATTATTTTTATAACTGGCAGAACTGACTTAGTTGATAAAGTTAAAGGGCTTGAAATTGGTGCAGTTGATTACATTACCAAACCATTCCAACCGACGGAGGTGATTGCGCGGATCAACAAACATTTGACTATCATCAATTTGCAGAAGCAACTTGAGGCCAAAAATACCCAACTGCAAGAGCATATTTACCATCTGGATAGTTTGGCTACTTTAGGAAAAGCCCTCAATGAAACACATAAGGCCCAAACGATGAATAATGCTATGCAGGTGACATTGTCGGTATTCAACTGTGACCGCGCTTGGCTCCTATATCCATGTGATCCGACTGTACCAAGTTGGCGAGTACCAATAGAGGTTACAACGCCAGAATACCCCGGGGCTAGCGTCTTAGATATAGATATTCCGATAGATCCAATCCTATCTAAGATTATGAGCCTCACTTTGTCTGCAACGGATCCGATTACCTTCGGACAGGCGTATGAACACAAAATACATCCAACGGTTGCCAAAGAGTTTTCAGTTAAATCTCAGATATCTTTAGCCATCTATCCAAAACTCGGTAAACCGTGGATGTTTGGAATACATCAATGTTCTTATGCTAGAGTATGGACAGAAAACGAACTCAATCTTTTCCATGATTTCGGACAGCGCATTGGTGAGAGTTTAGGAGCCTTCATTTACCTTGAAGAGCTACAAAAGAGTGAAGAACGGTTTAGGGGTTATTTTGAATCGGCTTTGATGGGTTTTGCGATTACTTCATTGGAAAAGGGCTGGATTTATGCCAATAACCAAGTGTGTGATATGTTAGGTTACTCACAGGAAGAATTGAAAAAATTATCTTGGCCGGAGCTAACTTATCCCGATGATTTAGCTCCCGATATTGATCAATTTGAACGGGTATTGACGGGTGATATAAAAGGTTATACGATGGATAAACGATTTATCCATAAAAATGGTTCGATTGTTTATATCTTCTTATCTGTTACGGGACGTTATCATAATAATGGATCAATTGATTATATTATTACCACACTTCAAGACCTCACAGCACTGAAACAAGTTGAAAAATCGCTACAGGAATCATATAATCGGTTTACCGCAGTTACAAATAGTTTAGATGCTTTCGTTTATGTGAGCGATTTTGAGACTCATGAGTTGTTGTTTATGAATCAACGCATGCTGGAGACTTGGGGAAGTGATGCTATTGGAAAAACCTGTTGGCAGGTATTACAATCTGGACAAACTGGCCCTTGTTCTTTCTGTACTAATAATAGACTATTGGATCAAGAAGGAAAACCGACGGGTACTTGTGTTTGGGAATTTCAAAACACAATTGATGGTAAATGGTATATGTGTCGAGATCAAGCGATTCAATGGCCGGATGGACGGTTTGTACGGATGGAAACCGCAACAGATATGACCAAACAGAAACAAACAGAAACAGAGCTACAAAAAGCCAAAGAAACGGCCTTGGAAGCACAACATGCGGCTGAATTTGCCAACCACGCCAAAAGTACATTTCTAGCAAACATGAGCCATGAATTGCGAACCCCGCTCAACGGGATTTTAGGCTTTGCTCGAATCTTACAGCACGACGCGTCTCTCACCTCTCAACAACAACATGGCTTGAATGTTATTGAGCAATGCGGCGATCATCTGTTAGTCCTTATTAATGATGTGCTTGATATTACTAAAATTGAAGCAGACAAAATAGAATTGTACGAGATAGATTTTAGTTTTCCCGCATTGCTGATTAGTATCAGCGAAATCATCAAACTTCGGGCTGAAGACAAAGGTATTAACTTTTATTTAGAGTTTGCGGATAATTTACCATACAAGGTGCATGGTGATGAACGACGGTTGCGGCAGATATTACTGAATTTATTGGGCAATGCAGTCAAATTCACGGATAAAGGCAGTGTCACATTACAAGTGAAAAGTAAAAAATCTCCAATCTCCAATTCCTTAGATACTGCTCAGGACTGGTTTCAATTTTCAATTCAAGACACGGGCATCGGCATCTCTCCTGAATATCTTGAGGTTATTTTTGAACCCTTTGAACAAATTGATAAGCAGAAATATCAAACAAAGGGAACAGGTTTAGGATTAGTCATCAGCCAACGTTTAGTCGAATTGATGGGTGGACAGTTACATGTCAGCAGTCAACTCAAGGTCGGTACTCAATTTTGGTTTGAATTACCTTTACCAGTTGTCGCCCATAGCCACAAACTCGCGAACTACAGACTTTCGGACCACAACTTTACCGGCCAACAACTGGTTATTGGCATAAAAGGCGAATCGCCCAAGATATTAGTTGTGGATGATAATTTAGAAAATCGAGCCATATTGATTGAATTACTTTCACCGTTGGGCTTTATAATTAAACAAGCTAACGATGGGTATGAAGCATTAGAAACAGCCACAAAATGGCAACCAGATGTGATTATTACCGATTTAGTTATGCCAAAAATGGATGGTTTTGAACTTATTCGTCAATTGCGCCAATCCCCAATATTGAAAGACACGATTATCATCTCTGCTTCCGCCAGCGTGTATGGGGAAGACAACAAAAGGAGTTTAACTGCTGGTAGTGATGCTTTTTTGCCTAAACCGATACCAGTTAAAATGCTTCTTGAACAATTGCAACATCATCTTAATCTAACCTGGATATATGAGGAGAAAATCAGCGAGGACGAAAACACTCATATAATATTCCCTCCAGAGACTGAATTAGAGAAACTGTATGAGGCATCTCTAATGGGTGATATTGCTGAAATTGAAGAACAAATAACTATTTTAGGAGAAGCGGGCGTGGCATTAAAACCCTTTGTTACCAAAATACAGACCTTCCTCAAAAAGTATAAAATAGATGAATTGATTGAATTTATTGAAGGAGAAATGACAAAATGACCACAATTTTAATTGTTGATGATGAGCCAAACAATTTAGACGTACTGCGTAATTATTTGTTCGAGGCCAATTTTAAAATACTGGTGGCGATAAATGGGACAGCGTGCCTCAAATTAGTTGACCGTATCAAGCCTGATCTTATTCTGTTGGATATAAACATGAACGGTATTGATGGGTTTGAAACTTGTCGTCGTTTGAAAAAGAAAGAGACTACAAAAGATACGCCCGTTATTTTTGTAACCGCCAAAACTGAGACGATTGATAAAGTTAAAGGGTTTGAAATCGGTGCAGTTGATTACATTACAAAACCATTTCAACCTAAGGAGGTGATGGCGCGAGTTAACAAACATTTGACCATCCATAATTTGCAAAAACAACTTGAGAAAAAGAACCGTCAATTAGAGACTGAGATTGCGGAACGCAAACAAGCCGAACAGATCATCAAACAGCAAAACCAATTTTTCCACACCGTTATCGAATCACTGGGCACCCCCTTTTATGTCATCAATGTGGAAGATTATACAATTGAAATCGCCAATTCTGCCGCCCGAGAGCTAGGCATCACCCCCATGAATACCTGCTATGCTATAACGCATGGTAGAGATACCCCTTGCGATAGTTTGGAGCATCCCTGTCCGTTGACTATGGTCTGCGAAACAAAAAAATGGATTACTGTCGAGCATCTTCATCGTGATAAGGATGGCAATCACATCCAAATTGAAGTGCATGGCCATCCCATCTTTAATGATGAGGGTGACGTTGTTCAGATAATAGAACATTCTATCGACATCACCGAGCGCAAACGGGCAGAGGAAGCCATGAAACAAGCTAAAGAAGCCGCCGAAGCCGCCAACCAAGCCAAAAGCAGTTTCCTTTCCAACATAACCCATGAATTGCGAACCCCCCTGAATGGAATTCTCGGTTATGCTCAAATCCTCAAACAAGAGTCAAATTTAACCACTCTTCAACTAGATGGATTGAATATCATCCATGATAGCGGTCAGCATCTGCTGACTCTCATCAATGATGTGTTAGATATTGCCAAAATCGAGGCGGGTAAATTGGATATTTATCCGGAGCCTCTCAACCTACCCAATTTGTTAGACGGCGTAGTCAGCATCATACGGATGGCGGCTCAACAGAAAAAAATAAAATTTATTTATGACGCGCCCCATGATTTACCGATGATTGTTGAGGCTGATGAAAAACGGCTCAGGCAAATTCTACTCAATCTGTTGAGTAATGCAATCAAATTCACCAAGGAAGGCAAGGTTACATTGCGAGTAGTGAATATGCGAATGGCACATGATGACGACGCACGTTCGCACCTTCGCTTTGAAATTATCGACACTGGCATTGGTATAACAACTGACCAACTGACTAAAATCTTCACGCCATTTGAACAGGTAGGTGATGATGAGTACAAACAAAAAGGGACTGGATTAGGCTTGTCAATTACCCACCAACTGGTCAGCTTGATGGGTGGTGAGCTTCAAGTAGAAAGTGAGGTGGGGCAAGGATCAAACTTTGGGTTTGATATAACTGTCCCCAAATTAGATAAAACTACAAGTTTAGAGGAAAAAAGAAGAAAACAGCGCCGAATAGTAGGCTATCAAGGCCAACGTCGCCATGTTTTGGTGGTGGATGATCGAGCCGAAAACCGATTGGCGTTGCAAAAGTTGTTAGAACCAATTGGTTTTGACGTTACAGTAGTCACCAATGGACAGGAAGGGGTAGAACAAGCCCAAGCAATTCAACCCGACCTGATTTTGATGGATTTGGTGATGCCTATCAAAACTGGCTTTGAGGCGGTGAAGGAGATTCGAGCCATGCCAACCATTAAGGATACTCCGATTATCGCCATCTCGACTAGTGACCTAGACAAAGAAAAAAGTCATATTATGGGTTTTGATGCCTTTTTATCTAAACCCATCAAAACAGACGAACTATTCAACCTAATTGAAAAATATATGGCATTAAATTGGGTTTGTGACGAAATGGTTTCAGCCTTACCCATGACCCAACCTGTTATGGAAACAGAGATTACCCCCCCTCCTCAGTCAGAATTGGAACAGTTGTATGAGTTGACAATGTATGGCAACATGGAACGAGTAGAGGAGAAAACGAGACAGTTAGAAGAAGTCGATGCTGGCTACGCCTCCTTTGCCAAAAAAGTGTATGACTATGCTCATAATTTTGAAGATGAGCTGATTTTAGAACTGTTAGAACAATTTATGGAACATGGATTACCGCCTTAGGAATCGGGATTCTAAGTACAGGACCTCAGTACCCGACAGAAAACTAATTAGCACAGAGTTTCACAGAGGAACACGGAGATTCACAGAGAAAAGCGTTTTATTTTTTCCTCTGTGCCCCTCTGTGCATCTCTGTGAAACTGTTTTAGGAATGAGTCCTAAATAAGTTGCGCGTTTGGCAATCGTAGGGGCTAGGCAAGGCGGTGTAGCGTTGGTTTGAAATCAGAACTCCAATCCGCCTTGCCTCGCCCTGAATCTACGGAATAACGGGCGAGGCAGGGGCGGAGAGAACATGGATGTACGTTCCAAAATCAGACCGCCCTGCCTAGCCCCTACCATAATCTCCGACGCAAACGCGCAACTTATTTAATTCCGATTCCTTAGCTTTTCCTAAACTACTTTGTCGGATAGCAAATTGCTCAAGCGAACTCTGTTTGCAACTTATGTTTATAGCCTGAGACGTAAATATGACAACAAAAGATATTATTTTAATTATTGATGACAATATTGCGAATATCAAACTCGTCTTGGATACCTTAAACGCGTATGGTTTTGAAATAGTCACGGCTCTAAATGGTACAATGGGCATCCGTCGAGCCAAATTTGTCAAGCCAGATTTAATTTTGTTAGACATTATGATGCCTGATATCAGCGGCTTTGAGACCTGTCGTCAGCTTAAAGCTGATGACGAGGTCAAGGATATTCCCATAATTTTCATGACCGCATTGAGCAATGTGACTGATAAACTAAAGGGGTTTAAGATGGGCGGAGTCGATTACATCACCAAACCTATTGAGGTGGCCGAACTGTTAGCCCGAGTAAAAACCCATTTAACGATTCATCGGCTACAAAAAGAGCTAATGGCACGTAACCAAGAACTTCAAAGGCTTAATAAAGAGTTAGCGCGGTTGGCTCATATTGATGGCTTAACCCAGCTTGCCAATCGGCGACATTTTGACACCTATCTAAGCCAAACGTGGCAACGAATTAGTCACGAGCAGGGAGACCTCTCTCTGATACTGCTCGATTTAGATTATTTTAAGGCATATAACGATTCTTATGGGCATCTCACTGGTGATGATTGCCTCAAGCGGGTGGCTCAACGTTTGCAAGAAGTCATCCGTCACCCCACCGATTTAGTAGCTCGATATGGTGGGGAAGAGTTTGCTCTGGTTTTGCCCCGTACCAATGGACAGGAGGCGAGTCAACTAGCTCAACGGATACAAACAGAGCTATCTCAACTGCAAATACCCCATGTCCGCTCAACCGTTAACCCTTATGTGACCTGTAGCATGGGTATTGCCAGTACCATTCCTCAAGAGAACTTCCCCTCGGCAATTGAGCTAATTGACCGTGCTGACCAAGCTCTATACCAAGCCAAAGAACAAGGGCGTAATCGGATTGTACTATTTAATGATGGGTAACTTCAGAAAAAGATTTTTACGTGACGCTACAAGCGTCACCTACGATAATTGTACCTCCGAAATCGTTCCTCCACATATTGGCATATTTTCGACCTGTGCAGTAATATGTAAACGTAGCTAAACATCTATCAGCAAGGATACATTCATGGACAATAAAACACCCACAATTCCACCTATCAAGATGGAGAATCTAGAAGTTGCACAGGAACAATTTAACCAAGCCTCAATGAAAACGGTGGGTAATCTACAAAGCATCGCCCAGTCGATTATGGGTCTATCGCAACTGACCCTGCCGGAAGTTGAAGCAGTGGTCGAGGAGGTGGCCCGCGTCATTCCGGCTGGAAATGTGCCCGGCGTAGTGCTGAACGGGTTAGCCCGTTTGCCTGATCGTGCCCCACCAGCCAAAACGGTCAAACGAGACATAAATCTCCTATTTAAGGGGGTGCAACAAGCGCTCGATAAAACGGTGTATGGAACCATATTTGCTGGGCCTGCGGCGGTGATTTGGGGGTATCAGAATTTGCTCAAAATTGCAGGTAAAGACCCAGAAGATGCCTTTCCAGAGGGAACATGGCAGTTTTATGTCGATTACGCTATGCGCGAAGATACGGCCCGCCATACCAACGAATCGCATGGATTTGATACCTTGCTCCGCCAGCACAATATCAACCTAAGCTCGGTTGACCGGATTACGGCTTGGGTGATGTCGGCCATTCATAGTTTGCATCAATATAGCGAATTGTTGGCCAATGAGTGGCGAGAACGACGATACACCTTTCTGTTGCAGGAGGTGACGCAAAACGAGCCAAACGCCGAGTTGTACACGGGTATCTATCGATCTTGGATCAAACAGCGACCCTTTGCTCGAGGGCAGGACGTGCAAGGTCATGAGACGTATACCCATTACCGACAACGTAAATTTTATGAGTTTTTGGGAACTATAACCGAATCTTTATCGCCAAGGTTGCAGAGAAAGTGGCAAACCTTAGTTGCGGAGGCCAACCAAACAGAACTGCCTGCCTATCAGCAACAGATGTCGATTTTGGCCTACTTAGAGCCGGGCGCAAACGAAGAAACCCGTCGTCCCATCGACCTGAAATCGGCCCATATTGGCATGATTTATCAAGGACGTTACTATTTAATTCCAGCTTACGCGCCAGACAGTACAAATCCGCTAGATATTGGGGTGGTACGAGGATATGTCAACAGTATGGTTAACAATCCCTCCCAAGTTGCCCCGCCCCATTTAACACAGGTGGCAACCAGCCAACGAGCAAGTTGGGCGGGCTTACGGAAGCGACTCAATCGCACCTTACAGCAAGAGCTAGATTGGCTACGTCATGCCCCCATTTTGTTGAACTGTGATCAGCGGGGGATAGATTTACCACTGGTTAACTTGCGCCAAACCGAGCGAGGTATTGGTGGTCATGCCCTGACCTTGATTGATACCGGGCATACCATGATATTTGATCAGTCGCACATCTTTTTTGATGGGGGCTGGGGGGCGACTTTAGCCGAAATCATGACCAACGAAGCACTGGCTTGGGCCGTTTATTTGAGTCAATTGCCCCCGCCATCTAATATACAAACAGACCCACTCACTCTAGCCCTTCGATTTGAGACAGATGAGTTGGATCGTCTCAAAAAACTACCCCAAGTCACCCCAGAGGTCAGCGCCGAGACACAGGCTATCAAACTCAAGCAGATGTTGCGCTTACGTCGTATCTTCAAACAACGTAGCGATTTACTGAATTTGACCGTTAATGACATCCTCGTTCTATATCGGGCAATTCATGGTAACACCTATCAGCCGAATCCAGCGCTGGTGGCAAAGTTGCAAACCCTCAGTCAACGTAGCCAGACCAAATCAGCCGCCAAAAATGCGTTAGAGGCAATTGCGGAGGCCAGTCAACTGAATCCGGTGGTCGTCATTCCGGTTGATGGAAGCATGCGTATCCCCCAAGATCGACTTTATCCCCTAACCTTTGAGGTTCCGCTGGCCGAACTTTCACTCTTAAAGCTACATCAACAAACGTTGAACGCGCTCAACGCCTACAAAACAGGTTCGGGCAACCGGATCCAATTATTTCAAGAGTTTAACCGTTTGCAACGGACTTATCTGGCTACCTTGGCCGGTTTTGGCACGGTGTTGAACAAAGCCAAAGAGATTGCCTCGGTGGGCGAGGGGGCCAGCACCGGAACCATTAAACTGTTAGCCCACATGCCCACGCCCCTGCAACGAATGTTGGACGAGATTCCGGGCCGGATTGATTTATTAAACGATTTGATTAAGGGACGTGAGGTCTTCTCGAATGTGGGCGCAGTGGCAAAATCGAGTACCTTAACTCGATTTGTGACGGCTAAAGATGACAACAACAAAAAGACCTTGGCTTGGGGGATCATCACCACCGCGCAAGGAGTGATGACCGTAACCTTGCGCGATTTTCGGCCACATGTGGGGCAATTGATAGCCGTCGGGCAAACCGACCTCGCCCAGCAGATTGTGCAAGATTATTTAACCACCTACGCCAATGGTCTCAATCAGTTTATTGTTGATTTGTGGCGTATCACCGAAACTAGCCGCGAAACTCAGGCTCCCCGTGAACGAACGGCTGACTTTTTGCGGTAAGATTTTTCACCAAATATTGAACATGCTGACAATTTGCTCTTACTGCCCGACAAAGTAGTTTAGGAATGAGCATTAATTAACATGTGCATTTGCGTCGGAGATTATGGTAGGGGCTAGGCAGGGCGGTCTAGACTTGAAATGTGCGACCATCTCCGCTCCGCCCCTGCCTCGCCCGTCATTCCGTGTATTCAGGGCGAGGCAAGGCGGATTGGAGTTCTGATTTCAAACCAACGCTACACCGCCTTGCCTAGCCCCTACGATTGCCAAACGCGCAACTTATTTAGGACTCATTCCTTAGGAAAAGCTAAAACAGGAACACAGAGTTAATTAGTTCAGACTAAGTTTTCTGTCGGGTACTAAGGTCAGGGTAACAGATGCTCCATACTTTTCCCCTCGTTTGACTCACCCTCTACTTTGTGGTATCATCTCTCCGGTTTTTAGCACTCTCCACCTGAGAGTGCTAAAGTTATGTCAACATGTTGATTTCACTCTCAGCTCGTCAAAAAAATGTGTTACAGTCGATTGTGCATGAATATGTCCAAGCCGCGACACCAGTCAGTTCAAAAGTGCTTGCTCAGGGCTACCAACTCGGCGTTAGCTCGGCTACGATTCGTAGCGAAATGGCGGCCTTGGAGGAGGGAGGCTTTCTGACCCATCCCCACACCTCAGCCGGACGGGTGCCGACGGAACATGGCTATCGGTACTATGTTGAAAACCTGATGCAATGGGATATGTTGCCGTCGGCAGAACAGCGCATGATTAGCCACCAGTTCCATCAAACTCGGCTAGAACTTGACCAATGGTTACGGCTTAGTGCGGCGGTGTTAGCTCATAGCTCGCAAAATGCGTCGCTAGTGACTGCGCCAAAGAGTGGTCAGGCGCAACTCAACCATGTCGATATTGTCTCAATTCAGGAGACAACTGTCTCGGTGATTTTGGGGTTGCAGGAAGGCACGTTGACTCAGCAGATTCTGAATCTGCCGCAACCTGTCAATCGTGACCTGCTGAATCAAACAGCGCGTCAATTGACCGATTTATGGCGCGGGTTGGATGTACGGGACATCAAGCAAGTCAGCAGTAGTTTGACTGGTTTGTCCGCCCAAGTGAGTACAATCGCCATAGAGATTATGGAACGCTTGGATAAACGTCTTAGTAGCGACATTTATCGAGATGGCCTGCTCAACATCCTCAACCAGCCGGAGTTTCAAGACCAGCAGGCAGTCCTACAACAGGTCATCCGAGCTTTAGAAGAGCGGCATTTGATAGACCAGTTGATTAGCGATGTGCTAGAGCATGGCGGCATCCAAATCATCGTGGGCGGTGAGGGACGGTGGGATCAGATATCCCAAATTAGTGTGGTGTTGGCTCGATATGGGGTCGATACGAAGATGGCCGGGGTGATGGGCGTGGTTGGCCCGATGCGAATGTCTTACGAACGTTCGGTCTCGGTAGTACGGTACATGTCTCATTTAATGAGTGATTTAATAACTGATTTATATGGAAAATGACGAATTAAACATGAAGAATTAAGAATGAAGAATGTCAGTTACAGCCCTTCAGAAAAAGATTTTCACGTGACGCTACAAGCGTCACCTACGATAATTGGAGGTCACGCTTGTAGCGTGACAATAACTTGAAAAAGATTATCTGAAAGACTATAGCAAAATTTTTCATTCTTAATTCTTCATTCAAGTATGATATCATGGCAGAAGTAAACGTTAAAGAGGAAACTCTAGGGGAAGAAAATTCCACGAATGATAACATTGTGGCGGAAGAGCCAACTGAGGATTCAACTGAACAGAATGATGTTCAGGCTGAGGCTGACGTGGCTGAATCTGACGAAAAAAAAACGCTTAGTATTGAGGAGCAGTTAGCCTTAGCCCAGCAAGAATCGGCTGAAAATTTGGACAAATGGCAACGCTCTGCGGCGGAATTTGCGAATTTCAAACGCCGACAAGAGGAGCGTCTTAAGTTACAACGCGACCAAATCAAGTCGAGCGTTTTAGAAGGAGTCATCAGTAGTTTGGATGACATGGACCTAGCCTTTCAGAATTTGCCGGATGATTTGGATGGGCAGGTACTGGGCTGGGTAGAAGGGTTTCGGTTGGTGCAACGGAAACTCAACAAAATTTTAGACGACCAGTTTGTCACTCCGATTGATACGTCAGGACAGTTTGACCCCAATCTGCATGAAGCGGTCAGTTCTGAAGACAGTGACGAGCATGAAGAAGGGCAAATTATTGCCGAATTACGCAAAGGCTACCAAACTGGCAACCGAGTCATTCGTCCGGCCATGGTCAGAGTAGCTCGATAAGGAATATGTGATATTCCTAAGAAATGAATAATATTTAATTTGTGGGGATTTATTCCCACGCTATCTGTCTTGGCTTACGTTGATAGTCAACACTAAATAAAGGAATTTATTAACAAATGGGTAAAATTATTGGAATAGACCTTGGCACGACCAACTCGGCCATGGCAGTTATGGAGGGAGGCGAACCGACCATCATCCCTAACGCAGAAGGAGCGCGTACCACGCCCTCGATTGTAGCGATTAACCCCAAAACCAATGAACGCATGGTCGGGCAAGTGGCTAAACGACAAGCGATTACCAATCCAACTAATACGATTTTTTCAGTCAAACGGTTTATGGGACGTAAATATAAGGATGCTGAGGTTCAACATGCCTTACAATTTGTACCTTATGAGGTACACGAAGCCCCCAACGGCGATGTGCGAGTGGCCATGGGTGGGCGCGAGTATTCTCCGCCTGAGATAAGCGCGATGATTCTGCAAAAGCTCAAACATGATGCCGAGCAGTATTTGGGTGAGACAGTCACGCAAGCAGTCATCACCGTTCCGGCTTACTTTAATGATAACCAACGTCAGGCCACCAAAGATGCCGGAAAAATTGCTGGACTTGAAGTGATGCGTATCATCAATGAACCGACCGCCTCCTCATTGGCCTATGGCTTGGATCATGATGATGACGAAAAGATTGTGGTGTATGATTTGGGCGGCGGTACGTTTGATGTCTCGATTTTGGATGTCGGTGATGGCGTGTTTGAAGTTGAAGCCACCAACGGCGACACCTTCCTTGGCGGGGATGATTTCGACTTGGCTCTCATCAACCATCTGATTGACGAGTTTAAGAAAACAGAAGGAATTAACCTTAAAAATGATACTCAAGCCCTACAGCGCCTCAAAGAGGCATCGGAAAAGGCCAAAATTGAGTTATCGGCCACCCAGCAGACCGAAATCAACCTGCCCTTTATCACAGCAGATGCCTCCGGCCCCAAACACTTGGTTCTGAGTGTATCTCGGGCAAAATTTGAGCAGTTAACCGATAATCTAATCGCCAAATCGCTCAGACCATGTCAAGCGGCACTGGATGACGCGGGCTTAACAATCAACAATATTCAAGAAATTATACTGGTCGGAGGACAAACTCGCATGCCAGCCGTGCAAGCGGCGGTGCAAAAAAAGTTTAGCAGAGAACCGCATAAAGGGGTCAATCCTGACGAAGTGGTTGCCATCGGCGCGGCGATTCAGGCTGGCGTGTTGGCTGGCGATGTGACAGATGTGTTGCTGTTGGATGTCACGCCGCTGACTCTGAGCATTGAGACGCTGGGTCGAGTAGCTACCCCGCTCATCGAGCGGAACACCACCATCCCCACCCGCAAGAGCCAAGTCTTCTCCACCGCGGCTGATAATCAGATGCAAGTCGAGATTCATGTCTTGCAAGGCGAGCGGCCTATGGCTCAAGATAATAAAGGTTTGGGCAAATTTATTTTGGACGGTATTCCGTCTGCACCGCGAGGCGTGCCTCAAATTGAAGTGGTGTTCGACATTGATGCCAACGGTATCTTGAATGTAACAGCAAAAGACAAGGCCACCAGCAAAGAGCAAAGCATGCAGATTATCCCCTCAAGCGGTTTGGCTGATGAAGAGATTGAGCGCATGGTCAGAGATGCCGAAGTTCATGAGGAAGAGGATGTCATGCGGAAGAGTTTAGTTGAGGCCAAAAATCAGGCTGAAAATCTAGTTTTTGCCACTGAAAAAACCTTAACCGAACAAGCCGAGCATATTAGCGACGATATCAAGCAAGAGATTGAAGCGAAACTGGCTCATCTAAAATCGGTCAAAGAATCTGACGATATAGACAGCATCACCTCAGCTACTATCGATTTGAGCCAATCGCTCCAAAAGGTGGGTGAGCAGATGTACGGCTCACAATCCGACGCACATGAGCCACCACCTCCGGCTGATGATAGCGATGATGAAGATGAAGATGTAATTGAAGGTGATTTTAACAGTAAACAGTAAACAGTAAACAATGAAACGTGAGGCGTGAGGCGTGAAATGCAATACGCAAACATGTTTTTAGGAATGAGTATTAATTAACGTGTGCATGCTGATAGTTCGCCTTCGACAAGACTTCGGCTAAAGCTCAGGCGGCGCGACGTAGCCTGAGCTTTAGCCTGAGCTTGATCGAAGGCGATGTCGAAACGCGCAACTTATTTAATTCCATTCCTTAACTCGGCGAGCCGCCGAATACTTGGCGCACGACGGGAAATTTATTAGCAATTAGGTCTAATTTAGATATGAGCAAACGTGATTATTATGATGTATTGGGGGTCAATAAAGGGGCTTCCAAGGATGAGCTAAAAAAATCGTACCGAAAACTAGCTCGTAAATATCATCCCGATGTGAGCAAAGAGGCTGACGCGGAAACCCAGTTTAAGGAAGTGAACGAGGCTTACGAGGTTTTGTCTGATGAGCAAAAACGGGCCGCTTATGACCGTTTTGGTCATGCTGGTGTGAGTGGTAATGCTGGTGGTGGTTTTGGTGGTTTTGGTGGTTTTGGCTCGCGTGACCCGTTCGATATTTTTGAGGAAGTATTTGGCGGTTTGGGCGGCTTTGGGCGTTCCGGTGGGCGACGTAGACAGCGGGGTGGCCCTCGTCAAGGGGCTGACCTACGCTACGACATGACGATTGAGTTTGAGGAAGCTGTCTTTGGGATTGACCAAGAGGTAGAAATCCCGCGTAAAGAGCATTGTACATCCTGTAACAGCAGTGGAGCGGAGGCTGGAACCTCGCCGATTCGTTGTCCCGAATGTAACGGAACGGGTGAGCTACGCCGACAGACGGGTTTCTTTATCAACATTGCCACCTGCTCCCGTTGTCAGGGGCGAGGCGAGATTATTACTAGCCCCTGCCGCGAATGTCAGGGTAAAGGAGTACTCACCAAAACTCGCCGCATGACCGTCAAGATTCCGCCCGGAGTCGATAACGGAACTCAAATCCGGCTGACCGGCGAGGGGGAAAGCGGCACGGCAGGTGGCCCACCGGGTAACTTATACGTGGTCTTACGCGTCAAGCCGCATGCCTATTTCCATCGATCCAACGATGATATTCATGTCGAGTTAGCCATCAACGTGGCTCAAGCTGCCTTGGGTGATGAGGTGGAAGTCCCCACTCTGGACGGTAACGAGATGATGAAAATCGCCGCCGGAACTCAGACTGCTGACACGATACGCTTGCGGGGACGGGGCGTGCCTCGTCTGCGTCGAGACGGATCCACCGCCGGACGGGGGGATCAAATTGTGACGGTTCAAGTCCGCACCCCCACCGAATTGACCAATGATCAACGAGACATGCTGATGCAACTCGGCAAAACCTTGGATAAAGAGGTTGTTCCGCAGAAAGAAAAAGGGTTCTTTGATAAAATTCGGGATGCGTTTGGAATGTAGAATGACGAATGAAGAATTAAAAATGAAGAATTAAGAATGAGGCAGACGTGATGTCTGTCTCTTTTGATTTTTGTAGGATTATGAAGTAAGGAATGGGCACTAATTAACTTCAGATTGCTGGTGCTTTTTGATTTGGGAGATAATAGTGGATTTTATACAAGTGGCAGTGAACGATATTAATGGCGAGGCCGCGGAGACGGTGGCGGAACTGTTTAACCGCTATGGGCATGGCGGGGCAGTCATGGAGGCTTATCCGCCGAGCTTTGAGCGGGTGACGGTGCGGACGGTGGTGCCGGGCGACGATCCTGATCGGCTGCATCATATCGAGGCCATGCTGGCCTTGATTGGGCAAGCCCTACCGGACGGGTTGCCCGCGCCCACCCTTACTTCTGTGGGGGAGAATGATTGGGCCGAATCATGGAAGGAGCATTTTCATGTGGTGCGAGTGGGTCAACGGTTCGTCATCAAACCAAACTGGCGAGAGTATGACCCGCAACCGGAGGATATTTTGATTGAGATTGATCCGGGCTTGGCCTTTGGTAGCGGTCTGCACCCGACCACCCAACTCTGTTTGGAGATTTTGGAGGGGATGCCGTTGGCTGGGTTGTCCATGTTTGATGTTGGCACGGGGTCGGGTATCTTGTCGATTGCCGCTTCTAAACTCGGCGCGGGTC
The DNA here is from genome assembly GCA_030377895.1 of Anaerolineales bacterium HSG24. Classification (GTDB taxonomy): domain Bacteria; phylum Chloroflexota; class Anaerolineae; order 4572-78; family J111; genus JAUCGB01. The sequence goes on from JAUCGB010000023.1 coordinate 21,811, forward strand.
AGATTCGGGCGGTTGATATTGATGATGTGGCGGTGCGAGTAGCGGCAGAGAACTTCGTCACCAACGGCCTGCCGGACACGATTCAGACGGCGGTTGGTTCGGCGGGAGAGACGGGCGGTCAGCAATGGCAGTTGGTAGTGGCTAACATTTTGGCCCATATCCTCATCGCCATCATGCCCGACTTAACGACGGCTCTAGCCCCCGACGGGCAACTGATTCTGTCCGGCATGATTGCTGAGCAAGAGGATGAGGTGCGGACTGTGGCTGAGTCGCATGGTTTGACCGTTGCGAGACGCTATCAGCAGGAGGATTGGGTGGCGTTGGTATTAAATGGTATTTCTCGTTAAATTTTGGGCAGTCCTGCACATGTAGTGATCACCTACCCGCAAGTTTAGAACTTGCGGGTAGGTAACTGACCTATATCACTACTTCTGCATCACTACCAAATTTTGATATAATGTGTCGTTTTTTATACAAAAAGAACCATGTTGAAAAACGATAAACTTCTGAAAGCCTTATGGTCAACTATTTGCCTCGACATGTGCCTGTAGCTTCTCCTTGATATCGGCCAACATATCCGCCGATATTTTGGCCTTGATGATCCGGCGCACCTCATATTGATGGCTCTGTTTGCCGCTGAGTTGTTTCAAAAACCCCAGCTTGACCAACTGGTTGATGTTGGAATCGAGGTTACGCAATAACCGTACCTCATTCGTCTGTTCCGGGAAAAAAGGATGCGTCATCTCCCGAATATCATCCCGGGCCATAACCAAGCGAGATGACGGATCACCACTGGCATCAAACTGTTGCAATCGCTCTCGGAACAACACCGACAGCAGAGTGACATCATAACTCAGCTTCACTCGCCGAATCAGGCGCGGCAACGACTGACCAAAGTTCTCCTGCACCGTCTCCTCATCCAACTGTTGCAGATAGGCATACCCCTCCCCCTCATCGAGGTACAAGGCCAAGCCAATTTTGCCCACATATTCCCGCACCGCACTTTGATGATGTAACAGCATATCCCAATGGATCGTATCATCCTGATACAGAATACCTTGCAATAGTTTGATTGTCACTGGGGCGTATAAGGTTGGTTCGTTTGCTTTCATGGAATTTCCTGATGTGTGATGCGTGAAATGTGAGGTTTTATGAACAATCACGTTTCACGCATCACGAGATTGGACATTTATTTTTTCCACGTTCATTTATTCGATGATAGCATGGAAATGGATTTATAAAAAAAGACCCGACAGGTTATTGAAAACCAGTCAGGTCTGAAACATCGCTTCTTATGTACCCGACGGAATCGGAATTAAGGAATGAGTCCTAAATAAGTTGCGCGTTTGGCAATCGTAGGGGCTAGGCAAGGCGGTGTAGTGTTGGTTTGAAATCAGAACTCCAATCCGCCTTGCCTCGCCCTGAATCTATGGAATGACGGGCGAGGCAGGGGCGGAGCGGAGAGGTCGCACATTCCAAGTCTAGACCGCCCTGCCTAGCCCCTACCATAATCTCCGACGCAAATGCACATGTTAATTAATGCTCATTCCTAAACTACTTTGTCGGTAGCAAGATAAAATATTAGAGTTTGATTACTCGCAGTCAGTGACCACCCATCTCCATCCATCTCAAAATGAACCATGCCAAAAAACATGACCATATTTATAAACCTGCAAAGTTAGTGTTACAATAGAGGCAATCTTTTAACCCTCAAGGAGAAACTTAATGTTTGACAATACATCTATTATGTGGCAATTTGTACCCCAAATCGTGGCCTTTGGGATAGCACTGGCTTTAGGCTGGTTTATCGCTCTATTTTTGTGGCGACCCTTAAACAGCTTCGGCTCTCGCTTAGAGAAGGTCGGGTGGGCCGATACGTTGTTGACCTTCATCCACAAACTGTTGTGGCCGTTAAGCACGGGAGTCCTAAATGTTATAATGATTGGCCTCATCTTTAAGCAACTCGACTGGGCCGACTGGTTTTTAAGCAACACCGTGCCCATCATTATTATGCTGTGGCTGGTCTACCGTCTGATAGATGCTCTGCTCAAAGCTAACCTGTCTGAGATTGGGGCGAAGGTATGGAAGCGGCAGGTATTACTACCGATTTTCATTTTTTTCGTGGCGCTGTATCTGCTCAATCTGCAAGATTATTTCCTAAATTTTAAGCTGACCCCAGACAGTTACGAACAGGATATCAAAATCAGATCGTTATTGGCTGGCATCTCCATAATCATAACGGTCTTATTTGTAGCTCGGGCGGTATGGCACTATTTGGCCGAGCAGTTTTTGCCCAATGCCGACGCTGAACCAGCTTTGGCCCATGCCATCGCAACCTTGGTCGCCTATACCATCGTCTTTTTAGGTGGGTTAGGCGGCTTAACGATTATCGGTTTTGATTTAGCCACTCTAACTGTGATTGCCGGAGGGCTGTCGATTGGCTTGGGGTTTGGCTTACAGCAGATTGTCAGTAACTTTGTCAGCGGCTTTATTCTAATGTTTGAACGTTCCATCGGACCCGGGGATGTGATTGATTTGGGTGGCTCGATTGGCATGGTCAAGGCGATTGGTATCCGACGCATGATCATCAAAACACCGGATAACACAGAAGTCACTATTCCAAACTCTCATTTCTTGTCAGATATCATGACCAACTTAACCCGGGACACCCCCGTCACCAGAGTTTGGATTGATGTCGGGGTTAGCTACAACTCAAACCCGCGTGAGGTGGAGCAAGCCTTGCTCGAAGCATCCCAACATCCGAGCGTTCTAACCGACCCGCAACCAATCGTGTTCTTTCAGGGCTTTGGCGATAATAGCCTAGACTTTACCCTGTTTGTCTGGACTGATGACCCGTTCAAAATTCCGCGTTTGTCCAGCGATCTTCGCTACAATGTATGGGATGAACTGTCCCACCGTAAAATCGAAATCCCCTTTCCGCAACGAGATATCCATATTCGCTCCGGCTGGCCGGGGAGTGAGGTGTAAATATCATTCACCTCAAAATGAACCATGCCGTTATGTTGATAAGCATATCATTCAATGGTACAATGGAAAGAGCATTTTAAGTAGGTAACGACAACTATGCTAACAGTGTCACGCGGTGGGTTATAAAGCGTGTGTATTTCATGTTTGTTTGGAAATAACCATTATGAGCATCAAAAAAAGCAACTTATTTTATCAAAACAAAATAGCTCGCATCTATCTCATGTCGATAGAACGAACTATTGGCAAACAGGCCATGCAGAAAGTTTACGATTTAGCCGAAGTCCCCGCCGATGACCGCCCACCTCCCAATAACTATGCCCGCCAGTTTGATTTTGCCTACATGGGGGCGGTTAATGCCGCATTGGGCAAAATGTACGGCTATCGAGGCGAACATGCCCTTACCACCAAAGCAGGATATGACAGTTTTACCGATGGTATAACCGAATACGGCGCAGTAATGGGAGTCAGTGATTTGGCCTTAAAACCACTCTCTCTAAATATGAAGATGAAAGTTGGCCTGCGAAGTTTGACCGAACTCTTCTCAAAATTTAGTGACGGGCCTATTAGCTTACAAGAAGAAGCGGACTATTTCATCTATACTGTCCATCATTGTCCCGTATGCTGGGGACGAACCAGTGATAACGCGATCTGCTATGCGACAATAGCCATAGTCGAAGCCGGATTGAAATGGGTCAGCAAAGGGGCAAAGTTTCGGATTGAGGAGGTCGCCTGTCACGCGGTGGGAGATAAAAACTGTGTCGTACATATTTGGAAAGAACCATTATGAATATCAAAAAAAGTAATTTGTTTTACTCAAATAAAATGGCTCGCATCTATCTCATGTCGGTAGAACGAACTATTGGCGAGCAGGCCATGCAGAAAGTTTATGATTTAGCTGAAGTCCCCGCTGATGACCGCCCGCCTCCCAATAACTATGCCCGCCAGTTTGATTTTGTCTACATGGGGGCAATCAATACCGCCTTGGGTCAGATGTATGGCTATCGAGGCGAGCATGCTCTGACGACCAAAGCTGGGCATGATAGCTTTACCCATGGTTTAGCCGAATATGGGCCAATTACTGGGGCGAGTGATTTAGCCTTAAAAGCGATCTCTCTTAAGATTAGAATGCGGATCGGTCTCAAGGCCATAACCGAAACCATGACCAAATTTAGCGACCAAACCACCACCATCGAGGATGGAGGAGACTATTTCATCTATACCATCCATCGCTGTCCCGTCTGTTGGGGGCGGCAGGCCGAAAAGCCGATTTGTTATAGTAGCATCTCGCTTTTGGATGCTGGTCTACGCTGGATTAGTAGGGGCAAACATAAATTTAAGCTCGAAGAGGTTGCCTGTCACGCGGTGGGAGATAAAAGCTGTATCATACATATCTGGAAAGAGCCGATTGCGTGAAACATAGAACATGAGGGAGATTGGTTCAATCTTGAATATCGAACCAATCTTGGGTAGAAAATACTCAAAATCAGGAGCTAATTACACGATGTTAACTGTAGGTCAAAAATTATTTGAGTTCGATATTGTACGCAAACTTGGTCAAGGTGGATTTGCCGCCGTATTTGAAGCTGAAGACCGCTTTCTCCATCGTCGGGTAGCGATTAAACAGTTGCTTGTAAAAAAGGCAAGTGACAAAAACGCGGTCAAACGATTTGTGCAGGAGGCTCGCGTCATCGCCAAATTAGACCACCCGAATATCGTCACCATATATGGTTTACGGCATGACGAGCATAACTTTTATATGATTATGGAGTATCTGCAAGGCGGCAGTTTACAGGATTTGATTAAAAAAGATGGCAAACTTTCTCTAGAGCAAGCCGTCATGCTGACCACAGGTATTTGCGAAGGGTTGGCTAAAATCCATGCTAAACATATTTTCCATCGGGATATTAAGGCCGAAAATATTCTACTTACAAACGATAGCCTGCCCAAAGTGATTGACTTTGGGATTGCCCATGTGCCAAAAGCTGTGGGAGGCATGGAGTTGACTCAAGCCGGATTCCAGCCGAGTACGCTGTTGTTTAGCTCGCCCGAACAGGTCAAAGGTGAAACGCTCGATGCTCGGAGCGATGTTTATCAAGTTGGAGAACTGCTATATTACATGTTGGCGGGTCAACATTACATCAACCTTGACCAGTTGGAGAGCGAGGCCCTAACTCAGATGGGTAACCATCAAGTGCGCTCGCAAATTAAGCTGTACGAACTGTTAGAAAAAGCGATTTGTGAGGATATGCCAGAGGGGTTAAAACTTTTGTGGCGTGAGGTGGGAGCGTTAACCGGAATTATTGAACGGTCGCTGGCCAAAGATACAAAATTTCGTTTTAAAGATGCTGGTGAGTTTGCTGCTACCTTAAAGACCTTCAATATCCAAAGTACGGCCTTTGTTTCTGATACTCATTCCCTTAATATTCAAAACTCGCGGGCTTACAACAAACGGGGCAAAGCCTACGCCAGCACCCGTAACTACGAGCAGGCGATTATAGACTTCAACAAAGCGATTAAACTTGACTCTCAATATGCTGAGGCTTATAACAACCGCAGTAAGGCTCATTTGATGATGGGTAGCTATGGGCAAGCGGTGATTGACTGTTATTGGGCCTTAGAGTTCGCACCCAATTTTGTGGCGACCTACGTTAACCGAGGCATTGCTTTTATCGGCATGCGAGATTATGAGCAAGCGATTATCAACTTTGCTGAGGCGCTGAAACTTGATCCAGACAATTTATACGCCTTATATAATCGGGGGAACGCTTATATTTGGATGGGACAATATAAAGAAGCAATCATTGATTTCAATCAGGTTTTGGCTATCAGTTCTTCTTTTGTGGCAGCGTATGTCAATCGAGGCGTGGCTCGTACAGAACTAACAGATTATGAGGCTGCTTTGCTCGACTTTAGCCAAGCGATTGAGTTGAATCCCGATTATGTGCATGCCTATTACAACCGAGCTAACCTATATCACGAAACCCGCGACTATAAGTTGGCGGTGGGTGACTATAGCAAAGTGATTGCCCTAAACCCAGAACACCAATATGCCTACGAAAATCGAGGCGACTGCTATGCCGCTCTTGGTAACGAGGATACCGCGTCTGAGGATTATACCCACATGATTACCAGCGTGGCCTCGATTCAGCCTAAACGGCTCAGTGTGGCGAAAAGTATGCTGATGCCCTCCACCCCGATTGAGATGATGGAGCATCGGGCATAGAGTTGGAAATGTTGTTGTTATTCCATTGCGGCAACGTGGAAGGAGGCGTTAGCCTCCGACCCGAGAGCTAACCCTATCGGTGTCGTCGCTTCCATTCCTCTTTTAGTTCAAGGCTAGATAGATCGTCACCTTCAAGAAAATCTTTTAATAAGCGATTAAATTTAGCCGCTTCATCTAACATGGGAAAATGTTTTGATTCATTCAAGATAATACGGCGAATATTGCGATGATCATAAAACCAACTGTTATTCATGTTGTTTGTTATACTGGGGTCTACAATATCATCTTTTTCACCATAAACAGTTAGTAACATCGAATCTTGTAGTTGGTCGATGCTTTGAATACGGCTATGAATATCAATTTCCGCGACCGATTGCATGCTTATATTAATCGCGTCCTTGGATGCCTTTTCCAACTCTTTTTCCACTTCTTTATGGACAATTCGTTGTCGCCACCACATCATTCGGCTAACGACAGATGTTTCGGTAAAATCAAGCAGTTTACGGCTAATACTATTTGCCCCAACAGGCAAACTAATCGCCATAATTTTTTTCGCTCGGTCAGGATAACGAACCGCGTATTCTAAAGCCACACTTGCCCCTAAAGCATGCCCAACAATTGGGGCTTCGCGAATTCCCATATCATTAACAAAATCATCAACTAATGCCACATAATTTGAAACACTGTAACGAGACTTAGATTTATCTGAATCTCCAAACCCCCATAAATCTAGGGCATACGTTCGGTTTTTGTCTGATATAGATTCCATGGTTCGCATCCAATAGCGCCACGAACCAAGCCATCCATGCAAAAACAGGACGGGTTTCCCCCGCCCAAAAGCTTCATAATGAACTAAACCACCATCAATTACAACTGCACTCATCAGTTAACCTATTGTTATAAAGTGCGTTCATAAAATTAGCCAATATACCTGGGTATCATTATTTTGTATAGTTCGCTAGAAAAAATTTGACCCTTGAGGTTGGAATTTATCTAGTATCTGTACTAAACAATGACTTCGGTTAATATTACTCAAATTAGCGAGAAATCAGGCTTATGGGCAATCACCACCACGCCGACGATCTTCAGCCGCATCTTCAGTAATCTGTACAATGTCAGCAAACGGCCCATCATTACTAGAAACAACGCCTATTGCTAATTTCATAAAATCAGATTGATGAGTTAGCCCATCAATATCTGTGTAGGTTACAATACCAGCTTCTCTAACCGAAAATGGGTAAAAAACTTGGCTCTGAGAATCGAAACGTTGTTTAATCTCGCGGCAAATCGTGCCTGCTACTTCTGGACTGGTAATAATAATAAAATCATTATCAGAAGCTTGACCAACAAAATCATTCATAGTGCCATGTTCTTCAACAACACTACGTAACACATCAGATAAAAATGTCAGCACTTCGTTGACATTAATAGGCCCTGTAATTTCCTTGAATGCATTAATATTGCGAATACCCAAATACAGTAATATCCAAGGGGTTTTTGCTTCTTTCACATCCTTTAATTGCTCTTCAATTAACTCACTCGCTGGTAAATTGGTGACAGGATGCGTTAACGCGGCACGATGAGAACGACGAATGGCCCCCTCAACCCGAAGTTTCAACTCTTCAATATCAAAAGGCTTGGTGATGTAATCATCGGCCCCAAGTTCAAGTCCTGCAATTTTATCGCTTCGTTCATCTTTTTGGGTCAAAAAGATAACCGGAACTTGACTTGTACGCACATTTGCACGCAATGTACGACAAATTTCATAGCCATCAATATCTGGCAGGTTGATATCTAAAATTGCAACGTCAGGTAGTTTTCGGCGCACAGTTTCAAGCGCGTCATGACCGCGATTAGCGACAAATACCTCATACCCTTGAGAGTCAAAATAGATGCGTAGCATCTTTGATATGTCAAGGTCATCCTCAACAACTAAAATCCGACCTTTGCTCATGCTATACCTCTTTCTTGTTAGTAGTGAATTTGCCAGTAATCAAGACGTATCTTTTCATTCTTAATGACAAAAAATCGTTTATTATGAATTAGCCCAATACAACTGGGCTTGCTTTTGACGAGCATTATGCTTTATCTGCTTTATCCGCTCATCAGTTATTGCTAATTCAGCACCGCGAAAACCACTGACTTGGAATCCATGTTGAGTAGATATATTAAACATCTTTTCAACTTGGTCAAGTGTTATATTTTTACCTAACGTATAATTGCTATAATGTCCTTCAAGAGCAATTGTCATTGTTTCAGCCATACAAGCAAAAGCCATATTTGGAGATAAACCAAAATTAAAGTTGAAATTCACATTGCCTGGTACTTTAACAACACCACCCTCAATAACTAAAACGTCATCTCTTTTTTCCATGACCTGTCTTGATACATCTCGAGGACGAGCAACGTCACAAACAATGGCACCTGTTTTTAAGTGTTCTGGTTGTATAATGTTATCAATAGCATTGGTGACAGTCAAGACCACATCACATTTTTGCAAATCTTTAATCTCGGTACTAATTGTAATATTAGAGTTTCCTTGTAACAGAACTGTTTGCTGGACAGTCTTAAGTTTAGGTATATTACGTCCAATCAAAATAACATTTTTAACCCGTGAGGCCAATAACTGAGCGCAGACATGTCCAATTGACCCTGTCGCTCCAACAATGGCGGCTGTGGCTTGGTTGGGGTTAATATTCATCTGTAACGCGGCTTTATAGGTTGCCTCAACAGCGACAGCGATAGTATAACTATCTCCCGTTGTTACAGGAATATCTAAATGTTTTGCAACAGTTATCCCTGCATCGCCAACAACAGAGGTAAACCCGCCTAAGCCGAGTACTTTTGCGCCTAGTTTTTGAGCTAATTGACCTGATTGAATAATCTTGTTATAAACCACCTCGGATGGTAATGACACCATCTGTTTGGGTGTTAATGGACAAGCAATGAACCAGCCCTCTATTTCTTTAGATGTTAATTGAGAAGTTACACCTGTGATATGAGATATTTTAACGGGTGGATAGTAACGAGAAAGGAAGTCTATCGCTGATTCGGGCAAAACTCTGCCCAAAATTGGATATTTACGTTGGACATCACGTCTCGGGTTGACAGGATGAATAATGAAGGCAAAATTGTCCATACAAATTCAAGATACCTTTCCTAAAAACAAATAACTTATAATGTCGAATATACTCAATGATACTTTGGAATATGCCCTGAGCCGGGATAGCCGTGATGATCACTTTCTTCATAACTAACGCTCTTGGTGAGAACCGTTCGCCCTTGTGTGGCAAATAAGACCACATCAGAATCTATAGTTCGCGCCGGATAAAAAACATGTCCAGAACCAATTCGGCAATTGTGTCCTATACAGCCGCCAAGTACAGGCATGCCGACCTCTTCTAACTTACCCTTATGTATAACTTTTAATGGCTTAGCCAACAAATTCACATCTGTAAATGTATTGCCTGCTCCAATAAAGGTATCACGACCAACAACGCTTAATTGCAAACAAGTATTTTGGGCGACTAAGGAGTTTTCCATGAGTGTGGTTTGTAAGAGTGCGGCCCTAAATCCCATATAAGAACCATCCCCTACAACACTTACTAATAGTTGAACACCTTGCATAATCGTTACATCATCGCCAATCACACTAGCATTAATGACAGCCCCAGCCTCTATTGTAACATTATTACCAATAATAGTTGGCCCTTGGATTATAGCTTTCGGGTCTATCCGTGTACCTTTTCCAACAACGACCAACGCTGATGATGATAAGAACTGTTTTCTCTCTACTAAGGAGCGCCATAACACTTTAAACATCATGGAAAAAGTATCAAGCGATTTTTCTGTCCTTGCCCCATGTGAGTATATACCAAAGGTCGTATTGGCCGTAAATATATGAACCCAATTCTCAATCGAGAGAAATGCTTTCAATGGGACATTAAAAGCTAAATCGCCTTTTTCATCTGCCATGTATGTTGGGACACGATAGTACCCTATCTCGCGAGGTTGCGTATCGATAACAATAGGCTCAGGCTGAGTATCTTCAATTTTACTTCCGTCAGGATAATAAAACAAATCAGCAACGAATACCCCGTCTTGCAGACGAATACCTGTTTGGAGAGGAATGGCATGAGCTATAATGGCTTTATCATGTTCAGAAAAAGCTAATTGTGCCGCTTTACCAAATTGACGCGCTTTTCCTATAAAATCCTTAAAAAGAAATTCATCAAAAAAAAGATTATCTCGGTAAACAAGCAGTTCGTCAGATAGAATCTGTTGTGGGAAGAAAGGTATTTCTTCCAACGAACTACACTCTAACTCTTCATGACAATATGGGCTAAGCACATCACGCTGATAAAGCCAAAGAGGCTTATTCATAATGCGTAAATCTCGAGCCGGTTCATTGAAGGGGGGAATAAGCGTTTTATCCCGGATAATAATTTTCTTCATATGTTAGGGTTCAAAAACAAATTTAACATCAAGGTACGATGCTTTTAGCTGAAGTTATTGATTTGAGCGCAAAAACCACCCAATCAAATAACTTAATTTGAGCATTGAATCACTCAAACTGGAGGCGTAAATTCCCATGCGAGAAAATCAGCCAAAGTACTATTAAACGCCTGTGGTGCATCTAGCATAGGAAAATGTTTACAGTCTTTCATCACCTTTATTCTTGGCACCCACGCGTTTTTCATGATGACATTAGCTTGGCTTGGAGCCACAACATTGTCACCCACACCGTATATCCCCATAATTGGAGTATTCACATTTGGTAATTCTACACTGAGGTCAGTCTGATGTAGGGAGTTAATACTAGAGAAGAATGCTTCTAGTGTGGTACTAGAAAGATCACGGGTTATCATTTGATACCAGTTAGGCCAATCTTTGACGATAAACGGAGAAAAGAGTTTGATACCAAATTTTAACATTACGGGAAGGTGCCAAACAATATTAGCGACCCAAGGTTTACCTGCTAGTCTGAGAAAAATATTAAGCGAGTTACCGGCTATGGGAGAATCGACAACAATTACCCGTTTTACGCGCTCAGGTTTAGTCAGAGCCAAACATACGGCTACTGTTCCCCCCATTGAATGACCAACAATTGGCGCGGCATCAATGCCTAACCTCTCCATAAACTGGTCTACTAAATCAACAAAGTCTGTAACTTGGTAACTACTGCGACGTTTACCTGAATCACCAAAGCCCCAAAAATCTAACGCATAACAACGATACTGACGCTTTAGAGTCTCCATGGTTCTAAGCCAATAACCCCAAGAACCCAGCCAACCATGCAATAATATTACAGGTTGACCTCGACCATAGGCTTCATAATGGACAATTCCTTGGTTCGTAACAATAGAACTCACAAATACATCTCAATAGACAATTGTTTTTTTTGTGTAAAAGGGATTTTATGGTTGATGCTTAAGACTATAAACATAACAAAAGGTTTGAGGGAAATTACATATCTTCTTCTGCTTGCATTTTTTCCAAAATGGAATATAACAATTCAAGCAATACAGTTTTGACGGTCTCTTTGTCGCGAGCCACACAGGATAAAACTTTGGTACCTTTCCCCACTTTTAGAGCAATTTTTATATCTTCTGGAGACCAAGCATCTGGGAGGTCTTGTTTGTTAGCGGCAATTACATAGGGAGTTGTTGCATAACTTTTGAATATTTCTAAGATGTGTTTAGCTTCACGGAACGTTTCAGGTCGGACACTGTCTACCAAAACGATAAAACCCAACATACCCTCAGATAAAATCTCCCACATGAAATCGAAACGTCTTTGACCTGGTGTACCAAACAGATATAGAACCAAATCATCATCTACGGTGATACGCCCAAAATCCATAGCAACTGTTGTCTCGTTTTTGACACGCTCAGCATCACTAGATATTTTTCGTTCTGTTTTAACAACATCAATTTCACTAACACTTTGGATGAATTCAGTTTTTCCGGCACTGAAGGGACCCGTAACGACCATTTTTACGGTTTGCATCGAATCGACCTACCTCTAAGAGCTTTGAATATTCTTGTATAGTTTGTACGAAAAGGAATACAGCTGATTTTGTGTAAAATTACAAAATTAGCTTTCAATCATTAAATGCGCTTGATTCTATCAATCAATTTTGTCACCACACTGCGTTTTTCAGCAGGTGTTTGACTGGCGGCACGACGACCAGCACGAGTAACGGGTCGTCTTTGTTTTTTAGGCTCTAAGCCTTCAGGGTGAATTATCTCGACTAATCCAGCCTGTAACATTCCATAAACAATTTTACGGACTTGAAATTCATCCATTTTATTGTTTTGAGCGATCTGTTTTACTGAATTGCGAGGGTGAATATGGGATATAACACGCCAATCATCTTGAGTCAATTTGACTCCACGCAAAGGTTTATCAGTTATTTTCAATGCTATTTTACCAAGATCAGGTAATTCATCTTGTAGCCTACCCGATTCTTGAACACGCCGATTTCCTTCTAAAATAACATTGTCTAAATTCAAGGGCATTGTTATTCGATTGCCCGATGGAAGGGAATTTTGTTCGAAGAAAAAATCCCCTAATTCCCAAGTGAAAAGATCATATACAATTTCAAGCATATAATCTTTGACACCTTGAACTATATCTTCTCGAGTGACCAATTTGCTGTCCATCAGATATTTTCCAACAACCTTATCAGATGAACTAGCAGACTTTTTGTTTGCAACACCGGCCTGTTCTCGACTGAGTTTGCCCATTTTCACAAGCATTGTCATCAAATGTCCGCCATCACTACTATTAGTAGCATGAACCAATCGGCCTTCCTTAAAATACAGATAGGCGGAACTTCCATCTTGGTTAACATCCAATTTGCCTGTTTTTCGAGCTAGATTGACTAGGTTTAGTAACTGAGTTGTACTAAAATCTTTAAGATTTCCTTTTAGAGCCATTCCTACCTGCCGTTACCAAAGGGGAACTTTGTATATTTACTAAGATTTGGCCTATTATACTCGTTCATCTGCTATAAGTCAATCTGAATGTAAAAGTTGCACGGACATCTTTTTTGCAAAACGGACGGATTCTCACTAAGGCATGTGCTTGGGTTGGTTACACTTAATAGATAAACACCCTATAAAGATAAACAAGCCATACCTATCGATTCTATGAGCGATTCGCAATAGAAAATAGTGCAACCATTATTGTTTTATAGCACCCTTTGGGATGAAACCTGCTGGCCATATAGTACGATCATCATAAATTGCTTGTGTTAAATCAGCACCATCTAAGTTGGAGTCGGTTAAATCAGCGCCACTAAGATTAACAGAGATTAGGGTAGCATTGCTTAAATCAGTTCCTTGCAAGTTCGCATTAGCTAGATTGGCTGCATATAGATTCGCACCGCGTAAGTTGGTTTGATGCTCGCTATTTCCCGAACCAATTCTAACTGTACTTAAATCAGCCCCGCTTAAATCTGCGGCGATAAGTTGTGATCGCCATAAACTAACCCCTCGTAAATTGGCCTGATGTAGATTAGCTTCGCTAAGGTTAGATTGCCCAAGACTTGAACCTGTTAAGTTACAAAACCGCAAATCACTACTCCTCAAATCTACCCCGCCTAAATCAACCTCTTGGAGATTGGCTTCGTAAAGGATGGCCTGCCGAAGATTAGCTCCAGTTAGTTTGGCATAACTTAAATCTTGCCCTGTTAAATCACGTCCCACTGAAGATTCGTTAATTACTTCCCAAACCAATTTCCATTTTGAGTCTAAACGAGTGCGCCGATCAATTTTTGAGGCATAAAGATTCGCCCCCCACAACTCTGCACCCCGTAAATCAGCTTTACTTAAATCTGTGCCTGACAACCGAACATCTCTTAAGTTAGCGTCACGTAAATCTGTTTTTGTTAAATCAAGCCCTCGTAAATCAAGCCCGCTTAAATCGGCCCCTTGTAGCTTGGTCTCTTGTAACACGATTCCGTCGATAGTCGCTCCGCCTAAAATCACATAAGACATGTCAGCCTGATGAAGATTCACCTCAGTCAAATCAGCGCCGCGTAAGTCAACCCCCGCTAAAACGGCCTTATCCATGTCTGCTTCTCGCAAGTTCGCTCCGGCTAAAATAGCATTTGTTAGGTCGCTTCCTTGCAATTGAGCTTTGTAGAAATTGGCATCTGTCAAATCACTATTGCTCATATCTACATCGCTTAAAACGGTACGTCTTAACTGGGCTTCGCGCAAATCAAGGCTGTCTAATTCGATTTTGGGCCACGAGTTAGTAACATCTACTCGAACTAAATCAAGACCTTGGCACTGTGGCTGACACCAAGCTACTTTACCATAAGGGATCAGTCGGGGTGACATGATTAACAAAACTAATAGAATGCTACTACTACATAACATTAACATAACTAGCCCTAAAAGAAAAGCTGAGCGCTTAAGCGTATCTGTTTCATCTATCTCGTCTTCAAACTCAGGGAGGGTGGGTATATTTTGACGCGCCATGGTTACTGACCTTTCTAAGAGGTATTTCAATACCCGACATGTGATTTAGTCAAGACCAAGTTTTGACAGTTAGTTTAAGCTAAAACGTTTGTCGAGTAACAAAGTTGTAAATATATTCTCCGTACTACTACGCAGATCAGGATAATTATTTTAACGTAGTTAAGATGGGTATTAACGCCATTGAGAATGTGGCTAAAAGGGATTACACTGTACGTAACAATTTTACTAAACCATCCATCTTATAACTCAGGAGAAATGATCATGATTAAATCCAGATATACGCAAGCTAGAGGTCTCAAAAAGGTTCATGTTAAAGAAATGGTACTTTTCGCAATTAACTACTTACCTCAACTTGACCAAGAAACATTAGAGCAATTTTTGGAATTAGTGGACATGGAAGATACCTATGGCTATGTCAGTGCTAGAGAATTAGCCTCTAAAATGCAGTTGATGATTCGGCACATTCCAGAAGTCTGTCCTTACTCGTTACAGACCTTAGCCAGCTTGTTAGATGTTCAACTTCAAAAACCACGCTCGACAGCAAAATTATTGAAGTTAGGTGTATTTGCCGGTGATTCAACGGTCAAAACCTTCCCTCAACATAAGCAGTATAAACTATAACTCGTATAAGTCATCTGAAAAACTGCTACAGAAGCTCGGTTTCTCTTAAGAAACCGAGCTTCTGCGTTTTTGCTTGTAGCGAGCCTTATTCGTTAACCCATGACCATCAATTTAAGAGTTCGTAGTAGTTAGTGCCGTTTGAAGGCGATGAATCGCCTACTACAAACATTAAGTTGACACTTATGTTCGTTAACCTTTTAAAGCCTCAATTACTATCGGATGTAACGTCCCATTACTGACTACCACGCCCTTATTGTTCTGCATACGATAACCGGTCGTAAAGTCAAGTGGTTGACCATGCATGTCGGTCACGGTTCCTCCCGCTTCCTCAACAATCAACGCGCCCGCCGCATGATCCCAAATTTTTTCTCGATAATTGGGTGATTTGGGGGACGGTAACCGTAAATAGAGCGCAGCATCACCACGAGCCACCGCAGCATATTTGGCTTGGCTATCCATGCGTAGCGAAGCTTGACTGATACCAGCTGCTTGGGCGATGGCTTGTTGACGACTATGGTCGCCATGTCCAGATTCAACACTCTCCACAAAACGTAGATTTTGCTCATCAGAGGAACTAGCAACCTGAATCCGTTCAAAGGCTGATGGAAGTGGCTCTGTTCCATCAGAGGGCAAGGAAGCCATGTAAGCACCCTCTCCTCGCACCGCGACAAAGATTGAGCCAACATCCTTAGCCGAATCGGCCAGAGATACAGGTAACGCCGGACATGCTAACGCGGCGACTTTTAACTCACCCCAAATAATCAAGCCCAAGGCAATGGCATACTGATCGTTTCGCAAAAAACCTTTTGTGCCGTCAATCGGGTCGAGCGTCCAATACCGTTTTTCCTCGACGAGGCCGTTGCCCGCGTCAATCCAATTGCACACCATGTCGGCATTGGCCTGTGGATGAAACTGATTCACAAAGGTTAAGATTTTGGCTAAGGTGGCGGAGTTTTCGGGTTTCTTTAGATCTGCTGAATCCTCCTCACCGACAATCGCATCTCGTGGAAAAGCCTGATGAATATGCTTACAAACTAAGGCTTGCGAGCCATAATCAGCCACGGTGACGGGGCTTTTATCCCCTTTTTCTAAAGATTCTGCGCCGACCATCTCGGCTCGAACCTGAGTACAAAGTATCGCGGCTTTTGTGACCGCTTCAATAGCTAGTTGTTTTTCAGTAATATAGGTCATAAATCTCCATCTCATTTATTATGGTTATGTTTTAAAGGAAGCAAAACATGAAATTGGCTACCGGGGCACAATTCCTCGTCGAATTCAGGACTTTCGGCCCATACCAAACCTTGATGAACCTCGACCACACCTTTGACAATCGCTAGCCCCATGCCCGGTCCAGAGCCTTTGAATTTTGTTTTACCACTCGAATGAAGCGCCATCTCACCAGTTTGATAAAACTTGGTAAAAATTAGCTCATGATATTCTGGTGAGATACCAATCCCTGTATCGGATACGATCACCTCAATCGCGTCGGTTTCCAGAGTATGGTTTGTGCTAATCGGTGGATAATGGCCCATCACCGTGATTTTTCCCTCATCGGGCGTATATTTGATGGCGTTGATAATCAGATGATAAAAGACTTTCTGCAACGCATCAGGATCAGCTTCAATTTCGGGTAAGGTATTAACATCAACAATGTCTAAGCTCAACTGTCGCTCTTCAAGCGGCGTGGAGAACTTTTCTCGTATTTGTTTGATTAGATAGGTGATAGATAGCGGTTTTGGATGAATCTCCAAGGCTCGCTCATCAATCTTGGCTACATCCAGCATGGCATTGATAATCTCGTATAACCTGACTGCGCCAGAATAAATGCTCGACACCAGTTCTTTATGGAAGGAGTTGGCCTTAATCGTGGCATCATTGAGCAACATTTGACTATAGCCATGCATGGTTGTCAGCGGTGTTCTTAGCTCATGGGAGGAAATTTTGATGAAGTCGGTTTTGGTCACGTTCAGCCGTTCTAGCTGAGTGTTGGCCTCTTCAAGCTCCTCAGTCCGTTCTTTGACCTTTTGTTCCAATGTTTGGGACAATTTAGTGATTTTATTATACAATCGTGCGTTTTCTATCGAAATTGTCGCTTCAGTCGCGAACGCCGAGCTTAAGGCGATTTCATCCTTGTTAAAGGGTGTAACCGTCTCGCGCACAATCGAGACCATGCCCCTCACCTTATCAAGCCGAGTCAAAGGCACGCCGAGCCATGAGCGTGCGGTCGGTAGCGTTTCAACCTGTTGCCAGTGAGACAGGGTCGTCACATCGTCAAAGAAAACAGATTGTTGAGACTGGATAATTTGGTCAAACACATCCCCATCGCTAACATTGACTCGAATATTGAGCGGATTCATCGCTTTAGGAAAGCCCAGCGCGCTCACAATCTCCAACGCTCCCTCTTTTTCAATCATTAACGAAGACCGGTCATTCGGCACAATCTCGCCGAGATGATGGAGTACCAAACTAAATATTTCGTCTAAATCTAACGAGCGAGATAAGGCACGACTAGAACGATGGAGAATCTCGATACTACGGCGCTGGTTTTCTTCTTTTTGATATAGTTCTCGAGTTTTGGCCTCTGCCTCTTGCAATCGCAGATTCATCGTCTCTTGAATCAGGTTCGCTTTTTTTAGTTGTTGTTGGCTCTCAAATAAATCTTCTGAACGTAGCCGGGCCTTTGCTTGACTTTGTAAGGCCCATTTTGCCGTTTCTGTTAAATGGGCGGAACTGATACGACTGACAAAGGCCATGATCATCGTCATGGTTAAAGGGGACGATAATATCCATAATGTATGCCATGATATGCCATAGAAAATAAACGCAGTTGTTATCGTCATCAAGATGGCAAATGCGGTTGCGCCTATGACCGCCTGCGGGTTAATTAATGCTCCGGCCATGCTGACGATTATGACTAGCAAATAACCATAAATAGTCGCAAATTCTGACAATGATTTAACCGCCATAAAGGAGATAGTTGCCAAAATTAGACCAGTAATCAAGCTGTATGTCGCCCTTCGGAACTGGTCAATCATATAGAATCGATAACTCAGCGC
Source organism: Anaerolineales bacterium HSG24 (assembly GCA_030377895.1). Classification (GTDB taxonomy): domain Bacteria; phylum Chloroflexota; class Anaerolineae; order 4572-78; family J111; genus JAUCGB01. Next base: position 40,191 of record JAUCGB010000023.1, read on the forward strand.
GCCGGTCGCTAATACTAAAATAACTGGCAAAGATAACCGAATTACCTTATCAAGCGAGTAAAAGTTAACGGAAAATACCATGGCCGCCAATGCTAAAATTGAGACCAGTACGCCTATAAAACTTTCTTTTTGTAATTTTTGGAGTTCGGTATCTTCCATAATAATGGTAAGTGTGTCTAAAACTTAGGGCTAAACAGTTATTATTCCGCAATCGGTAATACAATTAAAAAGGTTGTTCCCTCTTCCCAAACAGATTTTACGCTAATCGTTCCTTTTAAGCCTTCGATATAATCTTTTGTCCAAAATAAGCCAAACCCCATCCCTTTACCCTCTTTTGATGACCAGCCCATCTCAAAAATACGTTTTAGATATTCTGGTTTAATGCCTGTCCCATCATCCCGAATTGAAACTACAATGTTTGTTTGCTTCTGTTGCGTTGTCAACCACAAATTACCAAAACCTTTTTTCTCTAACATGGCTTCCACGGCATTTTTGATCAATATTTTAAATGCTTCGGTCAGCATGTCCGGTGAGGTGCTGGTTAGCGGCAAGTCTGGGCTGAGTGATTTATGAATGGTGATGCCAATATCGGTATCGAGAGTATCCGCATCCACATTGGATCCGATTTCAGGAACTGCTTTACGAATAGAAAAGTTCAAACAGCTATTTACATCGGTTGGCACATCAAGATGTTCGCGCCAAGGTTCATGCAGATGGTCTAAAATCTGTACCGCTTGGTCAAGATGGTGAATTATATCCTCGCCAGATGCCATGAGCCGCTTTTTCTGAACCTCGTTCATGCGGGGCAACATCTTAACCATTTCTAAATAGTTTCGAGAAACTCCAACATGGTTCCGCAACGAATGAATGTAGGCGGCTGCGCTAAAGGCCATTTTACCAAACATTTGGGCGATATGTCGCCGATCTTCGGCCCGTTTGTACAGTCGAGCATTATGGATGCTCAAAGCCACCTGTTGAGCCAAGGTGGTTAAAAACTCAATCTCTTGGGCGACAAAACTCGGTTCACGAGTAGCCACAAACAGATTGCCCACCACCCGCCCTTCCCAAAAACATGGCACGGCAATCAGTTGTTTAATGTCGGTTAACTGTTGCAGAGTTCTACTGGCGCGATGGTTGATGATTGGGCGAAACAGGTCATGCAGGCTATCAGAAACAATATACGGTTCATCTGGTTTATAATCGCCTTTTACGGCTCGCATCCCCATATTTTCTGCATACAGTTTATCGTCGAGGTAAGCCACAGTCTTCTGCCCAAGTATGGCACTTCCGGTAATTTGTTGTAATTTATCCATGATTTGGGGTGTAATATCAGCAGCGTAGGCTCGCACGGATAAGGAGTTATCTTCGACCTCAAACGTGGCTAACATGGCTCCCGCATACCCCAACCGACTCACGACCGCGTTCACCACAGCTTGAAAGACTCGGGTTTCGTTCGTGATATTACTTTGTAGAACAAAAATAACCCGTTCTAAGGCCTGAATTTCACTTAAACGTCGTTGGCTTTGAATGGCAATCGCGGCTTGATTACCATACGCGGAGAGGAAGGAAATATCTCGGTCAGAGAACTGCTCACGAGTGGCAGCAAACAGATTCCCAACCACTTGATCATCGAGAAAAAAAGGAATGGCGATGACCTGTTTTATGCCCGTTAACTTTTGGGCCACATCAGACAATGGCCTGTTGACAACTGGTCTGAACAGGTCATAAAGCCGATTGGATACCACCACATCCGGCGTACCATCGTGCCCAGTGACGGCCCGAACACTCAGATTCTCCTGAAATTTCTCATCATCTAAATAGGCTACGGAGCTAGGACTAATAAAGGTGATTCCCAATCGTTTTTCGAGTTGTTGTAGCAGAGTGGGCGCGATGCTCACTGCGTAGGCTTTTACGGGCAAGGCGTTTCCATGTTCAAGTGGGGCAACCATAGCTCCCACGCAACCTAGCCGGTCAACCACATCGTCAACAATCCTCTGAAACACGGATTGTAGTTCACGTGAATGATGGGGTGTGTTCTGTTTATCCAAATCGTTGTTTGATAATCCTGAATGAAGCATCGGCTCTCTATAAGTAGCACGAGAAAATAATTATCCCATTCGACTTCGCTCAGGACATGTCTTAAGCTCAGTTTGCGAGAAATTCCCACAGAAACTACGGTTTTGAGGGATTTTTCGCTTTACTTCGGAATGACATGTTGGGATGTTTTATTATTTCCACGTTCTTAAATACCCTGCATTGGAAAAATCATCATTCGCTTAAAATTTCTAGTGGCAGATCAATAAAGAATTTTGTGCCTTTTTTCTCACCACTTTCGACCCGAATTTTGCCACCTAAACCCACTACATAATCTTGGGTCCAGAACAGTCCAAACCCCATACCTTTACCTTTTTTAGATGACCAGCCCATCTCAAATATTTTGGCTAAGTTTTTTGGACTGATTCCAATCCCATTATCCCGAATAATAACACTAACCATATCCTCGTTAAGGTAACTTTCTATCCACAGACTGTCCCCCACCTTTTGCTCTGTAATCGCCTCACCCGCATTTTTGATGACGATTCTAAAAGCTTCGGTCAGCATATCGGGCGAAGTTTGGATAAAGGGCAAATTATCAGCCAACGATTTATAAATGGTAATGCCATCTTGGGTGGTCACTTTTTTGGCCTCTTTGTCTAAGGCATCCTTAATAAAGGATTTTCTAACCGCATTGTGCAGGCATGAATTAACATTTGTCGGTTCATCTTGATGTTTGCGCCAAGGCTCATGGAGGCTGTCTAGAATCTCGGCGCTTTTGTTCAGGTTGTTCATGATGCTTGAGGTCGATTCGAGAATATCCTTACGGTGTTCTTCTGACAGCATGGGGAACATTTTGACCATGCTCAAATAGGTTCGGAAGCCACCAATATGGTTCCGCAAGGCATGGACATTGGTGGCCGCGCTAAAGGCCATTTTGGCAAATACCTGAGCAATCTGACGTTGTTCCTCAGCATGTCGATACAATCGCGCATTACGAATACCCACCGCGGCCTGCTGACCAAAGGTCGCCAATAAATCCCGTTCGCGTTCCGAGAACTGCCGTCGCCGAGTAGCCACAAACAGATTCCCGACCACTTGGTCGTTGAGCGAAAACGGCACCGCAATCACCTGTTTAATACCAGTCATTTTTTGAGCAATCATCGATAAGGGACGATTGATAACTGGCGTAAATAGATCATGTAGGCTATTCGAGACCATCGACTTGGCTGGTCGTCCGTCGATTCCTTTAATAGCTTGAATACACAGATTTTTCTGAAATCGTTCATCATCAAGTTGTGCCGCAAACTGAGAGCCAATCTTATCAACACCCAATTTGCCTAATAAAAAGTCAAGCATATTTTCGGCGATACTAACCGAATAAGCCCGAACAGGTAGCGAGTTGTCCGCCTCTAGGGTTGCCACCATAGCCCCCACGTAGCTGAGCCGTTTGACCACCGCATCGACAATAGTTTGTAATACCTGCGTCTCGTCGGTAATATTGGTTTGTAGGGCCAAAATTACCCGCTCGAGAGCCTGAGTTTCAGTTAAGTGACGTTGACTTTTGATAGCCACCGCAGCTTGACGACCAAAGGCGGTCAAAAAATCAATATCCTGCGATGAGAATTTTTTGCGCGCCGCAGCAAACAGATTCCCAACGACCTCATCCTCTAAGAAGAATGGCACTGCAATCACCTGTTTAATGCCAGAAAGTCGTTGCGCGATATCAGAGAGAGGTTTGTTAACCACTGGCACAAACAGATCATGCAATCTATCGGAAACCACGATTTCAGGCGTTCCATTTGAGCCATTAACTGCTTTAACACTTAAATTGTCTTGAAATTTGGGGTCGTCAAGATAGGAAACTGATTTTGGGCTAATCGGGGTTGCTCCGAGCCGTTTTTCGAGTTGATGAAATAAAGTCGGAGCAATGTCAATCACGTATGCTCGAACAGGCATGGAGTTGTCGCTTTCAAGCGTTGCCACCATCGCTCCCACACAACCAAGTCGTTTGACGACATCATCAACTACATGTTGCAGTAAGGTCTGCAACTCTGGGGTAATATCGTAAACGGTTAAAATCTGAAATTGATCTGTCACCGTGTCATCTTGCTGAAATACTTGAATCTTATCGGGTGAGTTCATAAAATGTCTCCATCGACTAATCTAACTATAGCCACCTTTTATTATACCTATCAATAGAAGCAGTTGCAATTTAACCCTCAACAATAAATGATAAATAAAGTGCAGAAGTAGTGATAAGGAATCCAAAGCCTGCTTTGTTGGCAACGGTTTATCACCTACCTGTGCAGGACTACCAATAAAGTATAGCTTACCATTCTATTCGGCTTTTGTCTACCATATTTAGTTTAATAATGACTGTACTTTTGGGGCATGTAGGACAAATGGATTACAATGTTAACCTTGCTACCCGACAAAGTGGTTTAGGGAAGGCTAAAACAGGAACACAGAGTTTCACAGAGACGCACAGAGTTTCACAGAGGAAAAATAATTCGCTTTTTCTCTGTGAAACTCTGTGTTCCTCTGTGTTCCTCTGTGAAACTCTGTGCTAATTAGTTTTGGCTAACTTTTCTGTCTGGTACTGAGTCAACAAACTTGCCCAAAAACAGTTTTAGATAGCCCTTTCCATTGATGTAGCTCTGTTGAATCGGGGAAGCCGTCCACCACAGAGTTAGGCTACTGGGATGAAACCCAAGTATATTGTAACTATATTTTTGTATTTTTTGTATTTGATAAAAAGTAACCAAAATTGCACACTGCAACAGGTAAAATAAGCAATCCCTATTT
>JAUCGB010000133.1 GCA_030377895.1 Anaerolineales bacterium HSG24
GTAGGGGCTAGGCAAGGCGGTGTAGCGTTGGTTTGAAATCAGAACTCCAATCCGCCTTGCCTCGCCCTGAATCCACGGAATGACGGGCGAGGCAGGGGCGGAGCGGAGATGGTCGCACATTCCAAGTTTAGACCGCCCTGCCTAGCCCCTACCATAATCTCCGACACAAATGCACATGTTAATTAATGCTCATTCCTCAGGAATCGGAATTAAATAATTATATTAAAAAGCGTCTCGTTCCCAAACTGGAAACGAGACGCTTTTGTTTTCAGGCATTGATTTTCGAGTTCTCTAGAAGTTTTCGGGCAGAATTATAAATAGCCGAAACAAAGATCAGAGCCACTGATTACTTTCTCTTTCGTGAATGTGGCCCGGATTGGGACATGACACTGGCGATGTCCTCTCGTTTGAGCCACCATTGCTGTTTGGGACGCTGATGTTTACGGTCAACCATGTAGGTGAATCTACTTAGGTCAAAAAAGGTGATTTTACCATGATGGAAGCCAACAAAAGCACTGCGAGGAGAGTCTTGATGTGCCTGTTCAATCAAAAACTCAATCCCACGCGCTGCGAATTGGGTGGCTTGAATCCGGTCAAATGGAGAGGGATTTCCGCCTTGTTGAAGATGCCCCAAAATCGCCTGTCGAACATCAAACAGGTCATGGCTTTCCTCATCAAACAAAGCAGACATAAAAGATGTAGTATAAAAGGAGTTGGCGCGCTCGCTTCGGACAATCAGGGCCAACCGTTTGCCAAGTTTGAACCCTTCAAGTAGGTCATTCAAATCGGTTTGCAGATTTTTAAGAGTGACACCCTCTTCATGGGTATAAATACGCTCTGCTCCGGTGGCAATACCGCTGGTTAAGGCCAAATAGCCACAATGTCGCCCCATAACCTCAACCACAAAACAGCGTCGCGAGGCAACTGCGGACTGTTTAATTTTGTCAACCGCCTCAATAATATTGTTGATGGCTGTATCTGAGCCGATACTCAGTTCTGAGCCGGGGAGATTGTTGTTGATAGTGGCTGGGATACAAAGAATCGGAATCTCAAAGGCGGGATAGTTTTCCTGTTTTGAATGAAGTAGATGGGCGGCTTCATATCCGACCCAACCACCGATAATCATTATCCCATCAATATTGAAATTTTCGATATTTCGAGCAATGGCGTAGAGTTCTCCACCTTGAGGGATTTTACGGTTTGTGCCTAAATCTGCCCCACCTTTTGTCACCATACCGTGTACACTCATCCAGTTCAACTCTTCAATATTCCCATCGATAAGGCCGATAAAGCCATTTTGCACCCCCAACATGGTATGCCCTTTGTCAATCCCCAAACGTACCGCAGCTCGAACCGCCGTATTCATACCGGGGGCCGGGCCACCTGCATTCATCACGGCGAACCGCTTGGGCTGATGTGTCGTCTCGGTCTTAGATGGAAAGGTACGAATAATGGTTCGGAAAGTACGAAAGGCATCCTTAAAACTCCCGCCTCGCAATTCCAACGCTGTTTCATAATCTTTGGCTTTAATCACCTTGGCTACTTGTTTGGTTTTTTGAACACTATCGGCCAGCGGCATATAGGTCACTTGATTACCCTGAATACCGACAATCGACGCTTCTGCTTCTGCGTCACTGGTGATTAGATGATCTACGGCGGCATAACCTAACACCGTGCCTAAATTACGGTCAAAGGCGGAGGGCGCGCCACCTCGTTGAACATGCCCTAAAATCGTCACCCGTGTGTCGATTTTTAGATTTTTCTCTAGCACATCTCTTACATAATTTGCACTGATACCCTTGCCGTTTCGGTCTTGCGCCCCTTCAGCGACGATCACAATCCCCGTGCGTCGCCCCGCATCCCGTCCCATTTTCAGGACTTCGCACATTGTAGTTTCCCAATCGTCAACATTCGGTGGACTTTCGGGGATTAAAACCCATGCCGCGCCCGTGGCGAGCGCGCTCATCAAGGCCAGATAACCACAATGTCGGCCCATCACCTCAATCACAAAAGCTCGTTGATGGCTAGCCGCGGTACTGGTGATGGCATCAATTGCCTCCACAATCCGATGAAGGGCGGTATCGGCCCCGATGGTCATGTCGGTTCCAAACATGTCATTGTCGATAGAGCCGACCAAGCCGACAAACTTAAACTCGGTATACTTTTGAGCCACATCGTTACTGATTTCGCCCAAATCGACCAACTCAACCAGCAAGGAGAGCCACTCTTTTTGGAAAATATTCGCGCCGGTCAAACTACCATCGCCACCAATCACCACCAAATGGTTGATGCGGTGTTCAATTAAGTTACGAGCCGCAGTCCGACGGCCTTCGTGGGTCTTAAAGTCGGCGCACCGAGCAGTACCGATGCTGGTGCCACCCCGTTGTAAAATACCGCCAACGCTGTCCCAATTGGCTTTAACAATTTTGTCGCCACCGTCTATCATGCCTTGGTAGCCTTCATATATAATGTAAATATCTACATCACGCTCTAAGGCGGTTCGAACTACGCCTCGTACTGCGGCATTCATACCGGGTGAATCACCACCGCTAGTTAAAACGCCAATTACTGGTTTAGGTTTTTTTGTCATAAGTCACAAACATTGTGATGTGTGATGGATGGTAAGTGAATGTGTACACTCGCCAATCATCACCCGTCACTCCATATTATTTACGATTTGCATCGTTATATCAACAATATCACGCATATTCGGAGCATAGTTGCCGGATATGGTTGTTTACTGGAAGTAGTTTGGCTTGACCAGCTCTAAAACAAGCCCTTAAACAGCAAGGTCAAGCCCGAAAAAATCATGGGGATTCCAACTATCAACCCCACAATCGTCAGGCTGATGAGAACCCCGCCCGCAATCATCACCAAACCGATCATAATCATAAATAGTCGTGAGGTGATACGCAAACTAGTCGTTATAATGCGGAAGGGAAGTAGTAAAATATAGACTGTTGTTCGAATGATAAATCCAATTAAACGAAACATAATAATTTAATTCCTCCAAGTAGAGTATGGTAACATGCCTAAAACATTGGAGCAAATTTGAGCAGATGCACTACTCATTTCATTGCTCATGAAGCGTAGCATTGAGCATTAATTAACTTGCGCGTTTGGCAATCGTAGGGGCTAGGCAAGGCGGTGTAGCGTTGGTTTGAAATCAGAGCTCCAATCCGCCTTGCCTCGCCCTGAATCTACGGAATGACGGGCGAGGCAGGGACGGAGAGAACATGGATGTACGTTCCAAAATCAGACCGCCCTGCCTAGCCCCTACCATAATCTCCGATGCAAACGCACAAGTTAATTAATCCCGATTCGTAGACGAAGCGTAGCCGAAAATTTTGCTGACGCTAACGGAATCTTTGGCGGGAACACTACAGCGGATACTTCAAAACTCAACGGATATATTTCGCCAATAACGGGATTTCTTTGCTATTTACAGCGATTATATACGGATGAAAACCATCCGTTCCGTAGTTAAGTATCCGTTGTAGTGTTGATTCCGGCTAAACCAAAGAAAAAGTTAGCATCAGAAATTTTGCGGAAATCTATCGCCCCTTAAATTGACCGAGAGCCTAATTTGATTTAAACTAGACTCTACATGAAGTTAATTTTACCTCATAAATGGAAAATGTCCTCAGACAAGGCTAGAGCCTTGCAAAAACAACTTGCCAAACAAGTTTCTTGCATCCCCCAACTAAACCGCGTGCGTTACGTCGCCGGAGTGGGGGTGCATGTTCGAGATCAAATTGGACGGGCCGCAGCGGTTGTCATTGACTGTAACACCTTAAAGCTGGTTGACATGGCGACGGCTATCTATCCAGTAACATTTCCCTTCAAACCCAACTTAATCACCTTTAGAGATGGCCCGGTTCTATTTGAGGCCCTAACTCGGCTAGAGATTAAACCCGACCTGTTGATTGCCGATGGGCATGGCATCGCCCACCCGCGCCAACTTGGCTTTGCCAGTCATATTGGCGTGTTGACCAATATTCCTACGATTGGCTGTAGTATAGCCTCGTTGGGAGAGATGGATAAAGAACTTGAGGTGGCGCGGGGCAGTTATAGCCTTATTCGTAACGGTAACGGTGAGGTGATTGGCGCGGCAGTCCGTACCCAAACCAACTTATCCCCGCTGTATGTCTCGATTGGGCATCGGGTCGATTTGGAGACGAGCATTAAGTATGTGCTATCCGCTAGTCGGCGTGGTCATTTCCCTGATGCGGTGCGTTTGGCTCGACGAAACTCACGGGTACTGGGCAAAATGCCGAAGTTGTTACAAAATGTATATACTTATTGACGTGCAGACTTTGCCTGCCTAACATATAGATGTTCAGATAAACATTTTCAGCCGTTACCTTCCCGCAAGTTTAGAACTTGCGGGAAGGTTGGTCTTGAATTGAAAACCATTATCTGAAAGACTGTAGGCTAAACCGCAATTTTGATTATATTATTATCACCGATTTGTCCACCATTATACACACTTTTTGCTAGTCACGCTACAAGCGTGACCTCCAATTATCGTAGGTGACGCTTGTAGCGTCACGAGAAAATCTTTTTCTGAAGGGCTGTATCAGCATGCACATGTTAATTAATGCTCATTCCTATGTGAATTTACAACTATTGCACCATTAAAATGAACAACAATCACGTAAAACTCGTCGTCACCGGCGGCGGTAGTGGCGGACATACCAGTGCCGTCTCTAGTGTGTGCCAACGTATTCAAGAACAGAATCCCAACATCGACATGGTCTGGGTTGCCAGTCGAACGGGGGTCGAAAGAGAGGTGGCGCAATCGTTAAATATTCCTCAGCAGGTGATTACGACAGGCAAGCTACATCGCGCCATCAATAAAAAGTTAATTCCTGATTTACTGCGAGTACCACTGGGACTAATCCAATCGTTTCGGTTTTTGCAGGCAACCAAACCGCAGTTGATATTTAGTTCGGGGGGGTATGTGGCGGTCCCGGTGGTTATCGCGGGCTGGATGTTGGGGATACCGATTATTATTCATGAACAAACCGCCTCAGTTGGCTTGGCAAATCGCATTTCGGGCTATTTTGCCACCAAGATATTGTTATCCTATCAAGAATCGGAGCAATTCTTCCCTGCTCAAAAATCTATCGTGACCGGCAACCCCGTCCGCAAGGAGATATTCAGCGGCTCGTTTGAGACTCTGCAAGCGCGATTTGATTTCTCCCCCGATTTGCCCTTGATTTATGTGACCGGTGGAGCGCAAGGTGCGGAGGCCATCAATAAGGTCATTGGCGAGTTGTTGCCCAGTTTGCTGGTTAAATTTCAAATTCTGCACCAGTGCGGTTCAATTGCTGAGACATACGACTCCGAGTGGCTGAATCAACAGAAGGATAGCCTGCTACCACCCCTAAAACCTCGTTACCATGTGGTTGATTATGTTGATTCTGATTTGATTGGCAGTGTTTTTCAGGCAGCCTCGGTGGTGGTCAGTCGCTCTGGGGCGGGGACGATTGCCGAACTCAAGGCCTTGTCGCTTCCATCGGTATTGATCCCGTACCCGTTCGCTATCAAAAACGAGCAGTTACTCAATGCCAACATCTTGGCCCGAGAGCAATTGGCTCTCGTGATTACCGAGGATACGTTGACGAGCGCACGTTTGCTTGACAGTATCAATCAGGTCTATGGGTGGCCTGATTCGGATCAGGCCAAGACTCGTCCTGAATTTGTTAATCCGGCGGATGTAATTCAGCAGGAGATTGTGCGGATGTTGGAGAGCATCGGGATAAAAACGGAGACGACTGCCCCGCCAGACAAAGGTCATCATGTAGTCTCAGTACCCGACAGAAAAGTTAGCCAAAACTAATTAGCACAGAGTTTCACAGAGGAACACAGAGAAAAAGCGAATTATTTTTCCTTTGTATTACTCTGTGAAACTCTGTGCATCTCCGTGTTCCTCTGTGTTCCTGTTTTAGCCTTCCCTAAACCGCTTTGTCGGGTAACAAGACCATTTCCAACAATTTCATGTACTCTTCAATCGTCAATCAATCTTCAATCAATCATCAATCATGTGGTAAATAATGGGTATTGGCAAATATCCAACTAGCGGTGTGGAGCAGGGACACGGCGATGGCGAACAATCCGGCCTGTCGCAACTCGGCTCGATGGGGCATGGCTCGCACTAGGCAGTATCCGGCCAGCAGGGTGTAGACAAAGGCAGATGGGGCGAACAGGTCCCAATCTTTTTGACCGCCATAGTCGGCGTTCCAAACAAAGGTCAGGCCGACATACATCAGACTGGTCAGGGCTAAAAATTCGGCGAAATCTCGCTCTTGAATGGTGGCGAACATGGCACGAGGCGAGCGCAACACGGTTAGGGCGATAAAGCCTATCAGCGGTAGGCCAAAGGGTGAAATCAACAGGTGGATGTTGGTCCAGTCGAGCAGATGGGCGGGGGCGAACATGCTGTACCGTTGCCACGGGTTAGTTGGGTCAATGGCGAAGAGCGGCACAAACCAGATTCCGTCTCCGCCGCCGGGTCGATCTGCGCCTGTTAACGAGTTGAGGCCATGTCCGCCCATCTCCATGATGGTAAAGACGCTCCCACCAATCAGCAGGGGCGTGATGACGAGTTGCACCAGCCCATCCGCTCCTCGGATATATCCTCGCTGGTAACAGCGCAACATCAGCCAGAGCATGCCGGGCCATAAAAAGACAGTCGAGGGGTGGAAACAGTTGGTCACGGAGAGGGCCAGAATCGGCCAGAACGGTTGGATGCGCCCTTGCAAGGCCAGCCAACCGACAATCATGCTGATGAGTAGACCAACTGAGATGAGGGTATAATTTTCAACATAACCAAAAAACAGTTGCATGGAGCCAACCGTCAGCACCAACCCCGCGATGATGGCTCGCTCTAATTGATCACGACCCAGATGCAGGGCGAAATTGAGCATCAGGTAGACGAACAGCATGCCCGCCCCAATACTGATGACTGCGTAAACCTGCGCCACCGAGCCGCCCCACAATGGATCGGCCACAAATTGCCACATTCGCTGATGAAGCATGACCGTCAAGGGGGCTTGCCAGTTGTAGATCACTCGCACTGTTGGATCGGGGTGGGGTAGGAGCAGAGTCAAAAAGTAGCCGTCTCCCCAACGAAGATGACTCAATCGAGCCATGTAAAATAGTCCGCCGCCTAACAAAGTAATCAGGCTGATATAGAACTGTTGTGAGCGATCTTGATTGCGGAATAGGGGCAGGCGGCTTAACGAGATGGCAACCAAACGATTGACCGCAGGCAGAGTCAAGGTCGCCATGAGGCACGCGCCGCTCCAAGCCAACCACGTCGGCAAAAAGGCGTAGGGCCACAGGCTCCACATGGTATCGGGCGGTAGCGCGGGCGCGGCGACATGCAGGGTCAACAAAATAAGACCCCATATTTGAATGAGCGATGGGAGATGGTTGTTCAATGGTGTAAAATCCTCTGACTACAAAAGTGTAACGCATGGCTAAGTACCGGACAAAACAGTTAGGACACGGATAAACGCGGATAAACACGAATTTTTTAGGCTTATCTGTGTGTATCCGTGTTAATCCGTGTCCCTTTTTTCTTCTGTAACAAGTTCAATCTTTTTTTGTCCTGTACTCAGAACGCACGGCACGAATTCATTCTTCGGTGGCTCTATTATAAAACAAAAACGCCACTTATCATAAGTGGCGCTGTACAGCCTCAGAAAAAGATTTGGTAGTGGTGCAAGCCTTGTATTCCGTATTCTGCCATCACTACTGGGGCAGGACTATCAAATTTTTGGGTAAGATTGATAAAACCATGACTCCCATTCAGATTGAAACAATTGAGGCAATGCTTGACACCTCCGAGGAAAACTGCATACCTATTTTGGCTCGATTCTCGTTTTTGTGCTATAATACGTTAATAATCGATACTAGTTAATTATTTAATATAATTTTTGCTGAATTTTGCACTTTGAAATTCATCAGGTTTTTTAAGGTCTACAGTTCGACAATTGACCACAATGGGGAAATCCATGACCAGTACAATAACTAATCCATATATTGGCCCACGGGCTTTTGAAGAGAAGGACAGCGACAATTTTTTTTGGTCGCACCAGCGAAACTCGGCAGTTGGCTTCGTTGGTGATTGCCCAGCGAGCCGTTTTGTTCCACGCCCAATCGGGCGCGGGTAAAACTTCGTTATTGCAGGCGGGATTGATCCCCCGCCTCAAAGGGCGCAAGAAGATTATCAGCCTGCCGATAACCCGAGTGAGTGGCGAGTTGCCTTCCAATATTGCCCCGAGCGCGGTCAACAATCTGTTTGTCTTTAACACCCTGCTCAACATGGTCGGTCAAGAGGCAGATCCGCAAAGTTTGGTTGGTTTGACGGCTATCAATTTAAGGCGAAATGCGGCTATCAATTTAAGGCGCAACAGTATTGAGTATCAAGGGCTGCAGGGGTTTTGAGGATTTATAGGAGCGTGGAAGAGGGAGAGGTTTACGACGCTGTAAAACCCATTCAAACAGGTCAGGAAAAGC
>JAUCGB010000134.1 GCA_030377895.1 Anaerolineales bacterium HSG24
ACTGGACTCTTATATTAAAAAACTAATCACTCCCTACTCCCATAACTCAGATTCATAAAAGGTCAGCTTACACAAGCTGACCTTATAAGTATTACCAAAATTTATGGTATATTTCATTAATAATGAATGCTTCCGTTTGGCATCACCGCACCTCGAAATTTTGCCCTTTCCATGTTCGCTCCGGCCAATTCTGCGTCTTTAAGATTGGTGTTGCGTAAGTCTGCGCCTGATAAGTTAGCATTGCGTAAACTCGCGCCCTCCAAATCAGCACCGCGTAAATCTGCACCTTGTAAGTTGCTCCATGCTAAGTCAGCCTCTCTTAGGTTAGCTCTGCTTAAGTTTGCTTGACGCAAATCTGCCCCCACGAGCCATAGCGGGCCATGGGATAAGTTAATTAGTTGATACAACTCTTTTTGTAAAAACTCCATAATATTTATATCTCACTTTATTATTGTAAAAAATTGGTGGTGTTAAGATACACTAGTGACAAGGCTATTGAGTTATTAAGTGTATGGATTAAAATAGCAGGCCAAATCGAGCCGGAAATATGGGTGATTAGGGCAAAAATAAGCCCTAAAAAAAAGATGGGGACAAACGATGTTGGCACAACATGTACCAAAGCAAATAACATAGAACTTGCGATAACCGCCCTCTGCCAGCCCCATCTGTTTCGTAGCCCGATGAATACAAATCCTCGGAAAAAAGTCTCTTCTACAAACGGAGCAACTACCGCCCCACCAAAAAATAACAAAAACGGTGTTGTGGTATTATCAAAAATTTTATCGAGACCGGGTTGGGTTTGCAAATTAAAAAATGCTAATAAGCTGGCATAGGCCAAGTGAAAGATAAAAAACAGAATCATTAGGCCACACCCCATGCTAACAGCAGAAGGATTAAAGGCCCGAAACCCTAAATCTGCCCAATTGACTCCATATTTGTGTACAGTAAAATACCATACGGGGATGAGTAAGGTCGTTTCGCCAACAATGATTACCAGGCCGGAATCAATCGGTAAGGAAAAGAGATAAGTCAGTGAGACTAACCCCAATAGTAACACTCCCCAAACAATTAAGCCAAGAACTATATCGACCATCGTCCAAGGAATAGGACGTTTGACCTCTGAAAAACTTGTTAAATTATCCATAAGTAAGATATGTGTTAATCTGTGTCTTAAAATTGGTAGTTCGATGAATCGATAAACTTTTGGGAAGGAGCAAACTCCTTAAAAACCACCCGCAAATAAACCACCTAACAAAAAGGCCAAAACAGCAATCAGGGTCACAATGATTAAAGCGATACAGCCAAGTGCAATCCACACTATGGAGAAGTTCTGTGCGTTGGAAAACGAGACTATAGAGGAGTTAGCTCTATCATCATGCCTTACCTGTTCATCGGAAGGGGCGGGGGCATCAGGCGTAATCAGCTTATTTAATTCCGGCTCGCTAATCATAAAGATAAACAGCGTATCACCGAACCGAATTTTATCCTCATCTTGCAAACGTGTAGATTGTTTGATGTATAAGTTATTGACATAAGTACCGTTTGCACTACCATGATCAGTCACTAAAGCGGTTTCATCATAAACTGTTACATTAGCATGGTTACGAGAGACCTTTTGGTCAGACACAACAATTGTATTTGCTTTGTCGCGCCCGACTTCAACTGCATCATGGATAGGAATTACTTTATTAATACGATTATTAACCACTAATGCCAAATATGCTTTTGGTTTTTGCTCATAAAATGTTTGAGCGTCTTCACCATCTTCTGCGATATATCTTACCAAGAGTATTCAATCCTTTGTGAGGCAACCGTTTTATTTGTATATAATAGCTGTTTCTGACAGAGTGTCAACATAGCCACTCCATTTCTAAAATCAATCAGAGACCTTGACCATAAAGCCAAATATGGTTATCATTATAAAAACTTTGCTGTAATTTACGAACCTTTTGTTACGACTGTTCCAAAAACTGTTTAATGAAATTTTTCAATGAACCTGTTTGGAACACTCTGCTGAGAACAAATCGTTTAAGAGGGTAAAAATATTAGCGCAAATAGTAATAGTGGATCAAACATGATTTTTATTGTAGCATCAGTGGTTTTACTCGGCTTTATCTGTGCTGGTGTCGTTGGGGTTGCTTTTTCGTTAACCATTAAACAGACAGAATCCCCAGCACAGGAAGTCGCTGAGGTTCAACCAACTCAAGTTGTTGAACCTCCAACGCCAACCCCGACCTTTACCCTCGTTCCCCCAACACATACCCCTACCTTAGCACCAACTCCTACTCCAACTCAGGTTGTGCCTCCCACGGCAACCAATACACCTATAGCCGTTAATCAAGCCGATGTTGTCGCTTCAACCTCTGATAATCCGCCCGAAAGTGGTGACAATCTTGAGTTGCCTCAAACAAGCGAGGGCGCGGAGATTTCGGATGTTCCTCCACCCGCAGATATTGCTCCTACCGAAACAGAAGAACTGCTATCTGAGGCTATGCCTAAAAGTGGCGGCGTTTTATCAGAAAATAGCTATATTGCTGTTTTTGCCGGGGTGCTAGTTCTGTTACTCATTATGCTTGGGGTTACAACTCGTTTGCAACGACCAAACGTTAGATAAATTGCGCGATGCTTGCGGCAAATCTCTGTATCCAACATGTTGATTGAGAAGGCATGGTTCAAAATGAAGGAATTCATCTTTACAAATTATACGTGGCGATAATTGTGTAGGGGCTAGGTAAGGCGGCAACTATCATGGTTTGAAATCAGAATTTTCATCCGCCTTACCTCGCCCGTAGCCCACAGGGGACGCTATCTCCGAGTAAACGGGCGAGGCAGGGGCGGAGAGGATTTGACCACACGTTCCAAGTCTAGACCGCCCTGCCTAGCCCCTACGCTTCATCGCAATTTGTAAAGATCATTCACTTCAAAATGAACCATGCCCGATTCAAGATTCAAGTCAAACAAAAACCCGATTTCTATCTACAATATACAATAGTTGGCCCAAAGATTGACATAAAAACACGAAAAAAAGCGACACCTATAAGTAGGTTGTCGCTTTTTAGGTTGTCAAAAAAGTAGCTGTTTAATCTTTTAGATAGCGACCAATTGTATTTAACAAACGACTTAAATCAACGGGTTTAGTAAAATGCTCGTTTGCACCTGCCGATAAAGCACGCTCTTTATGCTTCGCACTCGCCCAAGCAGAGATAGCAATGATAGGGATAAGTTTTGTTTCGTCATAAGAACGGATCGTTTTAATCGCTTCAAAACCATCCATGCGCGGCATGCGTAAATCCATGAGTATCAAATCTGGTAACCAACTGCGCGCTTTTTCAACACCTTCTAAGCCATCACTGGCAACATCAACTTCAAATCCATTAAGCTCTAACATTTGAGCTAGAATGTCTCTTTGAGCTGGATGATCTTCAACATATAATACTTTGGACACGTAACTGCTCCGATTAAATAGATTTTCTCAGCTGTTTACAAAAAACTTATTTTATCAAGACTAACACAATTATGAACGGTTGTCAAGAATATTGAAAGCAGGTGAGAATTTTTTTTAAAATTTAGATGAATGATTAATGGTAGACGGTTTACAATTTTTTTGAACTATGGCCAGGAATCGGAGCGCAGTCCTCAACTCCACATGCACAAGTTAATTGATTAATTCCTTAGTTTCAAAAAAGGTTTAATTAATTGGGTCAATATCACTAACCTCAATTGTCACTTCTCTAACTTCTTGATTGGCGATATTTGGTAGCTTTACTTCAAGCCGATAAGTTTGTTTACGTTTAGGACAAACTTCTTTATTTCCAGATGGTTCAACTAGCGTGCCATCTAAAAAAATAATTTCTGCCCCTTGAACATCCCATTCAAGGTTGGTACATTGATTCTTAGTCAGCTTCGCATCATCGGCCTTAAAATCGATACGATAGCTTAGGGGAATTGTGGTCGGCATGTTTTTAGCTTTCGTCGCGGTTGGTTTTGGCAACGGACGCGGTGTCGCGGTTGGCGTTTCCGTCGGCACAACAATAACCGTTGGAATCTCAAAAACAATCGTCGGGGGGGGCCGTTTTAGGCGGTAACGGGGTCACGGTTGGAACTCGTGTATTGACCAATGTTGGCTCTGCCGTTACTGAGGCTAAAATATTAGCCGTTGGTAATAAACTCGGTGACGTTGGCGACACGGTATTGAAGGGTGTCACTGTTACGGTACGAGTCGGAGTGACAATAATTATAGGCAACGCCTCTATTGGAACAAATAAAATTAAAAGTGTCAAGGTTATAAAAACCAAAACAACTAAACCTACCAATAGACTGACCAGAATAATTTGTAACCGACTCACGATTTTTTATAAAGAGTGATGTTTTACAAACCATCCTCTCAAATATACACGTCATTTGATATATTGATATATTTTTTAAGCAGATTAAAGACGGTTTCATCTTCGGGTGAGGCGTTGACTGCGGATTGTTTAGACGTAAACTGAACCAAACCTAACGAAATTAAGGCGTAGATTTGACCACGTAAATGATGCGAGTTTTTGAAGATAGTTTGGGCCTCTTCATAACATTTTAACGACTGTTTGTAATTGCCCAAGCTATACCATGCGTCTCCCATGTGGTACTGATTCCAACCGACCTGAACAATCCCGCCAATATCTTCAGAAATCGACTTCGCCTCACTGTAATGGGCCAGAGCCTGCTCATAATCATCCACAAACAGGGCCAACTTGCCAATACCCCACAACGTCCATGCTTCTTCAATTCGGTTGTTGCTTTTGCGGCATATTTTCAGGGCTTGACGGAAATAGATACGAGAACGTTTGACATCATGCAATGTATCAGCGTAAATATGCCCGATGAGGGTAGTCAGTTGAGCCTGCCGTACTTCGTCATTCAGGTCTTGAGCAATCAACAGAGCTTGGGTGGCGTAACTCATGCTGTCGGCGTTGCGCTGAGTCCACAACAGGCGAGCAATCTGCTCTAAACAGCGACATTCTCCTAAACGGTCATTGATTTTCTGAGCGACGGTCAACCCTTGTTGAGCTACGGTGCGGGCTTCTTCAAGTTTGCCGATGTGCCAGTTATAGTCAGCCCGACGAGACATTACCTCAACCTCGCGTTGCGAATCATTGAGCGATTTCGCCACTTCTTGCAGGGTATCTAAGACCGCTAACTCATCTTTTCGATTGCCCATTAAATCAAGAATCTTGCGTTGTTGGTCAAGTAGTTCATACTGCTCCAATAGATTTCCTTTTAAGGAATCGTCAAACAAGTCGGCAGCAATATCTTCTAAAATCGCTTGTGCTTGACCGTAATAATCAATCGCGTCCTCGTTGGCGTAGATTCGTCTCGACCTGTCCCCCGCTTTTCGGAGATACGGCACCGCTTTTTCATCCTGCGCGCTGGCGATAAAGTGATGGGCGATTTCTGCGGGGCTGTTGGTGGTCTCACGACGGTAGGCGATTTCTAGCGCGGTTACAATCCGACGATGCAGTTGCCGACGACGTAACGGGCGTAACTCTTCGTACAACGTTTCTCTAATAATCGCATGTTGAAAACGATAGGTTTCTTCGTTGACTGGCTCAAGCAGTTGCGCGCTAATCGCTTCGGCAATCATCTCTTTGACAGTGGCTTTATCAGCAGGGCTACTTTTGAGTAAGAATTTTAAGGAGATGTTACGTCCCACCGCGGCCGCGAGTTGTAGAAGCAGAAGGGTATTTTTTTGGATACGCTCAAAACGGCTTCCCAAGACGGCCTTAATACTGCCCGGCACATGAAGACGATCATTGTCCCGTTGCTCCCAACGGCCTTCTTTGAGGATAATTTGCCCGTCGATGGCTAACCCTTTCACAACCTCCTCAATATAGAGCGGATTTCCTTCGGTGGCTTTGTATATTGAGGCCGCAAACTCAGCGCTGACGGTACTGCCTAGCAGGGTTTCCAACATGTTGGTAGTCATGTCTTGTCCAAGTCGCCTCAAACTCATTTCATGGAGCAGTTTGTCATTGTTCAAGGTTTCAGCCAAACGGTTGATGGGACTGTTATAACTGAGCGCAACATCTCTGTATGACCCGACAATCAAAAGTGAAGAGCTAACAGATTGCTCGACCAAGGTTGTTAGCATGTCCAAACTACCGGGGTCGGCAAAATGAATATCATCTAACAATAACAGGGTCGGTTGTTCGTAGGTTAAGTTGAGGATAAATTGGCTGATTTGACCAAACAATCTAGCCCGTTCCGCTTCCGGCTCTAGGGGCGGGTTGGGCGGAATAAAGCCTAACTTTTCAGTCAGATGGGGAACAAATTTAACCACTTCACCCGCAATTAAGCCGGACATTTGCCGTTTTAGGGTTGTTGTGGGTTGATCATTGATATATCTTTGGATGGCATTGCTAAAAATTGAGTATGGTAGCCCCAAATCTTGTTCTTGTGCGGAATCTTGTAGGACATACCCGTCACGTAGTTTAGCGTATACTTCCAATTCTTTCAGCAGGCGTGTTTTGCCAATCCCACCCTCGCCAGAGAGCAGAATAAAGTTATCTTGGCTATTCTCACCTAAACGAGCCACATCCCAACGGCGTTTCAGTTCTTTTAGCTCATCCGACCGACCGACCATCTTGCCCCGCGAGATACGGTCGAGCAGAATTTGATGGGTCAGGGCTGGAATGGCAAGTGTTTGTTGAGTGGGATATTGGGTTGTCATTCGTCCCAGGATGCCTTGCTCATCACTGGTTAGGCGGGTAAAAATAGGGACTAACGCTTGGCGGACTAAACTGGCATTTTCGTACCGATCTTCGGGACGTTTGGCTAACAAGTTTAGTACAATCGCCTGCAAATCATCCGGAATCGAGCCATTATAATGTTGAGGTGGCACTACCGGAGCATGAATATGTTGCGAGATAACGGTCAAAGGGTCATCATCATGAAACGGTCGCCGTCCGGTAAGGAGTTCATACATGATAACACCCATAGCGTACAAATCAACCCGATGGTCGCCTTGTTCGCCCAACGCCAGTTCTGGCGCGAGATAAGCGGCGGTTCCGGCCACCAAACCAGCCTGGGTCAAGCGTGATTGTCCCTCAATACGAGCCAAACCAAAATCCATCACCTTGACCTGATTGTCGGGCGTAACCATTACATTTTCTGGTTTGAGGTCACGGTGAATGACCGAATGTTCGTGAGAATATTCTAAGGCGGCTAAAATACTGTCGATAATGGAAAGTGATTCGGCAAACGGCATTAAATCGGGGCTGTAGCCGTTATCGAGTGCCCATAAATCTTGGCCGGGGATGTACTCCATGACCAGATAAGGTCGGCCTTGTTCTTCGGAGTAGTCGTACAGGGTAACTATATTGGCCTGATTGAGACGGGCGACAGAACGGGCTTCGCTACGGAAACGCTCCAACTTGTCACCCGCCATGCCGCTACCGGCTACAGATAAAACCTTAATGGCGACGGTACGTTTGAGTTGTTGGTCTTCGGCTTTATAAACAACACCTGCTCCTCCCTCGCCCAATTGGCTCTCTAACAAATAACGATTGTTTAAAATTGCACCAACGCTGATATTTACAACTGGTTGGCTACGTCTAAAAAGATTCATCGCGTGGGTATCCTATGAATAGTTTATGATTAGATATTTTGTCTGTTTTACCAAGTTTGTCAATTTGTTGATAGTTCCGTGAGCGTGAAGCGTGAGGCTTCACATGTTCACGCTTCACGCTTCACGCTTCACATATTCATGCTTCGCCTGCTTTGGCTAATTCATGTGGGTTACGGATTAAATAATCTTCAACCAACAACAAATTGTGTTCACCGGCTCGACGAACCACGTTGAGTAAGTCACCCATGCTTGAAACTTCTTCGAGTTGTTCGGTGACGAACCATTGAAGAAACTGACGGGTTAAATGGTCACGTTCATTAACAGCTAAATCAACCAGCGCATTAATCTGGTTGGTCACTTGTAATTCTTGTTGCAAGGCCAGATCAACACATTCTTCGGCAGTTTTAAACTCATTTTTAACCTGTTTGGTAGCCGGAAGAACTGGATGCCCACCAGCTTCACTGATATAGCTCAACAACTTCATGGCATGCTCATGCTCCTCCTGTGCCTGCAAATGGAAGAAATTAGCTAATTCAGGAAGTGTTTCGCTCTCAAAGTGAAAGGCAATAGCCAAATACTGCATTGAGGCGGTAAACTCCTCAATAACCTGTTTGTTGATTGCGTCAACAATTGACTGTTTAAGTAATGATGTCATTGGTACCAAGCTCCTATGTGTAATTTGATATTTTCTAAAACTAACCATATTATATATGAAACGTTTAATTATCCAAGTAGGTAGTGCTGGCCTATTAACTGATAAGTCCCCATGTCATTCCGAGATGTAGCGAAGCGGAATCCCTCGACAGATATGCGTTTGAGGGACTCTTCTCTCCATTTTGTTACGTTCAGAGTGACATGGGTATCAGTCAACATGGCAACAC
>JAUCGB010000135.1 GCA_030377895.1 Anaerolineales bacterium HSG24
CTTCATTACTTGTGTTTTCTAACATCTTTCCCGCCTTTCAAATTTTCAAATGGTGGATTCTAACCCGTTTGACTACTCTTGTCAACATACAACTATGGCTTATGGCCCAAACGAAGACCATAGCCGGCGCGCCAACATTAATTTTGATTATTAATTATTATAGCCCACCGAAGGCTACTTGTTTGACATGAATCCCCGCTTACCTTAAAATAGGGGTTTGAAACTGAACGCAGAACGTTCAAGTATGCGTTCCCACGCCGAGCGATGGGAACGAGGCGCATGTTTCACGCATTACGAGACTAACATGACAACCCCCCTACGCAGACAATATCTACAGATAAAACAGAATCACCCCGATGCGATACTTTTTTTTCGCATGGGGGATTTTTATGAGTGTTTCGATGACGATGCCAAGACCATCGCTCATGCTCTCAATTTGACCCTGACCTCTCGTCAAGCGGCTAAGGGCAAGCCCCGCATCCCCATGGCCGGTGTACCATATCATGCCGCCGATGGGTACATTGCTCGCCTCGTCAAAGCTGGATACAAGGTAGCGATTTGCGAGCAGGTAGGCGATCAACCGAAAAAAGGACCGATGCACCGCGAGGTCAAGCGAGTCGTCACCGCCGGTACAGTGGTCGAGGATAATTTGCTGACCGAGGATGAGAACAACTATCTGTTGGGACTGATTCTGCACGGTCAGCAGGCCGGATTAGCCTACGTGGACATCACCACCGGGCAGTTTGCCGCCACCGAACTGCACCATGCTGATATTGAGCGAGTACTCCTAAATGAGATTAACCGCCTTAAACCGGCAGAAATTATCATGCCAGACGAAGATACTGTCGTCTCACTGACTAGCCTAGAAATTCCCCACTCTCCTTATGAAACATGGCATTTTGAGCTTGAGCAATGCGACGGAGTGTTAAAACGCCATTTTGGAGTCGCCACCCTAGACGGTTTCGGCCTGAACGACAAATCGTTGGCCGTGCGAGCCGCAGGCGCGGTCATTCAGTACGTGTCTGACATGCAGAAAGCGGCTTTAGCTCAGATTATACGGCTGAAACTATACAGTATCAACAACTTCATGGCCCTCGACGCGGCCACCCGACGTAATTTAGAGCTAACCGAAACAATTCGGAGTGGCACAAAACAAGGCTCTCTGCTCGACGTGCTAGACCAGACAGTTACCCCGATGGGCGGGAGATTGTTGCGCCAATGGCTACATCAACCGTTATTGCAAGTCGAACCACTCAACCAACGACTTGACGCGGTGGATGCGCTAAGAGAAGAAACTCTCGCACGAAACGAGATTCGCCAGCAACTTAAGGCTATTTCTGATGTGGAACGGCTGACCAATCGGCTCGGTCAGGGTCTGGCTCAACCGCGTGATTTGTTAGCTCTGCGACGTAGTTTGGAGGCGGTTCCGTACCTCGAGTCAGCTTTAATCACCTGTCCGAGTGTCAGCCTACCCGACATGCTCGACTCCTGTCCCGACCTGATTGCCCTGATTGAACGGTCTATCGTCGATGACCCGCCCGCTCTGCTCTCCAAAGGTGGAGTCATCCGCTCCGGCTACTCGGTGGAGTTGGATGGTCTGCTCACCAGTTCCCGCGAGGCCAAGGATTGGGTGGCAAATTTGGAGATAGTCGAGCGCAAACGAACTGGAATCAAGAACCTAAAAGTCGGCTTTAACAAGGTGTTTGGTTATTATCTGGAAGTGACCCATGCCAATCGGAAACATGTCCCAGACGATTATATCCGTAAGCAAACTCTTACCAATGCCGAGCGATATATCACCCCTGAATTAAAAGAATATGAGACTCTTATTCTCAACGCCGAAGAACGAGAGGGTGAGTTAGAAACTCGCTTATTTAAGGAGTTATGCACCGAAATTAGTCACCATGCCGAGCGATTGCTGACCACCTCACGGGCTGTGGCCTATCTTGATACGGTCAGTGCGTTGGCTGAGGTGGCCTTGCGAAACAACTATGTCCGTCCCACCCTGAGCGACGACGATCGGCTAGAGGTGGTCAATGGTCGCCATCCGGTGGTGGAGCGCATGGCCCTGTTTGATCCGGACGGCGCGGCGATTTCCTTTGTCCCAAACGATGTGACCATGTCGAAAGAAAGTCTAGTGCATATCATCACCGGACCAAACGCATCCGGTAAATCGACCTATTTACGTCAGACCGCCCTGCTCGTTTTGCTGGCTCAAATCGGCAGTTTTGTTCCGGCTGATTCGGCCCATATCGGCTTGGTGGATCGTATCTTCACCCGAATCGGGGCGCAGGACGAGATACATGCCGGACAAAGTACCTTCATGGTCGAAATGGTCGAAACTGCCGCCATTCTAACTCAAAGTAGCAATCGAAGTCTGATTATATTAGACGAAGTTGGACGCGGCACGAGTACTTATGACGGTCTAGCTATCGCTCGATCTGTGGTCGAATATATCCACAATAACCCCAAGGTGCGGGCCAAAACTCTGTTCGCCACCCATTACCATGAACTGACCGAACTGACCAACTATCTGCCCCATGTACGGAACTACAATGTCGCCGTGAAAGAAGAAGGGCATAAGGTTATATTTCTGCACAAAATTTTACCCGGTGGCGCAGATAGGTCTTACGGAATCTACGTGGCCCAAATCGCTGGAGTGCCGAAAAGTATCATCGACCGCGCCAATCAGATTCTGCAAGAGTTGGAGAGCAATCCCACCGAACAAAAGCGACAAAAACAGGTACGGCAAGCCTTCTCTGGGATGCAACTTTCCTTTATTGGCGAGGAGTCTCACCCCGTCGTTGATGAACTGCGCCAGTTAGATGTTGATGCCCTCTCTCCATTAGAAGCCTTGAACCAACTCTACACGCTTAAACAGCAGGTTGAAAAGTGAGAAACGATAAACTTCTGTTCACTATTCACTATTCACTATTCACTGTCCACTTCTTGCCGTGAGATGACATCTGTAGTAGAATCTGAATGATTATGATTATTGTTCATATATTAAGGAGTACCAAACAATTATGGAGTTAAAAGTAACCTCTTGGACTCAAGAAACCCTTCCCGCAGAGGAGGAGTTGCGAGAGTTGCTGGAAAATCAAGAGTTGCGCGTCTATCGCTGGTCTAATCCGGCAGATGAGGTAGATGCCTATCATACGCACGGCTATCATAAAGTGCTGTACATCGTTAACGGCTCGATTCGCTTCGACCTACCCACCCGTGGTGAGACCTTCATCTTGAGAACAGGTGACAGGTTAGAGTTACCATCTGGAATTCGACATAGTGCCGTGGTCGGCGAAGAGGGAGTCACCTGTCTGGAAGCTCATATCTATTAGCCCAACACAGGCATCACCTGCATCAGGCTAAGGCAGAAAGGAAGACCTACAAGGTTTTAAAAACCTTGCCAGACCGACCTTGTAGGTTTCCGCATTAATCCCAAAAACCAAACCAATATGCCCCAAGAAACTGAACTTACCAATAATGGCGCTGACCCAAATAAGGCCAACGCCATATATCACCCTCGTATTGTTGACCTGCCGGAAGGAGAGAGACCCCGTGAGCGATTGCTACATTATGGAGCTGCTTCCCTCTCTAATGCGGAGTTGATTGCGATTTTACTGCGAGTTGGGAATCCCGGCGAGAATGTTGTCGCCCTCAGTACTCGTATTTTGATAGAGTATGGTGGACTAAACGGCCTATCAAAATCTAGTTTTAGTGATTTGCAAAGTTGCAGAGGCTTGGGTGAGGCCAAAATCGCCCAACTAAAAGCGGCCTTGGAACTTGGACGACGCTTACTCGTCACCGCGCCGGATGCCCGTCCGCAGATTACCTCACCCAATGATGCGGCTAACTTTTTAATGATGGAGATAGGGCATCTGGAGCAGGAACATCTGTATACACTGTTGCTCAACACCAAAAATCATGTTTTGGATAACCATCTGGTTTACAAAGGCAACGTCAACGCCTCTGTTGTGCGAATCGCCGAGGTGTTTCGGGAGGCGATTCGCCAAAACGCCACCTCTATCATCGTAGCCCATAATCACCCTTCCGGTGACCCGACCCCATCTCCCGAAGATGTGCAAGTGACTCAGTCTATGGTCGAGGCGGGTAAACTGCTCAATATCGAAGTGCTAGACCATCTGGTGATTGGGCATCAACGGTTTGTCAGCTTGCGAGAGCGGGGTCTAGGATTTGATTAGCAACATTATCTATTTTGAAAATTACTAGCTCAATGATATACTTGAATTTCTAAATTTGCGGTTATTTTTTAATTGGAGTCTGGTTTATGCCCTTACCACAAGAAGGTTACAACCCTATTGTATGGCGAATTCAACAGATGAACGAGCGCATCACGCGGGATAAGATGGAGAGTTTATATTTTTATCTACAACCTGCCGAAGCGATTGATGGCGCACATGTGACCATTAAAGGACGTAAGATGTTGCAGTTTGCCTCGTATGGCTATTTGGATTTGTTAGGCCATCCAAAGATTCAGGCCGCGTCCCAACAGGCCTTGGCTGAGTTCGGCTCTGGCACGCATGGAGTACGACTTCTGGCCGGTACGACTCGCCTCCATATCGAGTTGGAAGAAACCATCGCTCAATTTAAGAAATCCGAAGCCGCGGTTGCCTTTTCGAGCGGTTACGGAACCAATTTGGGCGTTATTTCAGCTTTGTTAGGTCGAAATGATATGGTCTTTTCTGATAAGTTAAATCATGCCAGTATTGTTGATGGTTGTCTATTATCACGGGCTAACATTGTCCGTTTTAATCATAACGACATGGAAGATTTAGCTTGTAAATTGGCAGAGGCACCTAAAAAAGTGGGTAAATTGGTGGTTGTTGACGCTGTATTTAGCATGGATGGAGATATCATCAACCTGCCGGAACTAATTCGGTTGTGCAAAAAATATGAGGCCATACTCATGGTCGATGAGGCTCACTCTATCGGCGTGTTGGGTGAAACTGGTCATGGCATTATGGAGCATTTTGGTATAGATGACGGTATCGACATCCACATGGGCACACTTAGCAAGACAATCCCTGCGATTGGGGGGTATATAGCTGGTGACGCAGAATTGATTACTTACCTAAAACATTCGGTGCGCGCCTTTATCTTCTCTGCTGCTTTGCCGCCACCCGCCGCCGCCGCCGCCAAAACCGCCTTTGAGGTGATTGAGGCAGAACCGGAGCGTGTCAAAATATTACAAACCAATGTGGATTATTTTATTAGTGGCCTGCAAAAACGTGGTTTTAATACCATGAATAGTGAAACACCCATCGTGCCCATTATTGTGGGGGATGATGAGCGTGCTTTAATGATGGCTAAAATCTCTCAAGAACAGGATATTTTTGTGCTACCCGTGTTATATCCTGCCGTTCCCCAAGGCTCAAGCCGCTTGCGAGCCAATGTGACCGCCGGACATACGCTTGATGAGATTGAACATGCCATGAATGTGTTTGAACAAGCCGGTAAAGAAGTGGGCCTTTTATAACCTAAAAAGTAATATTCAGCAAACTCGCCAGAAAGGGCATCAGAAACCCGATTTTTTGAAAAATCGGGTTTCTAGGGTGGCTTTACTGAGCTTTTACACACGCGGGTACTGTGCGATGCAATTCGCAGTATGACAAAGAAATTTTTGCCCGAATTTGCGTCATTGCTCTCACTCTATGAAGAGTGGGCAGCTAATCCATCACTGAATGATAAGGATCGTTGCTCTGTTGAGAGCGCGATTAAGACGATGCAAAAGGCAACTGGATAAATAGAGGATGCCTCCTAATCCTTAAGCCCTCGGTATTACGGTTGTGTATCTGAGAGGCTTTTTTTATCTGATTGTATAACAATATCACCTCATAACCAATTACTATGACCCAACGTGTCAAAGTTATCCTTAATCCCATCACTGGCCGTCCAAACGGAACCGCCAAAATTGCTAAAATTGAGCTAGCCTTGCAACAGGCTCAGCTTGATTACAGTTTGGTTGTAACGGAATATCCTCAACATGGTATCGAATTGGCTCGTCAAGCCGTGTTAGAAGGCTGGCCGATGATTGCCGCGGCGGGTGGCGATGGCACGGTCAACGAGGTGGTCAACGGGATCATGCAAATCGACGAGGATGAGTCCGACAAACCAACCTTAGGGATTATTCCCACTGGCACGGCCAATGATTTGGCCGCCATGTTACAGTTGCCAAAAGATATTCAGGGAGCATGTCAACGATTGGCTGTTGGGGAATCGAAATTGATTGACGTGGGGCAGGTCAACGATTATTTTTTTGTCAATAATTCGGCAGTAGGACTTGAATCGGTTGTTACTGTTACCCAGCAAAAAATGCGCTGGATAAAGGGTATATTTAGTTATATTGTAGCCGCTACAGGGTCGATTTTGACCGCAAAAAATTGGGAAGTCCAAGTCGACTGGCCGAGTGGCTGTTATGAAGGCCCGGCCATTCTCGTCTCAGTGGGTAATAGCGCTCGGACTGGCGGGGTGTTTTACATGACTCCCGAAGCGGTAGTCGATGATGGACTGCTTGATTTTGTCTATGGAGCCGGTATGTCTCGCTGGCGCATGGTCACGCTACTGCCGCGCCTGTTGCGAGGAAGCCACATTAGCCACTCAATGGTTATCTATCGCAAAACCAAGCAACTCAAAATCACCACCTCGCCCCCCACCCCGATTCAGGCCGATGGGGAGATTATCGACCATGAAGCCACCGAAATCAGCTACACGATTATTCCCAAAAAATTACAGGTTATCATTTAGTATGCTACCCGAACCCGTTCTCAAGTTGATATTTTCTCTGCTCTACTACCAAATGGCTTGGAGCTATGACGTGGTGGCCTGGTTTGTTTCGTTTGGACAGTGGGCTACTTGGCGACGATTGGTCATGCCATTTTTAGGACAAGGCAAAACATTAGAGTTAGCCTACGGAACTGGTGGTCTATTCACCGATTTATATCGAGCCGGTTATGTCCCTATCGGAATAGACCTGTCCCCCTACATGGCCCGTATCACTCGTCAACGACTGAAACGGCACATGTTCCCGATGACGATTTGTCAGGCTAAGGCCCAGGAGTTACCGTTTCCAGATGGTTATTTCAATAATGTGGTGGCTACCTTCCCCACCGAATACATCCTCCAACCCGAAACTCTAGCCGAAATCCATCGAGTATTGCAATCCCCCACCCCCGAATCGAGTGGCGGGCAGTTGATTGTTATTTTAGAAGGGCAACTACGCGGCCCCGGCCCAATACGGTATTTTGTCGAATGGCTATATAAAATTACTGGACAACGAGACCATCCTCTGCCCCAACCGAGTCAACTGCTCGGTGCAGATTATTTTTCGGCTCGGTGGCAGATGGCAAAGCAAGCGGGCGCAGTAGCTCGTATTTTATTGGCTAAAAAAAGATAGCGTAACCTTCGGTGACTGAGCCTGCCGAAGTCACCCCTTCGACAAGCTCAGGAAGCGACTCCAAGCAACAACATTATGGCAGATATATCCAATCCGTATCGCCCAAATGAACCTATAGACGACGTAAGCATGTTATTTGGGCGACAGGATGCTTTAGATTGGCTGGAACAACAACTGAATGAGAACAGCAGGTCAATTGTCTTGAGTGGTTCGACCTTGATTGGCAAGACCTCTTTCGTTAAAGTAGCTAGCCAGCAACAACAGCAACGGAGCATCCTCAATCTGATTGTGTCGCTTTATTTGCCTGCCGGTGAGGAGCGTCAACGGGGCGAAGTGCAACATTCGGTTGAAGCGATTTTACGGCTGGTCTTGGAACAGGTTTCGACCCAACTGCGCTTGCTTGATTTGATTGGCGGTCATTACGATAATCGAGGTCAGGCCAGTTTTGTGTTGCGCGAACTGTTCACCGAAGCCCATCAACGCTTAGGTGAGGCAAAACTGGTTCTCTATCTTGATGATTTACATCTACTGATTGACGACAACATGGCCCTAATCGCCAGTTTTCTGACCACACTCAACACGATTTTGGATGATTGTCCTCAACTCCATCTGGTCTTTACCACTAACAAAGACCAGTTACGCCAGATTCGACATCGCCTCATCGACCGCGCCCCGACCCGTCATCTGAATGTCCTACCGTTGGATGCCTCTATCAACATGGTCACGCTTCCTGTACGTGATATTTTACGATTTGACTATGGTATCACCCGACGAATCACCGAAATCACCTCTCATCACCCCTATTATTTGAGCTTATTTTGCCATAACCTACTTAATCGTCAAATGTTTGTTGGTTGGGTCAATCAACGTGATTTTGATGCAATTTTAAACGAGATATTACAATTATCGATTGACACGTTCCATACAGTATGGGACA
>JAUCGB010000136.1 GCA_030377895.1 Anaerolineales bacterium HSG24
TCTTCATTACTTGTGTTTTCTAACATCTTTCCCGCCTTTCAAATTTTCAAATGGTGGATTCTAACCCGTTTGACTACTCTTGTCAACATACAACTATGGCTTATGGCCCAAACGAAGACCATAGCCTGGCATTTTGAGTATGAATACGACCATCAACCCCCTGACAGCATCATGCCCTTTTTTATCACCAAGATGAACGGTTTTATCGACCAAAAGCAGTACGCCTTGCATGGAGTCGATTTACGGCGCAACAAAATCAAAGCCTTTGTTCGGTTGTTTGGTGAACGGTTTGTGCATATCGACCTGTTACCCGACCCGTTTGACTTGCAGACCAGTCGGGAGTTTGGGCAGGAGATTCGGCAACGGTTTGGGCAGATTCATCAGCAGTTTAAGGGCGTGCGGGATAAGGTTAGGCTGTCATTTAACTATGAAGGGACAACCTTAGCCTATGAAATGATTGAAAACTGTTTGCATGGCAACGAACCTATTTATGAGTTTCCGCTCATGGTCGGGCGTAAGTGGGTGATGGTTTCGGTACAGAAGGTTTTACAATGGCTTGGCGATTGGACACATGAAGAAGAACGGCAATTCAGACGTGAAAAAGAGATCAAAAACTTCAAAGGTCGCCTCGAATCATTATCAGGCACACCTCGCCAACGGTATGAGAAACTTTTAGATGAGGCCAACGTGCAATACAAACATGCCGACTACACGCTGGCTCGCATGGCCTTCATCAAAGTGCATGAAGACGTGCAACGGTTGCGAGGCCGATTTTTGGAAAGTGAGCCCCAACGGTATCTGTCGGAACAGACCGCCGATTTATATGAAAAATTGGTGCATTGTTATCTAATTGAGGAAAATTATGAGGCGGCCTTTAAATATGCCACCACTGGCAAAGGTCGAGCCTTTGTGCAACAGTTGGGCAAAGGCAATGAGGCGATTATGGCCGACATGTTGGCACAGGGTGATACCTTTGCCAAAAAATTAGCTGAAACGTTGGATTTACGGACGAAAATTAACGAATTGGAAACAAGCCCTGACAGGTTTCAAAAACCTATCGGGTCTGACGAAAAGAATCTCGACGATTTACTCTATGACGAGGATGAGGCTTGGCGTGAACTGGAGTCGATTTCGACAGTTCTTACGGCCATGTTACGCGTCCCCCAAATTAACATCGAAGAAGCCCAAACCCTGGCCCACAACCTCAAAGCCACTCTCATCGAGTTCTATCAGCATGCCACCAACCAGTCATCGGATGACTACGGAGAGGGCTGGTGTGCCTTCGTCATACAGGATGGAGGGAAAAATCTCAATCCTCAATCTTCTACTCCTCCATCCTCAATCCAATATGTTTCGTTACCAAAACTAACCGACAGCCTCATCCAAAACCTGCTGAACTGGATCAAAGGGGTGGAACTACCCACCGGCACGGGCCGGAGCAAGCTGAGTCTCTCATGCTTGCCGGAACTGTATCAAGCCGCGATAGCTCCCCTCGAAAAGTACCTGTCGCCTGATAAACCGATCATCATGGCTCCGTTTGCCCAACTCCACCTGTTGCCCTTGAGCGCGGCCCGTAATCGGGCCGGACGTTATCTGGCCGATGATTACACCGTCACCTTTGTGCCAAGCCTGACCGCCTTGCATGTGGCCCATGAACAGACTAAACGTAGGATACACGAGACTGAACAGGCTGAAGCCCGTTTTACCGACGCAGATTCGCCCGCCATGTTGAGCGTCGCCTACCCCGGTCAAGGTGAGGAGTATCTGCCCCATGTTCTGTATGAAGCGGAAGCCATCGCCCAATGCTTTCAGCCTTCGGAGTTGTTGAAGGATGAGCAGGCCACGCCGGATGAGGTGATTAAACAGGCGCAGAATAAACAGGTGTTGCATCTCAGTTGTCATGGCGAGTTTGATTCTGATCAACCGGAGCAATCAGGTTTAGCCTTGGCTGGCAATCAATGGCTGACGATTCAGCAGATTATCACCAACCTAAAACTCAGCCAAACACAGTTGGTCTCATTGGCCGCCTGTCGCAGTGGACAGATGGATATTCGCCAAGGCGAGGAGCATGTCGGACTGTTGCAAGCCATGCTGACCGCCGGCGCAGAGACGGTGATTGCCAGCCTGTGGCGGGTTGATGACGCGGCCACCTTTGAGCTATTCAGCAGTTTTTATAACCATATCGCCGCCCAAGCCTCACCGGCTCAGGCCATGCAACAGGCCATGCTGATGGTACGTCAGCGCGACTATCGGCAACATCCATACTATTGGGCTGGTTTTCAGGTGAATGGTTTGGCCCATCAAACCATCGAATCGGCCTTTCGTTCCGCCCCTCAAACCGATGTAAGCAAACTTGTCAATAATATGAGACAAACACGAGGAGATAACTCAATGAATTTAGATACAATGATAGACAGTGCCAATCTGTTACTAAAAACAATGTTTGAAAATCGGACTTATCTGATGTCACAACTGACTGAATCTGAGCAATCTACGGTCAAGGCCGAGCTTACTCGGTTAGCCGAAAAGATAGCCAAGATTGAGATTGAAGATGTTGAAGATGTTGAAGAGATTGAAGATGTTGAAGATGAAGATGAGCTGTGGAATGTAGCCCATGAGATTCATTGTCTGGTCGAAAACATCCCCGCTCTACGGGCTGAGTTGATGGAAGAATTACCGCCCGATGTTCAGGTAGCAGATCGGCAACAGCAACGATTTAAGAAAAAAAGTATCAAAGTTATCAAGAAAAAGGCGGAAAAGAAGATTTATGTGGCTGAGAAAAAGGCTCAAACGGAGAACCATCTAAACAAATTGCGCCAAGTATTGGAAGCGACGAGTTATGAACAATCATAAAATTTCTGAAAACGAACTCACTGAAGCCACCTTATTTATCACTCTTTATATCAATCGTCAGCAAAAAGAGATAGCCAACAAACTGGTGAATTACCTTTCATCGGAGCCATCTCCGCTGATACCCTTTGATATGCCTTTTAAGGCCTGGCAAAATCAAGAAGAAACAAAGTTCCTATTCTATTTTGACATTCCGACGACCAGCGATACTTCAGTTATACAACTGGTTTTGAATGACGATCAAGCCGTAAAAACCGCTTGGGATGCCATGTACAAAAAGTTAATAGGCATATTAGCCGACCAAACCTTAAAAGCACAAGTTGGGTTTGCTGATGACCAGTTGTTGAGAGAGTTGGGTTGGGGATACAGCCTCGTTTATCAGGCTCGATTAGCCACCGAGAATAGTATCGACCTCAGCACTGCCGATTTGGATAACCTTTTACCGGCCATCCGTTCACCGAGTATTCCAGAGGATGATACGCCATATCCTCTCGCAAAAACTCAAATAGCAGACAATTGGCTATGGCTTCTGGACATTCCTGATGATGATGACGGCCTTGCGGCTGGCATGGTCTATCTGGCTCTGAATCCAACGGAGGCAGAGGCCAACTATTTTGATGAACAGGTTCTGGTTGGCCCGGTAGCAACCTTCTTGATGCCGGATTTGATTGCCCACAAAGGCTATCATGAGATGCGCCAATATCAACCCGGTAGTATAATTAAGGATTATAACCAACAGTTGAAATATCTGCGTGGAGTTGCCGGCCAGATGTTGAGTCAAATCAAGCCCGCCGCGTTAGGCTTGTCTGATGAAATGTTAAAACAGGTCAAACCGGAGCAGTTAGGATTACCTGCCGGATCAACGATAGAAGCCAAAGATATGCCCACCCAATATGGCTATGTGGTCGGCACTCGGCTACCGAGTTTTGACGATTTACGGGTTGCCATAGCCCGTCAACTAGACAATTATCAACAATGGTGGCAGAAAGACACAGCGGAAAATGCTCAACATCAGCCAATCTTAAAGGAGTTGGGCGATGATGAAATCTTAGCCTATCATCAAAGCAAACTTCAAACCGCCTACTCAGAGCTACAACTTTTGGTTGATGAAGGCAACAATGCCATCAATGCGGTTCGGGCCGCCGTCGAAGCCACCCGCACCCAAGCCGAACTGCGTCGAGAGCAACAACAACGCTGGTTTGACCTATTGCTCATCGCTATCGGCACGGGACTAGCCACGGCCCAAATCGTGGACGCTAACGCGGCCAAAGCGTTGCTTTATTGGGTGGCTCTTAGCTCCGTTGATCCCACTAATCGCCTACATCAGTTGGGCATGCAGTTTTTGGTAACGATTCTGGTGATTGGGTTGGTGGCGGGCCTTTGGAAACTGCACAAGCGCGCATAGTTCTCTGAGAATGGGTATTAATTAATTTGGTAGTGGTGCAGAAGTAGTGTTCCGGAGTGCAAAGCTTGCTTTGCGTGCAAGGCAAGCCTTGCACTCCGGAATTTCCTTCACTACTTGTGCAGGACTACCCAAAATGAACCATGCCTCGTCTGCAAAGGCACTGAAGTGCCTACTACGAATTTTTCTTTTAATATCAGATTTTTAGACACAAATTAACACATATTGATACGAATAACACGAAAAATCCGTGATACTGCACAAGTAGTGCTGGGGAAATCTGGAGTGCTAGGCATGCATGCATGCAAAGCAAGCTTTGCACTCTGCACCAAATCCGTGTTATCCGTGTCTCATAGGAGTATTACAAAATGATACAAACAAACCCTTTTGGCGCACGCGTTACCTTTGATTCTGGGAATGGTGAAGCCTATCTTTACCGCCTAGACCAACTCGAAAAAGAAGGCTTGGGCGAGGTTTCTCGCTTACCCTTCTCCATTAAAGTTTTGTTAGAAGCAGTCTTACGTGAAGTTGATGGTTATATTGTTAAGGATGAGGATGTTCATAAATTAGCGGGCTGGAACGCCACCAATCCTAAACCGGAGGAGATTCCCTTTAAGCCAGCTCGGGTAATTTTACAGGACTTTACAGGTGTTCCGGCAGTGGTCGATTTAGCGGCCATGCGCTCGGCGATGGCTCGTTTGGGTGGCGATCCGCAAAAAATCAATCCGGTCATCCCCGTCAATCTGGTGATTGATCACTCGGTGCAGGTTGACGTATTTGGACAACGGGCGGCCATCCTTCGCAACTCGGAGTTTGAGTTTAAGCGCAACCGAGAACGGTACGAGTTCCTCCGTTGGGGTCAAAAAGCGTTCGACAACTTTAGCGTCGTACCGCCTTCCAGTGGGATTGTCCACCAAGTCAACCTTGAATATATCGCTCGTGGCGTGTGGACGAAACCCTACAACGGCAAAATGGTCGCCTACCCCGACAGCCTCGTCGGAACCGACAGCCACACCACCATGATCAACGGACTCGGCGTAGTCGGCTGGGGCGTGGGCGGGATCGAAGCCGAAGCCGTCATGCTCGGCCAACCCATCTACATGTTGATTCCCGAAGTGGTCGGTTTTAAGCTGACTGGTCAACTCAAAGAGGGCGTAACCGCCACCGACCTGACTCTAACTGTGGTCGAAATGTTACGTCAAAAAGGCGTAGTCGGCAAATTTGTGGAGTTCTACGGCGCTGGTCTGAGCCAGATACCTCTGCCTGACCGAGCCACCATCGCCAACATGGGGCCGGAATATGGGGCGACGATGGGCTTCTTCCCCGTTGACAGTGAGGCGCTTAACTACATGCGTCGTTCCGGACGGTCAACCAAACTGGTTGATCTGGTGGAGCGATACACCAAAGAGCAAGGATTGTTCCGCACCGACAACACACCCGATCCGCTTTTCACCGATATCCTAGAGCTTGATGTCAGCCAAGTCGAGCCAAGTTTAGCCGGGCCTAAACGCCCCCAAGACCGCATCGCTCTATCGGCCATGCAAGATACCTTCCACACCTCGCTCAAAAATCCGATTGGGCCGCAAGGATTCGGCCTGCAAGATGCCGACATAGGCCACACCGGAAAAATTAAAGGACAAGAGACCCCGTTAAGTCATGGCGCAGTCGTGCTGACGGCCATCACCTCATGTACCAATACCAGCAACCCCTCAGTCATGTTGGGAGCCGGTATTCTGGCTAAAAAAGCAGTCGAAAAAGGGCTGACCGTGCCAAATTATGTCAAAACCAGTCTCGCCCCCGGATCACGCGTGGTCACAGAATATCTGAACGAAGCGGGCCTAACTCCCTATCTGGAAGAGTTGGGCTTCCATACTGTCGGATATGGCTGTACCACCTGCATCGGCAACAGCGGCCCCTTGCCCGAAGAAGTGGTCGAGGCGATTACTGGCGGCAACTTGATTGTCTCTGGCGTGTTGAGCGGCAACCGTAACTTCGAGGGACGCATCCACCAATACATCAAAGCCAACTATCTGGCCTCACCTCCGTTGGTAGTGGCCTACGCCTTGGCTGGCACGGTTGACATCAACCTGACTAGTGACCCGATTGGCATGGGCAAAGATGGGCAAGCAGTCTATTTGAAAGATATTTGGCCCACCCAAGCCGAAGTCGCGGCAGAATATGACAAAGCCCTCAACCCCGACACCTTTAACAAAGCCTACACTGGCATTGAAGATAGTAACGAAAAATGGAACGCCATACCCGTTGCCGAAGGTGCGTTATACAAATGGGATGAGTGGTCAACCTACATCCAAGAGCCGCCCTTCTTTATCGGTATGAGCAAAGAGGTAGACACGATTACGCCGATTGAGCAGGCCAACGTGTTGGTTAAAGTGGGTGATTCTGTCACTACCGACCATATTTCACCCGCTGGAGCTATTCCCAAAGAAATGCCAGCCGGAACATATCTGCAAGAGCATGATGTCGTGCCGCATGAGTTTAACTCTTTTGGCTCTCGTCGCGGCAATGACCGAGTCATGACCCGCGGTACATTTGGCAACATTCGGCTCCGCAACCAACTGGCTCCCGGCACCGAAGGCGGCTGGACGACCTACCTGCCGACCAACGAGGTCATGCCGATTTATGATGCCAGCAAAAAATATGAGGCCGATGGTACATCACTCATCGTGATTGCCGGTAAAGAGTATGGAACCGGCTCTAGTCGGGACTGGGCGGCGAAGGGAACATTATTACTTGGAGCAAAAGCGGTAATGGCCGAAAGTTTCGAGCGCATCCACCGCAGTAATCTAGTCGGCATGGGCGTGTTGCCACTCCAGTTTAAAGAGGGTGAGAACGCCGACTCGCTAGGACTGACCGGACAAGAAAGCTACACCATCCATGTTGATGATACTTTGCAACCGTTCCAAGAAGTGCAAGTTGATGTGACCGACGGTGACGATACTCGCACCATCAGCCTGACCTGCCGCATCGACACGCCGGTTGAGATTGATTATTATCGCAACGGTGGAATTTTGCATACGGTGTTGCGTAATTTTGTGAATGAGGGTTGATTGTTGGGAGTTAAGAGTTAAGAATTAAGAATTAAGAATTTGGTACTCAGTACCCGACAAAAAAGTTAGCCAAAACTAATTAGGAATTAGCATTAATTAACTGTGCATGCTGATAGTTCGCCTTCGACACGCTCAGGCGGCGCGCCGTAGCCTGAGCGTGTTGAAGGCGATGTCGAAACGCGCAACTTATTTAATTCTGATTCCTTACAACAACTTTTTCACCGAGACAATCAGTTCATCCATCTCAAACGGTTTAGTGAGATATCCATCAACCGGCGGCAAATCTTCAATAATATAACCGTCATTATCCGGTGGTCGAGCAGAAAGGGCAATGACCGGAATGTCAGCTAACTGCTTGTTACTTTTAATTTTCCGGTAGATGTCCCAGCCATTGATACCGGGCATCATCAAATCAAGCAGTAATAAATCGGGTTTATGTTTTTTTAACATGGCTAGCCCCTGCTTGCCAGTGGTGGCTGGCTTAACCTTGTACCCTGAGAGTTTTAAGGCTTGGCGTACCAGTTCAAACATGGCGCGTTCATCTTCAATATAGAGGATATATCGATCTTCATTCATATAAAACTAGCCTCCTATGCGTTATATGTCGATTCTAAGGAATGAGCATTCCCGATCTATCGTTCTAATTTGGCTATCAACGTAAGCCGAGACATGTAGCACATGCTTCAGCCTGTGCGGCACAGTCTACAGACTGTGCTACGATATTATCTGTCGCACGTTAAGTTGATAGCCTCTAATTTTTAACCACCAGCGGCAGATAAACTCGGTATTCGACTGTTGGCGTAGATGTACCGGCTACGGCTGTTGGTGTAGATGTACCAGCTACGGCTGTTGGTGTAGATGTACCGGCTACCAATCCTGACCGAAAAGCATAAAATTCAACAAATACATTATTTACCCCCTAAAAGGGGATTATTTCAAAGCAATAAAAAGATAAAAAAGGTAAGGATTGGTCATTCTTGTATGGATCAATTTGCCTA
>JAUCGB010000024.1 GCA_030377895.1 Anaerolineales bacterium HSG24
CCGCCAATACGATAAGGTCATCCTAGTATTTGTCGATGCCTTTGGTTGGCGATTTTTCGACCAGTATCGAAACCGTCTCCCGATTTTAGCACAATTTAGCCAGCATGGAAAGGTGGCGAAACTGACCTCGCAGTTTCCCTCGACCACTGCCGCTCATGTGACCTGTATTCACACCGGATTGAACAACGGGCAGAGCGGCGTGTATGAATGGTATTACTACGAGCCGTTACTTGATGAGATTATCACCCCATTATACTTCTCTTTTGCTGGCGATAAGGAACGGGAAACCCTCATACCGACTCGCATTGACCCCAAACTGCTCTATCCCACCCACACAATCTATCATGATTTGGCCGCTCATGGGGTTGATTCTTACATTTTTCAACCACGAGCCTATAGCCCCTCAACCTACTCCAATATCATTTTAGATGGAAGCCAGATTATGCCATACAAAACCATCCCCGAAGCCTTCGTCAACCTACGTTTATTGTTAGGCGAGACAAAAACACCGAGCTATTTTTTCTGCTATTTTGATTGTATTGACGCAATCGGTCACCAGTATGGGCCAAATTCGCTCCAATTTGAGGCTGAGGTGGAGAGCTTCTTCCAGATTATGACTCGTCAGTTTTTTGACCCGTTGGCCGGACGGCTTGACAACACGCTCCTGCTTGTCACCGCCGATCATGGTCAGGTTGAGGTTGACCCTGAAACCACCATTTATCTGAATCTCGACTCCCGTTTTGCTGGTATTGAACGTTTCCTCAAACTTGACCGCTTCGGCAAACCGCTTGTTCCCGCCGGGTCATCGAGAGACATGTTTTTGTACATTAAAGAGGACATGGTCGATGAGGCCCAAACCTTTTTAGCCCACCGCCTGCAAGGACAGGCCGAGGTGTATCAAACCGAGATGTTAATTGAGGCCGGATTCTTTGGCCCGTTACCCGTCTCAGACCGATTTTTGGCCCGCGTCGGGAATCTAGTGATTTTGCCATACGCTTATGAATCGGTCTGGTGGTATGAGTATGAGCGATTTGAGCATATCTTCTTCGGTCATCATGGCGGCCTAACTCCGCAGGAAATGGAAATTCCGTTGATGTTGTGGAATTTTAGGTAGGATGTCTGTTAGGCTCGTTAGGCTCTACCCAGTGCCTCGCGTACAGAAGGCACTCGCCTCCACAACGTCCGAAACTTTCCTTTGATCCAACTGCCCAACTTAAACGGTTGCCGACTCGCTACCAGATTGGCCCGCACAAGGTGTTCGAGCCATATCAAGACTATTTTATTAGTCAGCCACAACAGACTCGGAGGAGTGATGATTTGCCACTGCGGCACCTCGCTAACCACTACCCGAATCATCAGCACGATGGGCGAGGTGATAGGGAAGAGACTGGCTCCGATGGCTAACCATGTATGTGGGTTGCGGGGAATCAGATAGGTGGCGTAGAGCAGACCAAATCCAGAGGCTAAGTTGACCAGACTGAACAGTTGCATGCCCGCGCCACCACTCACCTTGAGCAAGCCCATCGCCGCAGCCAGCAGATGATCCATCATGTAGGCTCCGGCCAATATGCTAATCAGCAACCAGAGATGAGGCCAACTCAGGAGCAAGTCGAACATATTGCCTCCGACCATCAAACTCAGGGGTTGGAACACGATAAAGACTAGCCCAGCCCATGTCGCCAATTGCGTCACCCCGACCGCTAAAATGCCAAACACTTTGCCTAACAAAAATTGCAAGGGAGAGATACTAGTAATCAGAATCTCTAAGGTGCGGTCATCGGCCTCGTTCGAGATGCTGTCGAACATGTAGTTGGCGGTAAATGAGGTACCAACAAGGCGGACGAAATAGATAATCATGTAGACAATCGCCCCCTCGACAAAGTTGATCATGGAAAAGTCGCGGGCCTTGCCTTCCTCCTCGTCATCAGACGCGACTTCTGTATGGGCAATATCCGGCCCAAAGCGAAGTCGAAACAGTATCTCGCTCGGAATATTCTCTTCAATCTCTCGTTGAATCCAGCTACTGACCATGGTTCCTAGCAGTTCATTGGGGGCAGTGTAGTAGGTGACTATCACCTCGCCGGTTTCCCAGTAATCGGGTGGGAGTTTGTAGTAGGCTTGGATGTAGTCAGTGGCCAGCGCAGACGCGGCCTCTTCGGGCGAGCGGAAAAATATTATCCGCACCAAATTACCGGCTCGCTCTTGCGACTTGACAATCGCCCCTTCATTGGTGACGACTGCCTGCTCCTCCGGCTCTAGCAGTAAGCCAACTTGATCAACAATGCCGATGGGCCGAGTGTCAGGTGCGGGCATGGCCATGAAAATCGCTCCCGCCAAAAACACACCTCCCACAAGCGGCGTGCCAATCAGCATGGCCGGAAAGCCAAAAGTGAACAGCAGGTAGGCTCGACGAGTAATGTGACTCCAATATTCGTGCCAAAAAATCAACCAGATTCGTTTCATTTAAGATTCAGGGAAGGTTCAGAAGTTTATTGTTTCTCAACAGATTTAAGTATAGCGGTCTGAGTACAGGACAAAAAAAGATTGAACTTGTTACAGAAGAAAAAAGGGACACGGATTAACACGAATACACACAGATAAGCCTAAAAAATCCGTGTTTATCCGCGTTTATCCGTGTCCTAACTGTTTTGTCCGGTACTTAGTATAACGGGTAGAGGATGTCACCCGTTCATCATTCGCTCACCCAGCGAAAAGTTCGGATAATACTGCG
Source organism: Anaerolineales bacterium HSG24 (assembly GCA_030377895.1). Taxonomy (GTDB): domain Bacteria; phylum Chloroflexota; class Anaerolineae; order 4572-78; family J111; genus JAUCGB01. The sequence goes on from JAUCGB010000024.1 coordinate 2,732, forward strand.
CTCTGATCCCTCTACCGTTGGGACAGAATGTTTATCTTGACAGGCTTGGGTTTGATGTTGGTTGTTTTCGACAATGACGACCTGCCAGCTTAATTCTGGGCCATAAGGAGCGTCGGACAGCCAGCGTTTTTCGTCGGTGAGGGTGTAACTGTTGCCAGTCAGCCAGATATAGTCGATACCGGTTTGATTGGTATGGCGGATAATCAGCACATAACATTGTTGACTAGTCAGCGCGGTGTTTTGCCAACGGAGGGTGATATTTTCGCTGGCGGCGCGGTCAAACTGGTCGGGCGGAGATGTTAGCGTGGGGGCGGCTAATTTTTTGGAGGGCGTTGAATCTTCTGGGGCGGGTGGTGGAGCAGTGACAACGAAACTCCAAGGAGAGGAAGAAATCAAGATGTCATACTCTAGCCCCTCCTTGCGCTCTACCGTGACTAGCCAGTCGTATCTGTCTGGCTCAAGCGGAAACAGAATTGGCAAACTGGTCATGGTGGTATCCCATTCGGCTTGACGCTGAACAATTTGTTGACGGGAATCCTTTAGAGTCACTCGAAAACGCTCATTGGCTGTTAGCTGACGCGCCCATAACCAGCGTAGGGTAATCTGCTGACCCGCTTCAAACGATTCCTTCAGCTCTGGGGCTAATAGTTCGGGGCGACTATAAACCTCCTCCGCAGACTCAAATCCATTCGATTCATTGTCGTCATCGTCATTATCATCAGGTTTGGTGAGAGCTAACTCAGTCGCGGGGGGATCAATGGGAGGGCGAGGGGCAGAACCAGCCTCTTCTGCAAGGGTTGGGGCTGGCGCGACCTGATTGGTTGAGGCCGGAACATCAGCACTAGCGACCAATGTGCTGGTGGTGGTGTGACCATCTCTCACCACAGGTGCGGTGAGTATGGCGATGAGGCTAAAAACGGTCAGGCAGACCAAGCCAATCACCGTCGCGGCGATAATCGGAATCTGATACTGATTCCAGATTATTCGATGCACCCCACTTCCCTGCCGAGTGATACGCCTCACCTCTTGGGCTAGTTGGTTAGCCGTTTTATAACGGGACTTCGGTTTTTTAGCGAGAGCTTTGTTGATAATGGGGTTGATAGAGGTCGGCAAGCGGGCGTTAAAATCACGAATCGAGGGCGGCTCTTGGTGTACCTGCTGATAAAGGACGGCCAACACTTGGCTGGTATCCCCCTGAAAAGGAGGCCGTCCGGCTAACATTTCGTACAAGACGATGCCCAACGCGTAAATGTCGGTGTAGGGTGTGACCTCGAGTCCTTGGGCCTGCTCAGGAGCCATGTAGGCCGGAGTGCCCGGTTGTTCGCCCGGCCTGGTCAAAGTGGTCGCTTGTGCTACCTTCGCCACGCCAAAATCTGCTAATTTAACCTGTCTCTCTTTAGTCAGCAAAATGTTAGAGGGTTTTATATCACGATGGACAATCCCTTTTTGGTGGGCATAGTCCAATGCTGCGGCAATTTGGCTGATGATTCGAGATGTTTCCTCTAAAGAAAGCGGGTTTTGTTGACGTTTATGCATAAGTTCAGCCAACGATCCACCATCAATCCACTCCATCGCGAAAAATGTAGTGCCATCGGGCAGGCGTTTATAGTCAAAAATCGGCACGATGTTATCATGTTTCAGTCGGGCCGCGCTATTCGCTTCTCGTAAAAACCGTTCGCCAAACTCCGGTTGGTTCTGCAAGTGGGGAAGCAGAACCTTTAGGGCAACCAACTGCTTCTTTTTGGTTTGGGCTAGATAAATTTCGGCCATGCCACCCTGACCAATCGGTTTGAGCAGTTTATAGTTGTCGAGTTTGCGTCCGGTTAGGTTGAAAGCCAAGTTTGTTCTCCTGTTGAACTGTGTTGAGTCATGATCATTAGGAATCGGGATTAAATAAGTTGCGCGTTTAAACATCGCCTTCGACAAGCTCAGGCTACGTCACGCCGCCTGAGCTTGTCGAAGGCGAACTCTCAACATGCACAAGTTAATTAATACTCATTCCTACCGACAAAAAAGCAGGTATGGAGTAGATTCGTCACGCTCGAAAAACGTTTTTTCTCTTGAAAAGTGACCACATTGCATTTCAACTTCAATAAAATAGTTGCTCGGATGAAAATTAACACATGGCATGGTCTGATCATTCTTAATCGAACAACTGTAGACCCATCCTTCAGGAATTTTGGTAAAGGTGATGAAAATATCCCCAGTATCCTCACTCTCCACATAAAGTTCAGTAGTAGGAATTGTGACCCATACTACCTCACTTTTTATCAGCTCTATCACCGTTCCTGGTACAGGTGTAGGCGGAACTTGATTGGGCATGTTGTTTGCACGTAACCTTATATCCTTATCCTCATATATTCCAGTCACAGTCACTTCATTCACCAGCTCAAATAGGTCGTCTCTTTCAATTTGATACAATTGTATTTTTTCTATAAACTCGTCAGGCTCTAAAGTAATCTTCTCTAATCCCACCTCACCCCATTCATCCTCCAAAGAAAGATAATGGATTGGCACATTCCCAGTATTGGTTACTATATAAGTAAAATACACTGTCTCATAAAGGAATGCTTCGGTTGGTTCAACAAACACCTCAAGCTGTAACTCAGGCAGGGGAGTGATAACATTTTTCATAATCACCGGAAGATAGCTCTTGGTACTAACTTTTAGCGAGGTTTGCCCAGTGGTGATATAAGTTTGTTCTAAAAACAGTCCGGTGGTTGTAGCGACATTGGTCAGCAAACCCGCATCTGCTGGTTGGATAGTATAGTTTTTGGTAGTTTTGACGGATTCTTGAGGTCGCAATCTATCCCAATCCAAAGGCACGGTAATTTCTCCCAACCGACTATCTGTCAAGCTGAGACGGGTTAAGGGGATATCACCGATGTTACGGATATGATATTGATACTGAACTGTGTCGCCGACAAAAGTATTGGTTTTATCGGGGCTGATGCTGATGCTGATGGTCAAGGTCAGCGCAGGATTAGCCTGTAGAGTGACGGTCACGGTGGCATAATCGGTGAATAACCCCGCCGCGGTAGTTGCGGTGGCAGTGACAAGGTTGAGCATAGGGCTAGAAAAATCGGCTATATTGACCTGATGAGTCGCCTGCCCAGTCAAACTATCTCCGGGGAACAACAGTTTATCGGGTAGAGGAATTGTCCCAAACCGACTATCAGTGACAGTAACATCAGGCAAGGTCACATCTCCAATGTTGGTGATAACATAACTGTACCGAATTTTAGTATGCAAACTGGCTGTCGTTGGGTCAGCAGTGACGCTGAGACGTATCTCTGGATTGGACGCAATCGACATCGTGCTAAGGGCTGAGGCTTTTGTTGAACCAACGACAGATTTAGCTGTACTAGTCACATGTTTTATCAACGGGCCGGGTAAATCCGTCTCTCGTACCGTATACGGTTCTGAGGCGACCAAACTCGCTTGTGGAGCGAGAATCGTTGTTGGTAGGCTGATAATTTGTCCTTGAGTACCAACAAGGGTTACATCAGTAACTGTCATCTGACCCATGTTGGTAATAAAATAGGTATAGATCAACAGGTCGTTAACGTGGACTGTTGCTTGGCTCGGCACAATCGCCATCGAGATGATGGCAGTGCCAGTTATCTCCACCCGCGCCCCCGATTGGGCAGAAGTAATTTTACCTAACAGCCCCTCACAGCTTGCTGTAACTTGGTTAGGTATGACAGGCAAATCAGTTGATTGGGCGATATAGGTTGCTGTTTGTGTAACCACCTCCTGCGGATCGATCATGCTCGCCACCTCAATCGAGCCGAATCGATCATCGGTGACGATAACGTCGGTCAGGGTGATATTACCTGTATTGGTGACAAAATAATGATAAGTAATCGTCTCGCCTACGTAGGCTAAGGTTGGGGTGGCAGCCACAAATACGGCGATGGAAGGGCTATTATCAATCGTTACAGCTACATTGTCGATATTACTGTTAATGTTAGACCCCGACACTGCCGATACGGCTTGCCCTTGTACCGAGTTAATCACCGGCCCTGGATAGTCGCTCAATTGCATGGTATAAGTGACTGTGGTTGAGACCATCTGTCCAGCGATAAGACTGGTCAAGGGTAAACTAATGCGATTAAAACGGGTGTCAGTCAGGCTTAAATCGGTCAGCAACTCATTGCCGATATTGGTGATGGTATAGGTGTACTGAATCTGCTCATCAATCGCGGCCTGACGTTTATCCGTTTGAATCGTCACCTGTAAGGCTGGTTGGCTGGTGACAGTGTTAACCTGTTGCAACATGGTATCGTCCAGCTTAATCTGGTTGACGATGGTTAATCCGCTGGTGATGGGGTCGTCTACTTTTACGGCAAAAGTTAGGGTGACAGGGACAGAGCTTATTTTTGTAGGTTGCCATTGCAAAGTTCGGTTATCTAATTGGATGGTACATAATGAAAAGGAAATTATCGGAGTACATCCAACTGAATCAGGCTGATAGGTGGTATATTCTGGCACGGCATCGGTAATGACCTGCGTAAATGTGGTGTCGGAGCTAAAAACAATGGTGTATGTAATCACCTCACCCGCCAAAACGCTGTTGGTTGGCATGGCTGTTTTTGTACCAGTGATAACCTGTAGCTGATGTGTTACAGATTGGGGCTGACTGGGCATGGCAAACGTTACTTCAGCCAAGCCGACCATCATCAGCAAACTAGCGATGACGGCAAAAATTAGCGATCTCAGTAACGATAAGAATTTGTTTACCATAAGAAAGGTTTCCTTTCAAATATCATTTTTTGATAGTCCTGCACATGTAGTGATCACCTACCCAAACTTGCGGGTAGGTAACTGACCTATATCACTATTTCTACCCATTTTTTAATTACCATCACCTGGCTGAGGCGAAGAACCACTATCATCATCACCATCACCTCCATCGTCACCTCCACCAACTCCACCAAGTTCAAAACTACTCGGCGAAGTGACATCGATCAAAGGCGTGTCATTGTATGTCGGGGCGATTTGCACCACCACCACATCCCACAAAAACTTGCCTGTCGGAGCGTATGCCGGGATACTTTGGAAATCGCCCACCGTATAGCTGAAAATACCATCATGACAGGCTATTTCGCCCTGTTGTTGCATGGCATCTAGCACCCCTGCGGGCGGATTATTTTCTTGCCAAACCCGAATTTCAAAACCGAGATGCGGGGGCAGGTGGCAGTTATAATTCAACTGCCACCGGAATTCAATCCTTTTTGTCGCGTTGCCCAAAATGGTATCGGGCTGAGGCTCAAGCAGTGTAACCTGACCCAAATTTTGAACCTGCATGACGGTTGGCGTGGGTTCAGTGCCTTCTTGATTGGGGGAGGCTAAAATCACAAACTTCTGCGGCGCAGAGCGATTAACTAATTGCCCAGAATCATCATTTTTCTCAACTGTAATCAGCCAGGTGTAACTACCGGAGGGCAAGGATTTGGGTAAATCGAACTCCGTTTCTGTTGTCACCCAATTACCCTCTTGTGGAAAACGAACCCCAGTTGTATCATTCCGTGTCGAGATGGAAAACTGCTCATCAGGTTGAAGTTCTCCCGTCCAAACCAAACGGAGGGGATCATTAGGATAGGCTAACTCCTCTCCGCCTACCGGCTTAACTAAAACAGGTGAAGCAGATATTGTTTGTTCAGGGGGCGACGTGGCCGTAACTTCGATTTCCAGCGTTATTTCCGTATCGGTTGCTGGTAGTTCGTCAGTGGTACTCTCTTTGCTAATGGGTAATGGCGTTTCGGTGGGAACTGTCGTCTCAACGGGGAGAGTCGCCGTGACAATCGCCTCGGTGGTCGCGGTTTCGGTCTCTTTTGGGGAACTACTCCCATCAAACATAAAAAGTCCGATTAATCCGACCAACCCTAACAAAATAATAATGATGACGATACCGATGAACAACGCGATGGGGATGGCTTTGGATTGTTTTTTCTGGGGTTGGTCTGTTGGTGGTATTATTGGGACAGTAATAGCAGAAGTGGTAGTGGTAGAAACGGCCTGTTGTCCAAAACTGACCGCTATCACGGTGACATTATCGGGCGCGCCCTGTTTGAGTGTCATCTCAATCAGTTTGTGAGTTATCTCTTGGATATTGGAAGTAGAAGTGACAATTTGGGCGATCTCATGGTCTTCGACAACCGCATTTAAGCCATCACTACACAGCAACAAGGTGTGACCGGGTCCAATAGATCGAGCCGGAAAAACATCAATCTTGACCTCGGGTTTATGGCCTAAGGAGCGGGTGACGATGTTTCCGCGTGGGTGGCGACGAGCCTGCTCTGGGGTCAGAATACCAGCCTCAACCTGTTGATTAACCCAGGTGTGATCGTTGGTCAACTGTTCAATTTGCCCATTTGTGACTAGATAGGTGCGGCTATCCCCCACGTTGACCACAATGAGTTCCATATCTTTAACCACCGCCGCAGTGAGGGTGGTCGCCATGCCTTTAGCCTCATGTAGCTGGCTGGCTTCGATATTAATCTGGGCGTTGGTAGCTTCAATCGCTCGTTGTAGGCTAGAGGACACATCTGTATTGAGGTCGCTGTAGTAAAGTTGGGGGATAAGCTCAACGGCTATTTTACTGGCAACCTCACCAGCATGATGTCCCCCAACGCCGTCAGCGACGATAAACAAGCGGCCTTTATCTTGTAGTTGTTGGGGAGTAGCTGGTGGATCAAGATAAAAATTGTCCTCATTATTGCGGCGCGAACCGGGATTGGTCGCACCATTCACATCAAGATTTAGCATGGAACAACCTCTTTAGGAATGAGCATTAATTAACATGTGCATGCTGATAGTTCGCCTTCGACAAGACTTCGGCGTGAACTCAGTCGAAGGCGGTGTCGAAACGCGCAACTTATTTAATTCGATTCCTTACGCTCTTAGATGATCCTCGTCTTCATTTTCATTGAGGATGACAAAAATTAACTTCACTCGACCAAACTGCAAACGGTCGCTATCTTTTAGACTATGAGTATTGATTTTTTGTCCATTGACCTTCACCCCGTTTCCGGAGCCTAAGTCGTAAATCCGAAACACCACCCCTTCTAACACAATTTTGGCATGGTGCCGTGAGACAGAGCTATCTGACAACAAAATGTAGTTATCTTCGGCTCGTCCGATGGTGTTGGTTCGTTCCGCCAAGGGGAAGGTTTTTCCAGAGACCAGTTGGCCCACGGTTTCCTGAACAATCAAAATGGCGTTAACAGGTAATTCCCGAGTAATATGTAGAATTTCAGTCCTATCATGCTGGCTGATTTGTGGCGTTCCAGAGCTAGATGTTTCGAGAATCGTGTTAAATTGCGATTCGCTCGGATTGATCGCGTCAGAAAAATCTGGTGGCGTAACCTTATGCTCTTGGTTGGGTGAGGTTGGAACATCGGCTGACCAAGCTTGGGGCGCGATATCGGTCATCGGCCTCCATGTATTTGACGGCTCAGAGGGTGGGTCGAGTGGCTTAGGCGGTGGGTCTGATTGGTTACGGCGACTAAAGATGATGGCGGCGATAATCACCAAAACAATGATGGTCAAGCCCACCCCAATAATCACAAAAACTCGCATATCATCGAATAGTGCGGGCATGTTTCCAGCAAGAGTGGTCGGTAATAGCCCGACCGGCGTGGCGGTTGGTTCAGGGGTGTTGGTGGGCGGGATGGGGGTTAGGGTTGGAACTTCAGTTGGCTCGGGCGGTGGCGGTTCTTCTTGAGGCAGGCCAGCCACTCGTTCTACCTGAATTTCTACCGAAAACGGCTCAGAGGTCGTGCCAGCATCATCATAAGCGACGATGGTCAACTGGCTCTCTCCCTCTGGAGTGAGATTGGTGTTCCACTCCCACTCCCATTTTTCGTAAGTTTCGGCATCGTTGTTGAGGGCATCAATCGTTTCCACCAAACTATCATTGACCCAATATTCAACCCGAGCGATGTTGTTCAAGGCACTAACGGCTGGCACGAGCAGAACCGACCCCCGTAACACCGGACGCAATATCTGCAACTCACCATTAATCTCTTGTTGGATGCTCACAATTTTCGGGATGGCTGGTGGGTCTGGATAGGTTACAATCTCATTAATTAAGGCTAGCCCGTCAGGGGTGTTCACCTGAAAAGTAAGGGTATGCTCTTTGCTATCGGGTAGTTTATTCCCTCTAAATTGGAGTCGGTACTGTTGACGTAATTGCTGGCCGACACTCTCAAATAATGCCCCCATGTCGGCCGCGCTGGTGGCCTGCTGATAACGTCCACCGGTTTTACTGGCTAAGGCCGACAGATAGTCGAGGTTCGATTCAAACTCAGGGTTAAAGATGCCGACCGTAAAGACTGGAATCTTAGCATCTCGGGCGGTGTTTTCAGGCGATTCAGCCGTGGCGATTTCGGCTCTGCTGACGGTGTCATGTCCGTCGCTCAAGACCAAAACCGCTTTGCGCTCTGTCTGTTCATCAGCCGTGGTCAGCACCCCTTTCAAAATTGCTTCATACACCGCCGACTCGCCCAACGTCTCAAAACTGTCGATGGTTTGTACCACCAAAGTTTTGTTCTCGGTAAAATTGACCTCCTTAAACGGATCAAATGAATCAAGAGGCAGTTGGGAATTAAAACCAATTAAGGCGACTCGGTCTTGCGGATTCAATGAATTGAGAAACTGTTTGGCCGCGGTTTGAACATCTTCGAGCGGGGCACTGCCACTTAAATCTAGCACCAAAGCCACCGCTATCGGGGCATCTTGATTAACCTCTGTGATGGCTTCCGGAGGCACAAGTGGCAGATTATCCTCCAGAATCTCAAACTTATCGGCGGATAGATTCTGCAATGGCGCTCGCCCCGTATTGACCACAGAGACGACCGCGCTCACCTCTGGATAGTTGGTCAGGTCAATCTCGTCGATGGTAATGGAGGGGTTATTACTTTGCGCCATCACTGGAATCGTGATAATGAGGCAAAAAAAACAGAGCAAAAAGAACAAACGTTTTTTGAAGGATTTAATCATAAGGTTAAAGTTAGCTACCATATAACAACTTGTTTTTCATAGTTAACTGCTTAAAAACACATTCCGTCCGACCAACGAGAATAAAATCCTCATCCTGTAAAAAATGTTGGGTCACTTTTTGACCGTTGACAACGGTTCCGTTTCCAGAGCCAAGATCAATTAACATGTACGCTTGGGTTTGTCTCCGAATCTGTATGTGGCGACGAGAGACCGATTTATCCTTTATCACTAAATCACATTCTACCGAGCGACCAATTTCTATAGTTTCTTGATTGATGTTATAAATTTTACCCTCGTCTGGCCCATTTATGATGACCAACCAAGCGAGATGTAAACTTGGCTTTTCGGGCGTAGATTCAATAATTTCGGTTGTTTCAGGCCGTTGTCTACCCGGATGTGAGGTAAACAGATTATTTTGATCACTTGAAATGTTTTTACGGGAACTCATAGTGATATTCCAATGTAGTGTCGTTTAATCTGATGATATTGATTTCCAAAATTGCCGGTTTTGTTGTTTTATATCTATCCACGCAACCATCGTTTGTTTGGTCTATTTGGTCTGTTTGGTCTGTTTGGCCTATTTGGTCTGTTTGATGAAGGCTTATTTTTTGGTAATTGTCGCATGATTTTCCCAACATGTAAGTATGGTCTAATTCAATCGCACTTTTATGGATGTTTTACCTATCCGAATTCTATCACCGGGCTGTAACATAACCGGCTCAGAAATACGCCCTAAATTAACAAATGTGCCATTCGTCGAGTCGTTGTCCTCTAGCCACCATCGACCAGAGCGGTAATGAATGATTGCATGCTGGCGGGATATTTCGGTATCATTCTCATTCACATTATCTCGTCCTAAAACGATGCGCTTATTGTCTAACGGAATAACCCGATGCTGGGCGGTGATGAGTTGCATGGTTAATGCGCTAAGATTCGCCGTCGTCCGTTGCCAACGCACTCGATAACCAATCGACAGGGCCATCTCGGTGGCATTTTGGAAGCGAGTCTCGACATCCTTCTCTAGGGCCTTAAGGATGGTGGCATCCAGATGGTTGGGGATGCTAGGGTTCAATTCAGAAGGTGGTTTGGGTTCTTCATTAATGTGAGCGTTGATTAACCGTAACGGCTCTTTGTATTGAAATGGTAGATAGCCGGTCAACATCTCATAAAACAGTACCCCCAACGAATAGACATCTGAACGCATGTCGGCACGCTGTCCAACTGCCTGCTCATAAGACATATATTGGGGTGTACCTAAAATTGCTCCTTTGGCGGTCATGGTGACAGATTGGGCCAGCCGAGCGATACCAAAATCACCCAGTTTTGCGGACTGTTTCTCATCAAACAGGATGTTGGCGGGCTTAATATCTCGGTGATACACGCCCCGTTGATGGGCATAACTCAACGCGTCGCACATCTGCCCGACCACCTGAACGGCAAAATCGGTTGCGAGGGGAGTACCTTTGGTGAGATGTTGCTCTAGGGTTTGCCCAGCCATAAAGGCCATAATCATAAACCATTTACCCTGATCTCGCCCCCCGCCCAAAACCGGCACAATATGGTCATGGCGCAACGTTTTACCAACCTCAATTTCTTTGATAAACTTGTCTCGGATGTACGGGTCTTCCACCTTTAGCACTTTTAGGGCGATAATCTGTCCGCTGTGTCGAGAACGAGCCTTGTACACCGTAGCCATGCCACCCGACCAACTATCTAACAACTCATAATCGGTCAAAGTGCGGCTATACAACCCCGAACTTGAGTCATCCACCTTTAATCCGGCTGGCGTAGGAATTGAAGGCGGCGTAATCGGCAAAGCGACATTCTGCTCCAAACGTAACACAAAGATGCTCGAGCCAATCTGAAAGCGATCATTCGGTTTAAGATGATGCTCCAAAATCCGCTGACCATTGACCCACGTGCCGTTAGTGCTGTTTTCGTCATACAAAACATAATGCCCGTCCTCATATATGAGCAGGGCATGCACTCGAGAGACTAACCCCGTAGTAATCATTATATCGCACTCTGGTGAACGCCCAAACTTGAGTTGATTCTTTTTGATAGAGACGGCTTGTCCTTTTTTGAGACCAACAACACAAACCACCGATGCGTTACCGGGCGGTTGCATGTATGTATGTGCCGATTTTTCGCGTTGTTTATTCATAGGGGTATATCAAGAGTGATGGAATCATCTCTGACTACGATTTAGCCAATCATTAGGTTGGCTCTTATTGTATCCCTATCTCCCCAAGATGTAAAGATATAACAAACGAGTTAAATATCTCAGCATGGCCATCAAACAATTTTGGCAAAACGACTCTATAACAGTACACTTGACCTACAGTTTGTGTAGGCAGGCATGAGATTTTGGAGGATAATATGAGTAGTAAAGTCCAACATACATACTTCTCAAATACAAAAGACTATTTTGGAGAAAAAGCCCCTTCCTTAGATAGATTGTCATCCGTATGGGCGGTAATTTTTTCTATATGGTATTTCATTCCTTTAGTTGGTAATATATTGGCTTTCTATTTTGAAGATAACCTGTCAAGTAACTTTATTTATTTAGCGAAATTACTATGGTATGTAACGTTAATCCCTATACTATTCAGTTCTCCTATCGTTGTTATCCATATTACCAACCATGTCATACATCGTCGTTGGAGAAAAATTTCATGGATACCGGTTGTTTTTTTCTTAGCCTACCTTCTTCCCTATTTTAATCGGCCTTTGTTTCCTTGGCTTGTAGATAATCCTCGCCTCCTTCAAGCTACCATCACTATCTTAATATCAGCTATACCTGCTTTTGGACTTGCGATTTTTTTTGCATATTTCAATGCCTACAAACAACAAAATACTCTTAAAAACGAGGTGTTTTGGAGGTTTCTGGAACAACATGAACCCATCCTGGAGCCAAAAATCGGTAAAAAAACCGCCATTTATCTACTTGAAATCATGTTGCTAATTGTATTAACCAACATGGTAAGCTACCTATTAACCCCGTTTCTAGTTAGTAATACTGAAACTCTTTACAGAGTGGTTAACATGTTAACCCTCTTCATCGGTGGCTTTTTTGGTATGTTTCTTTTTGCTGGTTATCGAGGTTGGAAAAAGAGGACAAAAATTATTGAGTTAGAAAAAAATGCTCGCCTTGAACAAGAAACCGAAGAAAGATTTCTTAGATCGGGACTTGTGGCCGCGTTTTTCGCTCACAACCTGAATCAACCCATAGGAATTCTTCGAACCATCGTGAATATCACTTTAGAAGACTTAAAGGAAGGATACTTTGAACCAGAAACAGCAAACAGCACGTTTGAAAAAATATCTTCTAATATTGATCGGCTGTCGAATATTAGTGATAAATTAAACAAATTCTCTCGAAATAATATCGCAAAACGCGAGATGGTTGATTTGAATGTTTTAGTTAACGAAGTAACAACCTATTTTGGTGCCCACTTTGCGACCCATAAAATCACCTTGAACACAAATTTAGTTCATGATAAAAGTCTAAACATTCAATCTAATACCATGTTTTTAGAAGAAGTTTTATTTAGCTTATTGCTCAACGCAATGGATGCTCTTAAAGGAATCGCAGGAGCTACCGTGTGGGTAGAGACATATCATAACGACCAAACTGTTGGTTTTTCGGTTAAAGATAATGGATCAGGGTTAGACTCTGGCTATCGTCCAAATCTATTCTCTCCTTTTATGACAACTAAGAAGCAGGGTACAGGTTTAGGACTTCATATATCAAAGAAAATTATAGAAGATTTAGATGGGAAATTGGAGCATGAAGACCGTCTTGGGGGCGGAGCCTGTTTTATTGTAAAATTACCGAATTTAAGAGAAAAAAATGAAAACACTGTGTAAGATTTTAATTGTCGATGACGAGTTAGACATCCTAAATTTTTATAGCTCATATTTTTCAAAGAGAGGTTTTCTGGTAAAAAAGGCTTCTAATGGAAAGGAAGGGGTTGAAAAACTCCGACAGGAGCGATTCGAGGTAGCGATTGTAGATATTCGCATGCCCGAAATGAGTGGCATTGAATTAGCTCAACATGTTCAAGTAGAAGGAATTGACACACGTTTGATTATCCTGACTGGTTTTGGTGCCCCCGATGAAGTAACAGCTACTACAAAAGCGGGTGTTCATGTTGTGTTTTATAAGGACAAAGTCGTTCCTAACGAGTTACTATATGAAGTAAACAAGTTATTGCCTATCAAACGATACGTATTTGTTGAGGGGAAAACTGATGTAGCCATCCTACGTACCGCTTGGGATAAATTGAATTATAAACAACCCCTGCCTTTTATTATTAAAGAGATTGACCCTCTTGCTGGTCTTGATGGCGGAGCCGGCGGTGCTAAAGCCTTGTCTGATTATTTAAGTTCCATTCCAGTAGACAATTCGTTTGTTGGAATTGGCATGTTTGATCAAGATGATGAGGGTATAAAAAGATATAATAAACTGCATGCATATTTTGATGATGTCGCTACCCTCAAAGCAAAGGTATCCAAGAGCGATAAAGCCGCGGCTTTTCTTTTGCCTGTTCCCCGCGGCAAAGAAAACTATGAAAAATTTCGGGCTTTGTCTATTGAATTCTATTTCAGCGAGTCTGCGCTTCTCCAACGTACTTCCAACGGATTAGGGCTTAATTTTAGATACCACCCCGAAATAACGCTACTTAGAGGCATTGAGAAACTGAAACAACCAAGTACTGCACCTGAAGCTAGGGACATTATAAGTGGGAAGGTGGTTTTTGCTAACGAAATTGTTCCTAAGCTAAGTGCCACTGAATTCGAGCCGTTTAGGTTGGTATTTGAAAAAATTCGAGACCTATTCATTTATATAGAAAATTCGTGACTTAACCTAAAATATGATAATACAACTTTTTACTAAGGCGAATGACCATGACAATAGCCGTTGAATTACAAAATATAACCAAACGATTCGATGATTTTGTCGCAGTCGATAACGTCTCGCTCCAGATTCAAGATGGTGAGTTTTTCTCTCTGCTTGGCCCAAGTGGATGTGGCAAAACAACCAATCTACGCATGATTGCTGGATTTGAGCTACCGACGGAAGGAGAGATATATCTAAAAGGAGAGCCAGTTGGACAGTTGCCGCCCTTCAAACGGAACGTCAATACCGTCTTCCAAAATTATGCCTTATTTCCGCATCTGACAATTGCCGAAAATGTAGGTTTTGGCTTAGAGATGAAAAAACTCCCTAAAGTCGAGATCGAAAAGCGAGTCACCGAAACATTAGAGATAGTGCGTTTGCCGCAAGTCGGAAAGCGTAAACCTCGCCAACTATCCGGTGGGCAACGACAGCGGATTGCCCTCGCCAGAGCTATCATCAACCAGCCTGAGGTACTTTTGTTGGATGAACCACTCGGTGCGCTGGATTTGAAATTACGCCGAGCCATGCAACTGGAGCTAAAGCAGTTACAGCAACAACTTGGTCTCACCTTTATCTTCGTCACCCATGACCAAGAAGAAGCGTTGACCATGAGCGACCACATCGCCGTCATGAATCAAGGGCATGTTCTGCAAATCGGTACACCTAAAGAGATATATACCAAGCCATCCAACCGTTTTGTAGCCGATTTTATTGGCGATACTAATTTTTTGCCCTGTCAGGTCAGCAACTACCATGACGGTATGGGCACGGTCAGCCTTGATAAGCAGGTCCAGCTTAAAGCCACCTGCTCAGTGCCGGTCACACCTCAGCAACAGGTCACGTTAGCCATCCGACCGGAAAAAATCAATCTCTACCCTTCCGAAATTATGCCTGTCGAGGATACCGTCTTATCAGGCCAGATTACCGAGTTGGTCTATTTAGGAACCGATACCCGTTTTGTGGTACGCGTGTTCGACAAATTTATGATTGACATACGCCATCAGAATATCACCGATGTTAATCAGGTCAGTGGTATGGATAAAGGGCAAACGGTCAACATCAGTTGGCAATCTAGCTCGGCTCGAATATTAGTTGATTAGGAGGATTATATGAGCAATCGTCGTAAATTTTACCTTACTTCTTTGCTCAGCCCCGGTGTATTTTGGCTGATCATCTTCTTTATTTTTCCTTCTTTATTGATTGTGGCCTACAGCTTTTTGGAGCGACGTGACGGGGGCGGTGTGATTTGGCAGTTTAGCCTCGATGCTTACATTAAGCTATTTTCGCCTACTGGTGGAGCGGTAATTAATGACTTTATGCTTATCTTTTTCCGCTCATTTTGGTGGGCCACACTAACCACCATTTTATGCCTGCTGGTTGGCTACCCCCTCTCCTTTTACATGTCGAGACAGTCACGCTCTACAGCCAATATGCTCCTCTTTTTGGTGATGATTCCCTTTTGGACTAACTTTTTAGTACGAACCTACGCATGGAAATTTATTCTCAACAATAACGGCCTCATCAATTCAATGTTACAGGCTATGGAACTACCCCGTATCGCCCTGATAAACACGCCCACCGCGGTGATTATCGGCTTAGTGTATGGTTCGTTGCCCTTTATGGTGCTTCCATTATATGCCTCTATGGAACGGTTTGACTTCAGTTTGGTCGAGGCAGGACAAGATTTGGGAGCTAATTATTGGCAAGTGTTTACTAGAGTTTACCTGCCCCTGACCATGCCCGGAGTGATTGCAGGCTGTATTTTGGTCTTTATTCCGGTAGTAGGGCAATATATCGTCCCGACCATTCTTGGGGGCGGCAAAGTGGCTATGTTGGGAAATATTCTGGCGCAACAATTCGGCTCGGCTCTCAATTGGCCCTTTGGCTCGGCCATCGCGGTGGTCTTCATGATTTTGTTGATGTTCGGAATCATCATTCAGTTTCGTCTGCAACGAGAAGAAGAGGAGGTATAAAACTGGATTTACGAGGTAAATGCGTGCCCTCGTTTCCATGTTAAGCCGTAAAACTATGGACAAATCATTTTTAATTTGGGGCAAACGACTGTTATGGTTGAACATGATATTCTCGTTTTTATTCCTATACATTCCCATTGTGGTGCTGGTTCTCTTTTCATTTAACGACTCCCGTTTAGGGGCAAGGTGGAGCGGCTTTACCATCAAATGGTACATTGAGATGTTCAACAGCGAGGCCGTCTTAACCGCCTTCTGGAATAGCATCATGGTCGCCGTCCTCTCTACGATAATTGCTACGATTTTGGGAACTATGACCGCTATCGCCATGGAACGGTTTCGCTTTCCATTTCGACGTACCTACGACGGTATTCTCTATCTGCCGGTTATTATCCCTGACATTGTGATGGGTATCTCGTTGTTGGCCTTTTTTGCCCTATTACTGAGTACGGTTAACAGCATATTTGGTTTAGAGGGGAACGCGGCTTGGCGACCCGGTTTAACTACAGTCATCATCGCCCATGTTGCCTTTAATATTTCCTTTGTAGCCATTGTCGTGCGAACAAGTCTTAAAGATTTTGATAAATCACTCGAAGAGGCAGCCCAAGATTTGGGCGCAGACGAATGGATTACCTTCCGTCGTATCACTCTGCCCTTGATTATGCCCGGTATTTTAGGTGGCGCGCTCCTAGCCTTCACCCTCTCCCTTGATGATTTTGTAATTACCTTCTTCACCACCGGCCCTGGCGGAACCACCCTCCCAATTGAGGTGTTCGGACGGATACGACGCTCTATCAGCCCCGAAATCAACGCCATCTCCACCGTCATGCTGATTATGTCCATGATGTTGATTGTCATCTCCCAATTTATCCAACGTCGAAATGGTGCCTGAGAAAATTTCTGAATTTCTGATTCTGAGTGACGCGTGTGATCGGGGGGATATGACCGCTAATCAAAAAGCCCGCGAATTATCACTCGCAGGATGAATTTTGAGCCAAAAAGAGGTCTGTTGTCGGAGGTGATTCATTCGATCAACTTAGTACCCGACAGAAAATTTAGTCTGAACTAATTAACACAGAGTGTTCCTGTTTTAGCCTTCCCTAAATCACTTTGTCGGGTAGCAAGCCTGTGAAGCGTGAGAGCTCCAATGAAGTTTGCCATAAAACCACCTATTCAAGTAAAATTAGTCGGTGGTTTTTTAATTTGTCATAGCAGAGGTAGGGAATCGAGAGTAGAGACAACGGTTGCTATTTTTGATATCCTATCATCTACGAAAAAACATGAATATCGCTAATAATGCTACAGAGTTAATTGGTAACACCCCCTTGGTAGCCCTGCAACGGGTAACCGATGGAGCGGCGGCTCAAGTGGTCGTCAAATTAGAGTTTTATAATCCGGCCAACAGCATCAAAGACCGGATTGCGGTCTCCATGATTGAAGCGGCTGAAGAAGCCGGTTTAATCAAAGAAGATACGATTATTGTCGAGCCGACAAGCGGCAACACCGGAATTGGCTTGGCCTTTGCCTGTGCGGCTAAGGGATATAAATGCACCATCATTATGCCAGAATCGATGAGCATGGAGCGTCGATTGTTGTTACGCGCTTACGGGGCAGAGTTGATTTTGACTCCGGGCGCGCAAGGCATGGCCGGAGCGATTAACAAAGCCGACCTCATGGCCGCCTCCGACCCTCGTTATCTGCTTTTGCAACAGTTCAGAAATCCGGCAAACCCCGCCATCCACCGTCGTACTACGGCCGAGGAGATTTGGCGGGACACCGATGGCAAAGTTGATATTTTTGTAGCCGGAGTAGGAACAGGTGGCACGATTACCGGAGTCAGTGAGGTGCTGAAAAAATACAATCCCGCAGTCCAAGCCGTGGCCGTTGAGCCGAATGACTCAGCCGTTCTATCGGGTGGGGGCAAAGGCGGACATGCCATTCAGGGCATCGGAGCCGGATTCATCCCCGATGTGCTAAATACCAAAATCTATGATTCGGTGATGCGAGTTGAAAGCTCAAATGCCTTTAGCATGGCCCAACGCATGGCCCAAGAAGAAGGGCTGTTGGTCGGCATCTCATCTGGCGCGGCAGTGTGGGCAGCTATCGAAATCGCCAAACGTCCCGAAAATGCGAGCAAGTTAATCGTTGTAATCATCCCCTCTTTTGGCGAGCGATATTTAACCACCGCCTTGTTTGCTCAATATAGAGATTAGTTGACGAGATTACAACCAGCCATTTTAGCGCAAATCAATTAAATTGTCAGCTAACGTATTCGGCAGGCTGGAGCCAGTCTCAAACTGAATCGCCGAAGCGCTGAATCGCTGAATCGCCAAAATCATAGGAGAAATAGCATGGAATATAAACCAAAATTTGGCCGTTTAGGTAACTATCGGTTAGGCCGAGAGTTAGGATCCGGGCCATTTACCACCGTTTATCAGACTCAAGCAGGACTGAGTGACATGATGGCCCTAAAAATTATCAAACCCTATTGTATGCCCGACGACGATAGGTTAGACCTACTGGTTGACCATATCGGGCGGGTGCGAGAGGTCAAACATCCCAACCATGTCCCGATTGAGGGGATCGACACCGACCAAGGATTTCTCTACCTCATCGTCGATCTGATTAAGGGGCCAAACTTGACTCAACGCCTGCAACAACAAGGTCTGCCCGACTGGAAAACCCTCATGGGCTGGCTAGAGCAAATCGTCGAGGCTCTCGATACCGCGCACGACCGGCAGTTGTGGCATGCCAACCTCCATCCGAATAACATTATTTTTGCTGATGACACGCCCATGTTGACCGATTTTGGCTTGGCCCATCTCATCGGGCTAAACAACGTCAGCATGGGCTTGACCAGCAACGTGGTCGGACAACTGAACTACCTTGCCCCGGAGCGTTGGACAGGCGAGCCACCAAGCCGCACCAGCGATCTGTATGCCTTGACCTGTCTGACGTGGGAGATGCTGACCGGGCAGACTCTCTTTGCCGGACAGACTCCGCCCGAAATTATGCTGGCCCATTTCCAAAAATTTGTCCCTCCCCCCTTGCCAAACGATTTTCCGTCGGGCATCATGCCAGTGCTAGAGCGGGGCATCGCTCCCACGCCAGAGGCGCGTTATCAAACCGGGCTTGAGTTTTTGACCGAGTTGGTCACAGCGCGGCGTAACCCGACCATCATTCAGAAAAAATCAACTGAGGCCGCGTCCATCAGCAAACCGACGCGTAATAATGGAAACTCGCATGAGACAACATCGTCCGTGGATGAGACGGTCAAGCCCAAAGGCAAAACGACTCCCTCGTCTGAGGGGTTGCAGATTGAACAGGTGCATCTGTTCGGGCGGGGTATCGCTTATGACATGGCCGTTTGCGACCGAGTTAACCGAGTAGCGGTGGCGACCACCAAGGGTATTTGGCTCTATGAAGCCAGCACCTTACAGGATGTTGACTTTATCAGAATGGAATTTGAAGCGACCTGTCTCGACTTCTCGCCTGACGGTGGGTTGCTGGTGATTGGTGGCGCGGATGGTCGAATTGAGCTATGGGGCGTGACTGACCGCACCGCTTTATGGGGGCTTGAGGCCCATGATGATGAGGTCTGGACGGTGGCCTTTTCGCCAGATGGGGCGTATATTGCCTCCGGCAGTGGAGATGAACGGGTTTGCCTGTGGCAGGCGTTGGATGGCATGTTACAGGATGTTCTCATTGAACATGAGGCCGATGTGATGAGCGTGGCCTTCTCGCCCAACGGGCAATGGCTGGCCTCTGGCAGTGCCGATAATACGATCTGTTTATGGCGACTACAGGATACCGAGTTGGTTGAGGTGTTTGAGAAGCATGAGGCCGATGTGATGAACGTGGCCTTTAGTCCTGATGGGCGGATGTTGGCCTCTGGCAGTGCCGACCATACCGTCTGTGTGTGGCAAACTCCGACGGGCGAGTTACTCCATCAACTGACTGGACATGAGGATTTTGTCATGGGGGTGGCCTTTTCGCCCGATAGTCGTATTCTCGCCTCGGCCAGTACCGATGAGTCGATTCGGTTGTGGGATACCGCCACAGGTCAGCGGAAAATCACCCTAAACGGGCATCTCGATTCGGTTGAGAATTTGCGGTTTAGTCAGGTGAACGAGGTCAAATTGTTGTCTCGGTCTGATGATGGTCGGGTGCAGTCGTGGCGACTTGAGGACTATTCCATCCAAGAAGGAGTCTCCGGCCATCTCGACTCGGTGGTCACGATGGCCTTCTCGCCCGATGGTGAATTTATTGCTTTAGGGGCGGAGCGTGGCCCGGTGTGGGGCTGTTATATTGATGATGGATGTTTGGGATTTGTGCTAGAAGCCCACAAGAAATATATTGAGAGTTTGGCATTTTCGCCGACCAGTAAAATGTTGGTTTCTGGCTCGGATGATGGCTCGGTGCGTTTATGGCGGGTGGAGGATGAGACGTTGGTGCGAGTCTTGCTAGAGCATCATGGCGAGGTGATGGGGGTGGTAATCTCTCCCACTGGAGACATGATTGCGGCTGGCTCTAACGATGGTTTATTGCGAGTGTGGGACATGGCTGACGGTAAGTTGCACCATGTCTTGCGTGACCATGTCGCCGGGGTGATAGCCATCGCCTTTTCGCCCGATGGTCGCTTGTTGGCTTCCGGTTCTGACGATTACACGGTGCGTGTATGGCAAACATTTAGCGGTCAAACGCAACTAGTGCTAGATAAACATCTGGGCGAGGTGTGGGCCGTCGCCTTCTCGCCCGATGGGGCGACCCTAGCCTCCGCTGGTGCCGATGGCACGGTTCGATTTTGGCGGGTGGTTGATGGTCATTTTTTGGATATGTGGCAACTGCCCACCGCCGCCATAGCCAGTTTGGCCTTCTCACCCGACGGTCAGATTCTTGTCACCGGAACCGTCGAAGGAATCATTTCCTTCTGGCGAGTCTCGGACGGTATTGAACTACAAACGCTGGTCGGTCATATCGGCGCGGTGGAGAGTCTGGCCTTCACCAACGACGGACTTTACCTCGGCTCCGGTGGCTTGGATGGCACGGTCTCGGTTTGGCGGATTAGTGGACCGGTTGAGTAGATTTTGAACACTGATAAACGCTGATTAACTTGGTCGAGAGATATTCCCTGTGAGTAAAAATCTAGTAAAGCCGTCCTAGAAACCCGATTTCTTCAAGAAATCGGGTTTCTGATGCTCTTTCTGGCGAATATTTACACTGATTTAATCGGAGCTGTTTGCGGAGTCCATCTCCGTTATTTCGGAGCAAACCGAGTGTATAATAAGGAGGCTTCAGTCCCCTTGTTCCCCTTCCCCTTGTTCCCAAACTGGGTTTGGGAACACAATTGCTCAAGCAAACTCTGTTTGCAACTTGCAACATGCCAGAAACAGAGTTTCTATGGCAAATACGTTCCCAATCTGGAGATTGGGAACGAGGGGGTGAAAAATTCCGTTAGCGTCAGAAATAACTCATCAGGAGTAAAACAATGTTCAAAACAATTTTGCGAATTGGTAGCATGTTGATATGGTTAGGCTTTCTTATGGCAGTAGGTGCGATGTTGTTGTTCAACGCCGCGTCACGAGTCGGAGAGCATAAATCGAGTAGTTATGGCAGTGCCTATGCTGAGTTTCAACGCTCATGGGGTGGTGAAATCGGGGTCGTATTACCCAAATTTTATCTTACTCGGAGCTATACCGAAACAGAATACAACACCACCACCAAACGAGATGTCGTAGTCGAAAAAACCGAATCTTTTTCTCTTGTACCGTCAAGCATGGATTTTCAAGCCGAACTTGATTATGGAGAACAGGAGCGAGGATGGCTGATATTTAATGCCTTTGAGACAACTAATCTCGACCAATATAGCATCACCAACAGCACCGAGTACACCGGACCGTTGGTGATAGAACTACCGAAGCCTACTAATGCCAACCTTATCCACCGTTATCAAATTTTTGTAGGAGATAATGAAACAGGGTTGAACCCGATGGAGGAGCGAATGGTCTTATTTCCTCAGATGAAACCGGGCCAAGAGACCAGTATTACTATAACCTACGCCATCAAAGGGATGGACGTTTTCAAATATAACCTGTCGGGTTATCAAAGCCGAGTTGTTGGTAAGCTACAGGCCACTCTACAACTAAACACCCCACAATTTGAGATTTATCGTTTCGGCCTACCCCATACTATCAGCACAGATAAGGGTAACAGTCAGATAGCCTTTAATCTGGAAGATTTTGCCACCACCCAAGATTTAGGCGTGACCTTCTCATCTAAGCAGATGTATCTGAATCAAATCGAGACGATGTTGTTTTATTCACCCCTGTCGCTCGTTCTTTATCTACTGGTGATTTTAGTCTTCTCGCAGATACAAGCGGTCTCCTTTAATCCCCTGCATTATCTATTTATTGGGATTATTGATGTTTTCTACTTCCTATTTGTCGCTTATCTGGTGCGTTTCTTTGGGGTCGGAGCGAGTTTTGGTATCGCCGCCTTGTTGACGACAGGCATGTTCGTGGTCTACTGTCCGAATGTATTGGGAAAATCCTTTACTTGGTACATCGCCGGGCCGTACCTGTTTGGCCTAAGCGTACTCTTCTCCCTGATTTTCCTCATGCCAATCTTCCGAGGCTTGCTCTTTGTCAGCCTGATTTTCCTGATTTTCCTGTCGATTATGATTGCCATTAGTCGATCAGACATCTCTCAGTGGCCGTTGGTGCAGGAGGCATAGGATTAACAGTTTCGGTAATGGTGCAGAAGTAGTGATAAGGATCCGTTAGCTACCCGCAAGTTCTAAACTTGCGGGTAGCTGACCACTACCTATGCAGGACTACCACAGTTTCATCTTTCATCTGATGAACAATCAAAAAGAGCCTGACCGTTTGGTCAGGCTCTTTTTGATATTTTCTGACGCTAACGGAATCTTTGGCGGGAACACTACAGCGGATACTTCAAAACTCAACGGATATATTTCGCCAATAACGGGATTTCTTTGCTATTTACAGCGATTATATACGGATGAAAACCATCCGTTCCGCAGTTAAGTATCCGTTGTAGTGTTGATTCCGGCTAAACCAAAGAAAAAGTTAACATCAGGCTCTTTTGATATGCGTCATCTGGCCCTAGAAACCCGATTTCTCAAAGAATCAGATTTCTGTTTCGCTATTCGCAAATTCACTACCCCACCAACGAAATATCCACCGCCGGGCGCATCTTAGAGCAAACGGCCAGTACTTGGTGGATATTATTGTTCATAAAACCATCAAACAACTCTTCGTCGACCTGAACATTCTCATCCAAGGCCGTGAAGGCCAGTTGGGTCAGTAGGTAGTCAAAGCGGGGAGACCATTTTCTGGCTCCTAAACGGGCGGTGGTGGAGCAGTTATCAATCATGTGGGCCACCCCTTTGTAATGCATGTAGGGATTGAGGGAATCGACACTTTCGATAATCGACTCGTTGGCGATTTCTGAGTAGGGGTGTCCCTTCTCTCGCAACAGGTCGACTTGAGCCATCATGGTGGCGATGTACACGCCAGCCGTGGTCGGGTCAAGCGGCGTTTCATCAGCCTGACGATTGGCTCGCACCTCGACCCCGATTTTCCACATTTCGGTGCCGTCAATCTTGCCCATCGGGTAGCGCTGATGGCGGTCATCGGCGCGAATGACGCTCTGAATCTCGTTACCAGAGGCCACATCGTTGTAGATTTCCATCAATGTTTCAAAAGCCGGATGGTAAGCGGCGCTGTAGGCGTTGCGGAACTGCTCTTTGCCTTTTTCGTCCAAGGCTTCGTACACGGCCAACATGCCTTGTTTTGAGATCATGTTCGAAATCGGGCCGGTAATCGACTCGACGGAGTGGATAAAGGCTTCCTCTTTTGATTTGCCATGTCCTATAAACCAGCGATAAAGGCTCTCGACGATGCCATGGATCGCGCCCAGTAGAATACCTCGTTCACCGAAAATATCCGATTTATATTCCGACTCCAACGTAGTCTGGAAACTCCACGGCGAGCCAAGGCCAACCGACCAGCCCAAGGCGTAATCAGTCGCTTTGCCGTTTACATCTTGATGGATGGCGAAACTAGCGTTAATGCCTGCTCCGTTAATCTCCTTGCCCTGTTCGTACAAGCGGCGAACCGACGGCCCCATGCCTTTTGGACAAACAGCAATCACGTTAATATTGTCGGGGAAGGTTTTGCCGATACTCTGCAAATAGCCTAACAAAAAGCCGTGCGACAGGCCCAAGGTCGCGCCCGGACGAATCGCCTCAAAGATGGCTTTGTAATTTTTTGCTTGGGCGGCATCGGAGATGAGCAGTAGGGTCATATCCGACTCGGCAAGCACTTGATACATCTCGCCTAATGTGCCATTTTCACGGGTAAAACCAACCGCTTCCGCCTTTGGAATCGAGGTTGAGTTTTCGCGTAAGCCAACCTTAACCGTGATTCCAGTTCCTTCTAAGGAATCTCGTAAATTTTGGGCTTGGGCCGGGCCTTGAGATGACCAGCCAAGCACCCCAATCTGTTTGATGCCCTCAAATGCTTTTGGCAACAACGAGAAAAGGTGTCGCCCACCCCGAAGCACATACTCCTCAGTTCCGGCTAAGGTGATTTTTTCTTTTTCAAAAAGTGTACTATTAAAATCTAAGCTCATAATAAAGATATCCAGATAAATTATGTCTCATTTAGTCATCCGATGACTTGTAGTCATCGGATGACTAACGGCCAAAACTTTTCTGGTTCCTTCTTTCATTAAAATACGAAATACGATTTGTTAAACAACCTGCCAACTATACAACTGTTTCAGGCAATGGACAAATTGGGCGATGGTCATGGTTTCACCTGTTCGTTTTTGGACACGAATTTCCTCCAAAATCAAGTTTGTCCGTATCCTATTTCTCAGGTTGTCTTCCCGTCCGGCATGGTAGTTTTGGTAAAGTTTACGTCAGTTAAGGTAGCTTTTTCAATCATAGCTCCAGCCAAATTCGCCTCAGTCAGATTAGCTTTCGTCAAATTAGCTCCACGCAAATCAGCCCCAGATAAGGTCGCGCCAGTTAAATCGGCCTCACGCAAAAACGCCCCGGCCAGATTGGCCTGCACCAGATTCGCCTCGACCAATTTCGCCTGAAACAGACTCGCTCTCCGCAAATCGGCTCCGCGTAAGTCAGCCTGAGACAGATCAGCCCAGTTTAAGTCGGTTCCCCGCAAATCGATCTCGCGCAAATCAGTCCCGCGCAAATCAGCCCCGCTCAGGTTTTGACGACGTAGATTAATATGACTGGGTTGGTTTCTAATTGGCATTGTAGCGTGAAACGTGAGGCGTGAAAACGTGATACGTAATGTATAAATTTACATATCACATTTTCACAATCGTTAAAAAATCTATATTTATCCGCGTTATCCGTGTCCAATTAAATTTCTCTGAATCAATTCAACTTTTGCACCGTCGGTTTTAAGTCGAGTTCTTTGACCAGAGTCTGCAACTCCGAGTCGGTCAATTCTCGTTTTTTCTCGGTATAGGCCATCAGCGCCGCCTCCAGCACATTCGCCCCAAAGGAGCGACCATCAAGCGAGGGGGTGCTGGTGATGAGATAACGCAAGCCCCGCTCCCGCATCAAAGCAACATCGGTACTAGTAGTGGTATTGGTCATGATGATTTTGCCGCTTAAATCAAGAGGCATGTGGCGGCGAATATATTGGAAATCTCCGGCAATAACCATCCCATAGTTGAACCATTTTTCATATTTAGGGATATTCTCGTCTTGATTTTCGCCAGTCGGATAGAGCATACTGACTGGCATTAGCCCGACCATCGGCAAAAGGAGCGAAGCCAGCAAGCGTAGTCGCCCTAGTCCATAAATCGGAATGGGAATGCCTAAACCGAACATCAAATCACAATAAACTACCTCAAACCCAGCCTGATCGAGCGACACGGCCATGCCGTACCTGTCACAGCCCATCGGCATCATGGCCCTGCGAGGCATCACCGGCTTATCCAGCATATTTTCAACCTGCTGAAATATGGTGCGTTCCATCGTTAGCTTGAGACCACGCCCATCGGTATAGGGGGTCTGCTTGATCGTCTTGACTAAATTCAAGCCAGAGCGCAGGCCATAGTTCTTATTTTCTACCCGTACATATAACTCTACACCGCCCACGCCAAAGGCATCAACTTGACCATCCAACTCGGTATACAACGCTTTGGCTTTGGCCTCATCCCCATCACAGCCGATTCGTTCAAGCTGAATCGCCTCCTCACCAAGCACGAGCGTAGTTGTTTTATCGCGGCTCGAACTGCCCAAACTGATACTGACCACTCGTTTTGTCATCATTAAGTACCTGAAAGCGGTAGTGATGCAAAGGTAGTGATAAGGAGTGCAAAGCTTGCTTTGCAGGCAAGCCTTGCACTCCGGATTCTGCCATCACTACTTGTGCAGGACTACCGCCGAAAGCGATGTAGAAACGCGCAACTTATTTAATTCCGTTTCCTTGCTTATAACGTCCCTTCATAATATACAATCACCATCACCACCAAGGCATTAATTACTGTAGCGACGGGAACGGCTGACACGATACCCAAAATTGCCAATGTCGCGGCATGCCAGCGAGGAATAACTTTAGAGGCCTGATTAATCTGATAGTTAGCCAGTAGGACAATGATTAACATACCAAACATTCTGGCCCAAAACTCAGCTTGAGCTGTAAATAGACTGCCGAGCAATCCGGCGATTAAGCCCCATTGAAAAACCTTCAACCGAATCGGGTCAAAGGCGAATAAACCTAAATCAGCTAACTCCGGCTCTTGCTTAAACCTGTTTGGATTTAATTTGGTTCGTCTTTTATATTTCGATTTTGACATGAATTTTAATCTCGTAATTCGTAATTTCTAATTCCTAATTCCTACGGAATCGCCCGCTCCGTCCATTGTAATGGCTCGACGGCGAATCCGTTCAGGCGTAGTTCCCAATGGAGATGTGGGCCTGTCACCAGTCCCGTACCGCCAATGTAGCCGATGATGTCGCCGGGTTCGACAAATTGCCCCTCTGTAACCAATATTTCGGTTTGATGCCAGTAGCCGCTATATAAGCCCAACCCATGATCAAGTAGCACCGCGTTACCTCGCACATTTAGGGATTCAGCCAAGACGACTCGACCAGCGGCAGGGGCATAAATCGTCTTATCCTGACCACCCGCAAAATCAGTTCCGCCATGAAAACTGGTCACTGGCCCGCCACCATAACTGCGCCGCGTGCCAAAATCGCTGGTCACATAGACCGAGGGATAGTTGACCGGATAACGCCAGCGTCCGCTCCACAAGGGACGGGGCGTAACCTCAGACCAGATTTCGACCAAGCGATTCCATTCAGCCTGACTAATCTCTGGGTCGAGCAGACTGCTCGTTTCCTCATTCAGCGCAATATTTTCTGAGCCATACGGCCCATCGACCACGGTCACACTTTGGTAGGTCGTCACCTCTTGCCCACTCGGCAAAGTCGCAATTAAGGTTATCGGGTATTGATTTGATTGGGCCAACGGATGAATGGCAGCCAGTGCCCATTTACGTTGTCCAGTACCTGTAAAAAATAAGACCCGACCATCAATATCACCCCGCAACGTGACCACTTGTGATAGCTGAACACTGATGATGAGGGTACGTCCCTGAATAATGACCGACTCGGATAGTTGAACCGATTCAAACGGATCCGGATGGTTGGTTAGAGTTTGCGGTGGGCCAGTTGGAATCTGTAGTACCTGTCCCATTTGTAATATATCAGGATTATCTATGCTATTAGCTAAAATTATATGATTGAGTGGCGTGTCATATAACTGAGCGATGCTGAACAGAGTCTCGCCCTGTTGCACCGTGTGCATGGCCCCGATTTCAAACGGGCTAAACTTTGGTTGTGGCGTAGACGAAGCGTTAGGAGCGTCAACATCCGGTGCAGGGGCGGAACCAGAAAAAACAGGGGTCGATGTGGGGAGTGGCACACCGGGCAAAATCAACTCCTGCCCCACATAAATCATGTAGGGCGGACGCAGACGATTAGCCCGCGCCACCATCTGAATCTGAAGGCCATGCCGATAGGCAATCTGGCTCAAGGTGTCGCCCGACTGCACGGTGTAGACAAACTGATCCGGCGGCTGTTGCGCCTGAACAGGTTGAATACCACTATAAAAGAATAGAATTGTCAACACAATCGTTAAATATAATATGCGTCTCATAATCTCAATTGTGTGTACCGGTTCAAGATTTTAAGATTGGGTAGTGGTGCAGATGTAGTGATCCGGAGTGCAAAGCTTGCTTTGCATGCAAGGCAAGCCTTGCACTCCGGATTCTGCCATCACTACTTGTGCAGGACTACCTAAGATTGAATCACTCTAAAATCCCGCAATTTTCCTGCAAAATCTCAGTCAACAACCGACTGTCGATGTTCCCACCCGTCAGAACACAGACCACCGTTTTACCTGTCAATGCCTCTCGATTTGAATCGTCCAATAACGGAGCAATGGCAATCGCGCCGGAGCCTTCGACCACCATCTGCTCTTGGTCAATCAGAGTGAAAATGCTGTGCCGAATCTGAGCCTCGTTGAACAGTAGAATCTCATCGACCCGCGTCCGGCACAAGTAAAACGGGAACTTGCCGAATCCACCCGCTAACCCGTCGGCGATGGTCTCCTCGGCTTCGTAATGCTCGGCGGGCAGATTTTGCTTAAACGACAATTGCATGGATGGTGAGGCTGTCGGCTGAACGGCAATTAACTGGGCTTCCTGATGAAGATCCTTAATCACCACTCCAATCCCAGCGATTAACCCACCGCCGCCCACCGGAACAATAATCGTATCGACGGTCGGCAACTCGGTTAGAATTTCAACTCCAACTGTCCCCGCGCCAGTAATCACCTCCAAATCATCGTAGGCTGGTAGATAAATGGCCTCCGTCTCCTCGGCATAAGCTTCGGCGGCATAGTGGGCTTCGTCGTAATTCTGCCCGACCAGTTTGAGATTGGTCGGAAAACGACTCAACTTAGTGATTTTGGCTTGAGGAGTCGTTTCAGGAACAAAAATCGTCACCGACTCCACTCCTAACGATTGAGCGGCAAAAGATGTCCCTAAACCATGATTTCCGGCACTAGCGGTGACAATCCCTCGCCGATGCGCGGCCTCCCTGATAGTCATCATCTTGTAAGTTGCCCCCCGAATCTTGAAACTTCCTGTCGGTTGGTAATTTTCCAGTTTGAGCCATACCTGCGCGCCACTAATTTCGCTCAGGGCGGCACTGTATAACAAAGGGCTAGGGTTGATATAATCGCCCAAAGCATAACTTGCTCTGATAATATGGTATGGTTTTAGCATAAATACGAAAAATATAAAACGTAAAACATGATGCATGATTTTCGCCATCACGTTTCACGTTTCAGTTAGTTAGTTAAATAATGCCCCAATCGTCTCGAATAGAGACCCTGTAAATGGAGCCAGCACCGAAAACAACATAGCCATTAAAGCTACAATTGCCAAGAGCTTCGGCATGGTCAGATTGCTTTCCTTTTTTTCTTCCGTCACCTCTTGTTGGTCGAGATTGATTGATTCTAAGCTAGGATGATGAGCCAACACGTCTGCTAATATCTGTAGGTCAGCAAAGTTGAGCAGTTTGTGACGCATATCGACATGGGAGGTGGATTCGGTGAACGTTTCGTACATATCAGGAAAATAATCCTGACACAGTTTTGACAACTCATCCTCTTCAAGTTGATTTAATAGTTTCGCTAGGTTTTTCATGAAATACTCTCATTTTTTATTCGTCTAACTCTATCCCCAACGCCTTTAACTTGGCCTGATATCGTGCTAATTCCTGCTCCGCTTGCTCGGCCCGTTGACGCTCTTGCTGATAAAAATGTATGACGAACCCTTGATAACTGGATCATCCACAAGGCTTTGTAAAGATGGCAGACTAAAGTCCGCCCTACTCCCCGCAAATTCCGTCAGGCTACGTCGCAATCGTCTCAAAGGCTCGCTGAACCGCTTTAATCGTTTGTTCAACCACCGCATCGCTGTGGACGGTGGAGAAGAAGGCGGCCTCAAATTGTGACGGAGCGATGTAGACTCCTTCGGCCAGCAGAGCATGGAAAAACTGAGCGAACTGCTCGGTGTTACTCTGCGAGGCGGTCTCCCAATTTATGACAGGTTGCTCGGAAAAGTAGAGACAAGACATGGTGCCGACTTGAGTTTGATAAATCGGAATGTTAACCGCCTCCGCTGCTTGACGAATCCCCTCAGCTAGTTTCGAGGCTCCTCGTACCATGTTATCAAACGCTCCGACCTCACGGATACCTTGCAGGGTCGCCAAACCGGCGGTCATAGCCAGCGGATTGCCGCTCAACGTTCCGGCTTGATACATCGGCCCGGCGGGAGCGACGATCTGCATGATGTCACGTCGTCCGGCGTAAGCACCCACAGGTAGCCCGCCGCCGATCACCTTACCCAAGGCGGTCAGGTCTGGCATAATGCCGTAATACTCCTGCGCCCCACCGAGCGCGACTCGGAAGCCGGTCATGACCTCGTCAAAAATCAACAGAGTATTATTATTGGTACACAAGTCGCGAATTCCTTGTAAATAACCATCTTGCGGTGGCACAACGCCCATGTTACCGGCCACTGGCTCTAAGATAATGGCCGCAATCTCATTCGGGTATTGGGTAAATAGGTTCTTGAGCGCAGTCAAGTCATTGTAGGGCGCAACC
Source organism: Anaerolineales bacterium HSG24 (assembly GCA_030377895.1). GTDB lineage: Bacteria > Chloroflexota > Anaerolineae > 4572-78 > J111 > JAUCGB01. The sequence goes on from JAUCGB010000024.1 coordinate 33,352, forward strand.
AATGTATCCTGCGTCGCCCCCTGTGGTACGCCGGGGCTATCCGGCAAACCGAGCGTCGCCACGCCCGACCCTGCTTGCACCAGTAGAAAATCAGCATGCCCATGATAATTACCGCGCATTTTGATAATTTTGTTCCGTCCAGTATAGGCGCGGGCCAAGCGCAACACGCTCATGGTCGCCTCCGTACCAGAGTTGACAAAGCGCGCCTGCTCGGCAGAGGGAACCATGTCGCAGACCAGTTCGGCCATTTCGGTTTCGATGGCCGTCGGCGCGCCGTAACTCGTACCCCGTGCAGCGGCTTCTTGCACTGCCTTGACCACTCTCGGCGCGGCATGCCCCAAAATCAGCGGCCCCCAACTCAACACATAATCAATGTAGCGATTACCGTCCACATCGTACAGATACGGCCCTTCGGCTCGTTCAATAAAGATGGGCTGTCCACCCACGCCACCAAACGCACGCGCTGGTGAGTTGACTCCGCCCGGAATGACCTGTTGGGCGGCTTGAAATAGTTGTTTCGATTTTGAAATATTCATAATTGCTCCTTGCAAAAGAGTATCACTTAACGGTTTGTAGTAGGCGATTCATCGCCTTCAAACGGCACTAAGTGCCTAAAACCAAATCGACTTGGCGAGATTTCACCAAGCCGATGATTTGAGTACAGTTCTCATATTCTTCTCTAACAAAAGCGAGTTCAAGAATAAAATTCGACTCGACATGAATAATTATTGAACAGCCTCAGTCAAAACTGAACCTTCCTCAATTGCCTCCATATAGCCCAGATTCATAAATCCAGCCAAATTTTGTGTGATTTGGTTTTTGAGATGATTCAGGCAATGTCAAATCATTGAGCCATTAGTTGACCAGCATTTCCACTAATCAACCTCATCACTCGGTACTTCTTTAGTTTGCGATTCCCGCACTTGGCGAAGGCCGTTGCGGACGGTGGTTAAGGTTTTCATCAACTGCTCTTCCAGTTCGCTCAGTTGGTCAACGATATACTCATCCGTATCGCCAAGAATTTCGCGGGCATGTTTATGGGCCACGTTCTCAATCTCCTCGGCTCGTTGTTGAGCAAACCGAATCAGTTCATGCTCGTTGGTCATGGCTTTGGCTTTTTCGCGAGCCAAATCAACCACCCGAGTGGCCTCCTCCTGAGCCTGCATAAGCAGACGCTCCCGCTCGGCCTCAGTCCGTTTGGCGAGTTTTACCTCTTCGGGAATAGATACTCGCATCTGATCGACTATATCTAAAAATGCGTCTTCAGTGATAATAACATTGGTGGACAGAGGGACATGAAACCCCTCACTAACTAACGACTCAAGTCGGTCAAGCAAATGCAATATATCCATAACAGTATTGGTGGTAAGGCCTAAAACATAGGTGAAAATGTCCGTTCCTCTCACGCTACGCTTTACGTCTTACAACCTACGATCTAACATGGGCTTGTAGTGCCTCAACCACAACGGGTGGGGCAAGATGGGTAACATTTCCTCGATTAAAGGCAATATCTTTTAAGATACTGGAGCTTAAAAAAGAGTATTTTTGACTAGTCATTAAACATACAGTTTCAATATCCGGGTCTAGGCTATGATTGGTGAGCGACAGTTGTAACTCCCACTCGAAGTCAGACATAACCCGCAAACCACGCACCATGATTAGTGCGTTCTGCGTTTTGGCAAAATCGACGGTTAAGCCGCTATATCCCATCACAATGACATTATCCAGATGAGAAACAGCCTCTGTAGTCATTTCTATCCGTTTCTCGATTGAAAATAGTAATTTTTTGGCCGGTAAATCAAATACCGCTACAATCAGTTCATCAAAAATTTTAGCCGCTCGCTCGGCGATGTCAATATGACCGTTGGTAATTGGGTCAAAGGTAGCAGGATAGACAGCTCGTGTCATTGGTTATAATCACTCCGTTCAATCCAAAAATCTGCTAGTTTTTTTTGTAGTTCCTGATATTTGTTCAGTTCGATGTTGGGGTCTTCTTGCAAAATCATTTGGGCCTCTTTTCGAGCCAATTCAATCAATCGAGTATCGCTTAGTTTGACGAATTTCATGTCCGGCAGACCACTCTGACGTGTGCCGAAAAACTCACCAGGCCCACGCAGTTTCAAATCTTCCTCAGCCAACTCAAAACCGTTGTTCGTGCGCTCAATGGCCTGTAACCTTTGCTGAGCTTCTACGGATATATTATCGGCCACTAAAAGGCAGTAACTCTTATGTTCACCTCGACCCACTCGGCCTCGGAACTGATGGAGTTGGGACAATCCAAACCTGTTTGCCCCTTCGACCAGCATGACTGTGGCATTTGGTACGTCAATCCCGACTTCAACCACTGAGGTTGAGACCAGAATATCAATCTCTTTATCTCGGAAAAAACGCATCACCGTGTCTTTTTCTACCGGCTTCATGCGCCCGTGGAGTAGTCCCAATTTTAATCCGGGAAAAATCTGTTTTTGCAACCGTTTATGCTCTTCCACGGCTGATTTAGCTTCCAATTTGTCAGAATCTTCAACCAATGGGCAAATCACAAAAGCCTGTCGCCCCTTACCAATCTGGGAGCGAATAAAGCTATAAGAGCGTTCCCGTTCGCGAGGAGCTAACCAGCGAGTTTCAATCACTTGGCGACCCGGCGGCAGTTCATCAATCACCGACACGTCCAAATCACCATAAATCGTTAAGGCCAAAGTACGTGGAATCGGGGTCGCAGTCATAACGAGCAGATGAGGATTATTACCCTTACGCCGTAAATCGGCTCGTTGCTCCACTCCAAAACGGTGTTGTTCATCAACCACAGCTAAACGCAAATTTTTAAATTTTACGTTTTGTTGGATGATAGCGTGTGTTCCGACCAAGATGTCAATCTTGCCAGATTCTAAGCGAGAAGCGAGTTTTTGGCGTTCTTTGGCTTTGGAACTTCCGGTTAGGAGTTCAATATTAAATGGGCGACCAAGTTTATTGCCCATCTGCTCTAACAAAGCTTTCATGCCGACATAATGTTGCTCGGCCAAAATCTCAGTTGGAGTGAGAATGGCCGTCTGTCCACCATCCAAAGCGACTAAAGCCATGGACACTAAGGCCACAACTGTTTTACCAGACCCAACATCCCCCTGCAATAAGCGATTCATGGGGGTGTTCAGTTGTAAATCGGCCACAATTTCATTGATGACTTTAATCTGGGCTTCAGTTAAGGCAAACGGTAATACTTTGACTAGCTTATTCGTGACATGCTCTTCTATCTTGACAGGCTGACCAAGTTGGGCCTTCCAAAGTTGACGCTGTCGAAGGACAGTCAATTGAATCAACAACAGTTCATCAAAGGCTAATCGGCGACGAGCTGCCTCTAAGTTGCCCCAATCATCAGGAAAATGAAGATGTTGCACCGCCTCGTTGATGGTTAACATTTTCAGACGAGCAACTGTATCTTCGGGCAATGAATCAGTCAAACGAGGCCCCCAATAGTCAAGGGTGCGCTTGATTTGATTACGTAGCCATTTGGCCGTAATGCCACTCGTCAGGGGATAAATAGGTACAATACGCCCAGTATGTATCAAATTTTTATCTAACTCTTCCCAATCAGGTGATTGAAAGTTAAGACGGCCCAAATACTCGTTTACTTTGCCACTAACCACAATCTGCATGCCGGGGCGCAGTTTGTTCAACAACCAAGGTTGATTGAACCAAATTACCTCAATCGTGGCCGTACCATCCGATAAAATAGCGATGGTCATGGTTCGATTACGGCTTAGGTCTCGTTTGCGAGTTTCCCAAACATGTCCAATAACCGTCACTTCATCCCCATATTTTAACCGATTTAGGGTTTTAAGAGAACGATAATCGTCATAACGGCGGGGATGGAGTTGTAAAAAATCACCAACCTTTTCGATGCTTAGATTGGCTAATTTTTTGGCCATGACGGTTTTTATACCGGGTAGCCGCGTAACCGGAGAATTTAGCCCCATGCCATTAAAATCGTCAATTTTTTCAGGCGTGTAGGTGGACGGTTTGGTTGAAGGGGCAGGATGTGTTGGTTGAGACTGAATCTGAGGTTGAGGTTGAATCTGAGGTTGAGGTTGAATCTGAGGTTGAGGCTGAAACTGAGGTTGAGGTTGAAAACTGATCGCCTCTTCCGGTTTGGCCGTTTCTGCGGGTTTAGGAGGTAGGGAGTGAACCTGCACTCGTTTGGTCTGGGCAGGTTGTGGCGGTTCTTGAGATTGCGGAGACGCTGTCTTCACATCTGAAGGAGGACTAGATTGTGGCTTCGGCAACGGCTTCTGTGCTTCACCGAGTTTGTATAGCTGAACTAAGATTTTATGGACATAAGTTGGACGGTCCGTCTCGGCGACATTCGGGTAGTTGACCAATTTCTGCTCGATTTCCTTAATTTCATCTCGTAAGGTATCGGTAGCTACTTCAGCCATCGCTTCGTTAATCCAGTTCTCGGCGTATTTATCAAACCCGCCCATCACTGCTTTATTTTTGTAACCCAAGCGTTTCTCTTGGATCAACATTCTGGTTAATTTATCAAAACTTTGTAGCATTATTGGAATCGTGTAGTAGACCTAAAGATTTTTGGCTCCTAGGTATTTCCGTGCAAAATTCTAGGGAGACTCTCGCGAAGGCGCAAAGTTTTATATTTTTCTTTGCACCTTCGCGTTTTTGCGAGCGATTTTTTCACTTAATAAATCAGGATTCGTTTTGCACGGAATATCCCATAGAGCCAGATTTTTTTCTGGCTAACTATATCGGTAGCCAGTCCAAACAACTAGCGATAACTACCGAAGAATTTTTGGTAATGGTGCAAAGGTAGTGATAAGGAGTGCAAAGCTCGCTTTGCCTGCAAGGCAAGCCTTGCACTCCGGATTCTGCCATCACTACTTGTGCAGGACTACCGAAGAACTTTTATATCAAAATGCGAGTCCCTCGTAAACAACAACACCAAGGGCATTTGGTCCAACATGGGTCGATAAATCTGGCCCGTATTGGATAATCGGAAATTCTATATTAGGAAAATTTTGCTGTAGTCGCCCATGTAAGGTGATTGATTCAGGAATCGGCTCTTTACTGCGTTGGATAATGGCGGTTTGTTCCAATGTATCAAACTCAGTCACAAACTCATACAGTTTCTCCAGCGCTCTTTCGGTTGTTTTTACTTTTTCTAGGGGGATAATATCGCCATCTTCCATAAACAGAATCGGCTTGATATTGAGCATAGCCCCCAAAACGGCCTGCGCTTTGCCTATTTGCCCACCACGCTCCAGAAAATCCATCGTCTCCACATAAAACACAAGATAGATATGGGGCAACATACCTCGCACCAAACGGACAATATCATCAAGTGGCATCCCATCTTGAGCGGCTTTGGCGGCGGATTTAGCCAAAATACCTAACCCAACAGAGGTACTGAGCGAATCAACCACCTCAATGGTACAACGCCCTAACAAACCCTCTGCGCCAAGTTTGGCCTTTTCAATCGTTTGGCTCAGTTTGCTTGAGGTATGAATTGATAATATCTGGTCTGTTTGATCATGAAGTTTGGTGTACAGATCAACAAACGTTGAGACTTCTGGAGGGAGACTTATGGGTAGCGGCGCGCCATATTGAATACGGCGAAAAAGTTCATCAGAATCGATACCTTGAAATACTTGATTACCCATTTTGATTTGCAGAGGGGCAATATGTATCCCAAGTCGCTCGACTTCGTTCGGTTCAAGATAGGCGGTGCTATCAGTCACAATAATTACATTATTTGACAAGGTTATAAGGGTACAGATACCAGGCAGCAGATATTAAGATACGAGAAAATTACAGTTTCCATCTCCTCTGATGTTATCGTAATATCTACTAGATGTTACCTGTTTAGCTATATTTGACAAGTAGAATATTTTACATCTTTCATGAGAAAAACGCAAACAATTTATTGGCGCGTCAATATAGATGTTCAGATGTGGTTCGATGAATCGGACTATCAACGTAAGCCGAGGCATGTAGCACATGCTTCAGCCTGTGCCGCACGATATTATCTGTCGCACGTTAAGTTGGTAGCCGATGAATCGACAAACTTTTGAACCATAGGACTAACTTAAGGACAACATGGAACGAATTCCAGCTTGACCCGCCACAATCACTTCAGAGGCGATATTCAGGAAAAGGCCGTGGTCAAGGATGCCGGGATGGTGGTGTAGTTTAGTTGATAACTCCACCGGATCATCAATCCCGTCAGAAAAATGGCAGTCGATGATATAATTTTCGTTATCGGTTATATACGGTGAGCCATTTTTTGATCGCAATTCAGGTCGGCATGGCAACTGCTCTAGCCAGTACCCATGTGCTTGTGAGGCAAACTGCGTCACCTCCACTGGCAACGGAGCGAGCGTACCGAGACGGTCAACCAACTTTGATTCATCAACAATGGCGATAAATATACGGCTGGACATAGCGATAATCTTCTCCCGTAACAGCGCGCCCCCCAATCCTTTTACCAAGTTGAGTTGAGGGTCAACCTCATCAGCCCCGTCAATGGTGAGGTCGATGTGGGGATGGTCATTTAACGAGGTCAACGGAATACCATACTCACGAGCCAAACTCGCCGTCCGTTCAGAGGTCGGGATACAGATGATGTCGGTCAGTTGACCTGCTTGCCACAACTCACCAATTTTTTTGATGGCGTAGATGGTGGTTGAGCCAGTTCCCAACCCTAATATCATGCCGCTTTCCACTTGTTCCACTGCTTTTTCAGCACTTTCTTTTTTTAGTTGCTCTTGTTTAGACACGGTAGATTTAATGGCTATCAACTTAACGTGCGACAGATAATATCGTAGCACAGTCTTTAGACTGTGTACGGCACAGGCTGAAGCATGTGCTACATGTCTCGGCTTACGTTGATAGCCGATTTAATTATTACTCGATAAAAAGCTAATGTCTGTCAATTTGTAACCGTTCACCCCCTCGTTCCCAAATCCAGTTTGAGAACAAGGAGGCTGAATGATTACAAATTGACAGAGCTAAAGACAAAAAATTCGTGTTGACCCTGTCGAAACGAAAACCATAATTATCGTTTCGATTTATCAATGACGGATAAAGCGCGTAAGACAATATTATCGGTGGTGAAACCGAACCGTTCATAGACTATTTTTTGAGGAGCTGATGCACCAAAGCGATCCAAAGCAATCATGCTCCCCTGATCACCAAGCCATCGTTGCCAGCCCATGGAGCAGCCCGCTTCGATGCCCACTCTGGCTTTGACACTGGGGGGCAGAACTTTGTCCCGATAGGAATCAGCCTGTTTTTCAAACAGTTCCCAACTGGGCATGCTGACCACACGGGCGGCGATTCCTTGCTCAGTCAGTTTGGCATGGGCTTCGGCGGCCAGTGGCAACTCTGAACCCGTAGCGATTAGGATTACATCCAGATATACCTTGTCAGAATCGAGCAAAATATAGGCTCCTTTCGCCACACCATCAGCAGACCCCATGTTTGTGCGGTCGTAAGTCGGCAGAGCCTGACGGGTGAAAATCAGTACGGTTGGCCCATTTCGTGTTTCTAACGCCACTTTCCATGCTTGAGCGGTTTCGTTGGCATCTGCTGGACGGATGACCGTCAGATTCGGAATTGCTCGCAAAGCGGCCAGATGTTCAACAGGTTGATGGGTTGGCCCATCTTCACCGACTCCAATGCTGTCGTGGGTGAAGACAAATATGGCGGGAATATGGGACATCGCGGCTAAACGTAAGGCTGGACGACTATAATCAGAAAAGACCAAGAATGTGCCACCATAAGGGATAACTCCACCATGTAAGGCCATGCCATTTAGAACTGAACTCATACCATGTTCACGCACGCCAAAATGGAAATTTCGTCCGGTGAAACTATCGTTGGCAAAGGCAGACATCCCATTTAAGAAAGTGTTGTTGCTCGGTGCTAAGTCTGCCGAACCCCCGATTAGATTGGGGATGGCCGGAGCAATGGCGTTGAGCGTTTTTCCCGAAGAAGCTCGGGTGGCCATGCCTTTCGTATCGGCAGGGAAAACTGGCAATGCCTCTTCCCAGCCAGTTGGTAATTCACCCGACAAAAATTGACGTAACGAGTTGGCTTCGGCAGGGTAGGTGTTACTGTATGCCTCTAAGCCCGAATTCCATTCCGTTTCCAAGGTTTCACCCTGCTTGAGAGCGAGACGAAACTCAGCCAGTGCATCTTCGGGGATATGAAACGGTTCTTGGGAGGGCCAATTAAGGTTCTCTTTGGTCAATTTGATTTCATCAGGCCCAAGCGGAGAGCCATGCACGCCGGGAGTGTTGGCTTTGTTGGGGCTACCGTACCCAATCGTGGTGCGGCAAGCAATAATTGAGGGCTGATCTGTCACGGCCTGAGCCGCTTTGATGGCGGCCTCAATGGCGGCACGGTCATGCCCATCGTCAACCTGTTGTACATGCCAGTTATAGGCCTCGAAGCGTTTCATGCGGTCTTCGGTAAAAGTTATCTCGGTACTACCCTCTATTGAGATGTAGTTGTCATCGTAGAGATAAATCAATTTGCCGAGTTTCATGTGTCCGGCCATAGAAGCAGCTTCGTGACTAAGCCCTTCCATTAGCTCCCCATCGCTAACAATGGCGTAGGTGTAATGGTCGATGATGGTATGGTCGGGCTTGTTAAAGTTAGCGGCCAAAAATGCCTCAGCTATCGCCATGCCGACCCCATTGGCAAATCCTTGTCCTAATGGGCCGGTGGTGGCCTCGACACCGGGGGTAAGGCCATATTCAGGATGCCCCGGTGTCAAACTAGCCCACTGCCGAAACTTTTTTAGTTCCCCAAGAGGCAAGTCGTAGCCAGTCAGGTGTAAGAGGCTATATAACAACATCGAGCCATGTCCGGCAGACAGAATGAAGCGGTCTCGATCAATCCAGTCAGGGTTGCTGGGATTATGATGCAGAAACTTCGTCCATAAAACATAAGCGGCATCAGCCATGCCCATCGGCATGCCGGGGTGACCTGAGTTGGCTTGTTGAACACCGTCAACGGCTAAAAAACGAATAGTATTGACACAAAGTTGATCGAGCGGGATGTTACTCATACAGTTAGACTCCTTAAATGGTTGGTAGTACTGCCATGTTGATTGATGACTATGTCACTCTGAGCGTAACGAAAGTGGCGAGAAGAGTCCCTCATATCAGTCGGGGGATTTCTCGCCTTTGGCTTGGAATGATATGGGAAGCGCATCAGTCAATGGGGCATCATCACCAAATAGTTTTGTTTGGAAAGGGGTTCTTCAACAGAAGTTACCCACATGAAACCACAAAACTGAGTTGTGGTCAAATAGCGAATAGGCAAATTTGCGAATCTAAGTACAGGACAAACTTCAATAGCCAGCATCACACGGGGATAAATCCCCGTGCTACAGAACTGCGCCCTATAAATAGGGCTTATTATGCCGATCTAGTCTGTTTTAGCTTTCCCTAAGTCATCAGATTTAGTTAGATGTAGTTTTTTCGGAAAAAACTCCTCGCCACAGGACGATGGTCAGCAACAGCATGGCGAGGCTGATTGAGCCGACATTAAAGGCAAAAATTGTACTTGGGCCGAATCTGTCGTAAATTTCACCACTAATTAAGGATACAAATAATGGGGCTAAACCAAAAGTGCTGACGGAGTACATGGCCTGTACGGTTGAATCCAAGCCGGGGGGGGTACGCTCGCTGAGAATTCGCACAGTACCGACATAAAATAGGCCAAATCCCAGCCCTTTTACGGCGGCCATCAGAACCAAAAATGTGGGTGTTAAGGCCCACACATAACCACAGTAAGCCACTATCAAAAAACTGTAGGCCAACAGTAATGCCTGCACCTGCCCTAAACGGGCAATCAGTTTACCGCTGTACTGCATCACCGGCACTTCGCTAAAGGCTGATAGGCCAAACATCAGGCCAATAAACAGTTGGCTTCCGCCGAGTTGATTCATGTAGATACCGTCATAAATGATTGAGTTGTAGATTGCCGCACCCACCAAAAACGAGGCGACTAACAATATCAGGATACCGACATCCTGCCCAATCTTTCGGATTGCCCCTTGACGGGTTTGGGTTTCGGTGTTGGTGTATCGCTCCTCGAGGGTGTTTGTGAAGAATAAGGCTGGTAATAGTACTAAACTTCCGGCCAAAAACATAGGCTCAAAGCCGACTTGTTGCCACAATGCACCGCCTGCAATCGCTAAGGTGGCAAAACTGAATGACCCCCACATCCGCATCGAGCCAAAATTTAGGTTATATTGGGAGGCCATCCGAGCAATCAAGCTATCGGAAATGGGGACAATAGGACTCATAAACACGGATAAGATGAGCATCATGAATATCCACGTATAAAAATTTTGCGGGATGGCGGCAAAAAGAAGGAGTATCATCATGACGGCAACCGAAATCGTCAAAACCCGAATCCGCCACTGCCGACGGTCAGCCAAGGTGGACAGGGGCATAGCGAATACCAAGCTCATGAGCGGGGGAAAGAGGGCTAAAATGCTAATTTGTCGGCCCGTAAAGTGCAAATTTTGCTCAAAATAGACGTTGATAAAGGGCATATATGTTCCGACTGCGCCCCAATAGAAGAGATAAAATAACGCCCCACGGGTTAGCGGATTGACATTGTTTCGGAAGGCGGTGATATGGGTCATGAAACCTCCTTGTTTCGTGTTCAATTGTTAAATACGGTACTGCGTAGTGGTCATCTACCCGCAAGTTTGAAACTTGCGGGTAGATAATCCACAGACTATATATTAGTTAGGCAGAGATGGCAACACTACCAACATTTTTTCCGATGTAGCCCCAACGCAAAACCAGCCTCGACTCTCGTCTGAGAATCGGGGCTGATTGACCATCTGAAAATATGTTTGTTCCTAATTTTTCAGAACAAGCATGACCTTAGCGATGAGACGGGCGCATAGAGTAGTTGGGGGAGTGCAGAATATGACCGCTAATCCAGTTGACGCGAATGAGTCACCTCCGACAACATCTTACTCCTCATCCTCAACATATTCCAATAAATCACCAACCTCACAACCGAAATATTGGCATAAGGAAGCTAACGTGTTGTAATCCACACGTTTAGTTCGGCCATTCTCGAAGTTATATAGGGTTGCCGGAGATAGTCCCGTTTCTTTTGCCACGATCTGCATGGATTTAATCCCTTTTTTGGCACGGACAACAAATAATTTGGTTTTGATAGTTCCCATAATGGTTATACATATTCGACTAATTCTATAACTAGTTATAGAATTAGTATTATCAACAATATTAGTTGTTGTTAGTTAATTAATTTCGATAGTGCCGGAGATTCATCCGGCACGGTGTCTACAGCGGAGAGAGCGTAGCCTATCCGCAACGATCAAATCTCAAAAAGGAGGCAACACTATAAGTCAAAACCAAACAGCACATGGCAAAGCACTCCGGCGATTCGCTCAATCCAAAATCGGCAATCGCCAATCAAAAATCAAAAGGAGATAATTCTATAATGGGTACCGAACCCGCCAAAGAGTTGTTAAAAAAGTGGAAACTGCGTGACCTGACCGTCGAGATGGCAACAGGTCATGCCCTGCAACATCTGGTGATGTTGTACGAGACCGATAAACAGGCCAACATCCAATGTCTGCA